>JADHTP010000226.1 GCA_016784945.1 Deltaproteobacteria bacterium | reverse complement strand
GGAGGTCCTGCTGACCGTGCGCAGCCGCGACGTGAAAGACCACAAGGGCCAGGTGTCCCTGCCCGGTGGCATGAGGGAGCCGTCGGACCCCGATTTCCTTTCCACGGCCATCCGGGAGTCCGTGGAGGAGGTCGGACTGGAACCCGATGGTCTCCGTATCCTGGGCCGGCTGGACGATTACAAGACCATCACCGGGTACCACGTGGCCCCGTTCGTCGGCGCGGTGGGATCCTTCGATGGTCTTAAACCCATGACCGACGAAATCACCGAGGTCTTTTCCTTTCCCCTCGACATCATGGCGGACACGAACAACGTGAGGCGCATGCCCGTGGATCATCCCGACAGATACAACGAAATACTCTTCGTGGACTACCAGGGGCACGTCATCTGGGGCGCGACCGCCCGCATACTCAACGGACTGATGGAGTTGCTGTTTTGAAGAAACACATTGTGACCTCTCCAGAAGGCGAGGCCGTTCTGGCCTTGCTGCGCGAATCCGATTCCGTGGCCCTCACGACTCACGAAGGTCCAGATGGCGATGGCATCGGTTCCGAAATCGCCCTGGCTCGCGCCCTGCGGACCCTGGGCAAGCGGGTCCACGTGATCAATCCCGCCAAAAGCGCCCGTCGGTTCCAGTTCCTCGACCACGACAATGACATCCATGCCTTCAAACCGGACCTGGCCCGGACCCTGATGGACGTGGACCTGGTATTGCTGGTGGACACCTGTGAATTGAGGCGCTCGGGGCCCGTCGGCCCGATCCTGGAAGAACGGTCCGGTCCCACGGCCGCCATCGACCATCACCCCCCCAACGACCATTCCATCGATGGGATCCTGGCCAGCGACTACTCTTCCACCGGCGAACTCATGGTGCACGTTCTGGACGCCCTGGGTGTGGACCTGACCGCCGACCTGGCCTTTCCCCTCTATTCGGCCATTCTGTTCGACACAAACCAGTTCCAGTTCGTTCGCAACGACCCGGAAGTCTTTGCCGTGGCAGCGCGACTGGTCGCCTCGGGCGCCGACGCCGAAAAGGCCGCCCATTGTCTGTTCGGGTCCGTGTCACGGGACCGCGTGGTGCTGCAGGGTCGGGTCCTGGGATCGGCGGATTTCGAACTGGACGGACGTCTGGCATGTGCCCGGGTGACCCCCCAGGAAATGTCCGACCTCGACGTGGATTCCGATGACGTCCGGAGCATGGTCATGCTGCTGGCTGCCACCGATGGCGTGGACATCGCCGTACTGTTCAAGGTCTTCAGGGAAGGCAAGGTCAAGGTCAGCATCCGGTCGCCGGGCAACATCACCATCAACGACGTGGCGGCCACCCTGGGCGGTGGCGGACACCCCTTCGCTGCCGGCGCCGACGTCATGGGCACCCTCGATGACGTAATGGAGAGGACCTTGAACATGCTCAGGGAAAAGCTGTCCGTCGCCTGAACGGCCTCAGAGCGAAGTCAACCACCCCGTTCCCAGCCGTTCCAGGTACCCGTTCCCCGGCCCCGGACACGGCTCGCCGAAGACACCACAGTCCCGACAGGGCTTAGGCGTTGATTTCGGGTCGTCGGGAAGGGTCGCGCCTTCGAACACCGCCAGGTCCCGCGCCCAGACAGGCAGGGAACACAACGGAAAGTTCTTTGTCCCGGTCAGTGCCTTCAAGGCTTTGCCCCGGTGCTCGTTCAGGGCGCCGAGCCAGAGTTCCGGTGAAGGCAGGTTGCGTTTTACGAACTCGCGGGAATACTGGGGCTCCGTCCCGAAAAGCACCAGGGTCAACGGCACGCCCATGACACCGGCGGCCTCCAGCGTGGCCCCGAGATTCGGAAGGGTCGAAGCGGTGAGGATGTGGTGAAGGGCGACACCGATTCCCGCCTCCCGGCAATTCGCCAGCGCCCGCATCAGGTCCTTGAAGGCCCCCTGCCGTCCCGCCACATCGTCGTGGGTGGCGTTGTCGGGGCCGTTCAGGGTCAAGGTCACGCTCAAAGACGGGCACGACCCGGCCAAGGCACGGGCGAAGAGGGGATCGGCCAGGCGGGTGCCCGGCGTGGTGAATGAAACGGACTCCGGTGGAATTGTGGCGAGGGACCGGACCACGTCCAGGATGACCGGTGAATTCAGCACATCGTCCCCCAGCAGCACCAAGTTGACCGCAACGCCGCCTTCCACGAGGGGACGCAGCCGCTGGGTAATTTCCCGGATATCCTGCAGCACCTGGTCGTCGGGAGGGATCTCGGCGTCCCCGGTCCTGCCCTCGCAATAGGTGCAATCCTGGTCACAGTGGGAAGGAATGGAGATCCGGACGTCCAGGCGCCCCTCGACATCTCCGGGAATGTCGGGCTCCAGCACACGCCGGTTCCCCCGCTTCCGCAGGTCGATATCCACCACCGCCGAGGGACTGGAAAGCTGGCCCCAGTCCGAACCCAGCCCCAGGTTCACGGCGATGGCGGACACCACGTCCAGCAGGTACCCCTGGAGGGCGTCCAGGTGATGCTGCTCCCAGTGGCCCTGGCGCTCCACCTGCAGGGACCAGCCCAGGATCCCAGGTCCATGGTCTGCCCGCGGTCCGATGAGACAGGTGGCCTGGCGGTCCCCCGTTTCCGAATCCAGTCGAAGGGCCAGGGCCCCGCCCCGCACGCCCACCAACCGGGCCCGGCAACCGCCCGTGACGGGCACCCCTTCCACCACCTGCTCGACCGATGCGAACTCGGTGGAACGCAGGGACTCGCCCCGGATTTCAGGGTGTCGTTCGAAAAACCGCAGGGCCAGCGTCCGCACGGCCTCGATCTGTTGTGCATGGGGTTCACCCCCGGGGGGGAAAACCGTGTAGGAAGCATCCAGGTCGCCCACGGTGAAAAAGCACCGCCTACTGCCTGCCGGTTCGTGGGGTCTGACCCAGAGGATCACGTCGAACGGGCCCATCCGATACAGGAGGCAGGCGCAACCCGAGGTAAATGACGAGCCGAGCCACTCCACCTCCACGTCCTGGATGCGCACGATCCGGCCCCGTGGATCCATGAGGTGAACGTTGCGGGATTCGTCAGGAAGGGTCATGGGTCAGCGGAACTTCTTGGGGATGCCGGTGATGTCGGACTCCACGTCGAAATCATCGGGCTTGATGGTGAGGACCATGCAGTGCGCCCGGCGGACCACCTTTTCGGTGTGGCTGCCCAGAAGCATGTGCTTGACACCCGTGTAACCATGGGAGCCCATCACGATGACGTCGGATTCGGTCTGGTAGGCGTAGCGGAGTATCTCGATATAGGGCTTACCGGCCCTGATCTCGATATGGACCTTGCGACGGTCCACTTCCGCGAGACCACCGTCTTCGAACAGTTCATTGACCCGCCGCTGGACCCCGTCTTCCACCCGCTTGAGCTCCCCTGCCTGCCGATCCATGTCTTCACCGGAATCGAAGGACGCGATGGGTTCCATCACGTGCAGGACGTGGGTGGCGGCATCGAACTTCCGTGCGAACTTCAAGGCCATGTAGAAGGCCTTGCGCGACGAATCCGAAAAGTCGATGGGCACCAGGACGTTTTTGATATCGAGCGAAACTTCCATTCTTATGTCCTCCGAGTCTCTATAGCGGAATATTACCATGCTTCTTCGGGGGATTGGTATCCCGCTTGTTGGACAGCATGGCCAGCGACGTAACGATGTGGCGCCGGGTGTCCCGCGGGTAGATGACTGAATCCACGTAGCCCAGCTCGGCCACGGTGAAGGGATTTGCGAAGCGCTTGCGATAATGCCGGACGTATTCGGTGGCCGCGGCATCGCGGTCCTCGGCCTTTTCCAGTTCCTTGCGGAACACGATGTTGACCGCCCCCTCCGGACCCATCACGGCCACCTCGGCCGTGGGATAGGCCAGGTTGACGTCGGCCCGGATGTGCTTGGACGACATCACGTCGTAGGCTCCGCCATAGGCCTTGCGGGTAATGATGGTGACCTTTGGGACCGTGGCTTCCGCGAAGGCGTAGAGAAGCTTGGCGCCGTGCTTGATGATGCCGCCGTACTCCTGGGCCGTGCCCGGCAGGAACCCGGGAACGTCCACGAAAGTCACCAGGGGGATGTTGAAGGCGTCGCAGAACCGCACGAACCGGGCGCCCTTGACGGAGGCATTGATGTCGAGGCACCCCGCCAGGTGCGCGGGCTGGTTGGCCACGATGCCAGTGGACTTGCCCCCGAAACGCGCGAATCCCACCACGATGTTCTCCGCAAACTGCTCGTGGACCTCCAGGAACTTCCCCTCGTCCACCACGTTTCGGATGATTTCCCGGATGTCGTAGGGCTTCTCCGGACTGGTGGGCACGATGTCGTCCAACGCGGTGTCCGTACGGTCCGGCGAGTCACCGTTCTCCACTAAGGGCGGGTCCTCCGTGTTGTTGGAAGGAAAGTAGGACATCAGGTCCGCCACCAGACGCAGGGCCGAGGCGTCGTCGGGGGCCACCAGGTGGGCGACGCCGCTCTTGCGGGCGTGGGTCAGCGCACCACCCAGGTCCTCCTTCGACACCTCCTCGTGGGTCACGGTTCTAATGACGTCGGGCCCCGTGATGAACATGTGGGAGGTGTTTTCCACCATCACGATGAAATCCGTGATGGCAGGCGAATAGACCGCTCCGCCGGCACAGGGTCCCAGCACCACGGACACCTGGGGAACGACGCCGGAAGCCAGAGTGTTTCTGAGGAAAATGTCAGCGTAGCCGCCAAGGCTCTCCACGCCTTCCTGGATTCGCGCCCCGCCGGAGTCGTTAAGCCCCACCACCGGCACGCCCACCTTCATGGCCAGATCCATGATCTTGCATATCTTCCTGGCGTAGGCCGCGGACAGCGAACCGCCGAAGACCGTGAAGTCCTGGGCGAACACGAACACCGAGCGCCCGTCGATCTTGCCGTGGCCGGTCACCACGCCGTCGCCGGGAATCCGCTGTTCTTCCATGCCAAAATCGGTGCAGCGGTGTTTGACCAGCTTGTCCAGTTCCAGGAAGGACCCCGGGTCCACGAACTCATCTATCCGTTCGCGGGCCGTGAGCTTGCCGGCATCGTGCTGCTTCTGGATGCGCTGCTCCCCCCCTCCCAGGTCCGCCTGCCGTTCGGCTTCCTCAATCTGGGCCAGAATCCGATCCCGATCCTCGGTGGTCATGTGCCGCTCCTGATATCCCGGCTCACGCCAGGGTCTTTTCATACAGTTCGAGGTAGGCCTTCGCCGAGGCCTCCCACGAGAAATCCATCCCCATGCCGCGTTCCACCACGGCCTGCATGGCGGCGGTGTCCGAGTACAGGGAAACCGCGCGCCGCAGGACCTCGACAAAGGCATCTTTGCCGAAATTCCGGAACTTCAATCCGGTTCCATTGGCCGGGTCTTCATCGATATCCACCACGGTATCCTCCAGGCCACCCACGGCGTGAACCACGGGGAGGTTGCCGTATTTCATGCTGTAGATCT
>JADHTP010000225.1 GCA_016784945.1 Deltaproteobacteria bacterium | reverse complement strand
TCCTTGTCTGCAGCCATTTTCTTCCTCCAGGCTCGAGTTCTCAACGGCTGATGCGGGAACTCTAGCACACTCGGCTAACGGATGCAGACGGTCGATTTTCCCCATTCTGAAGCTTGAGGCCCCATCTCCAGCACCAGCGTGCCGCCGGAAACCAGGTCCTTGTGTTGAAGCCGAGGCTGGTCCAGCGGAGAGCCGTTCAGCGTGGCGGACTGGATGTAACGGTTGACGGTCGACACCCCGGGGGCCTCGATGACGAAAGTGCCTCCGGGCAGGCCGTGGGCATCCAGGTGGAGCACGATGCGTTCGAAGATCGGGCTGGAAATCCAGTATTCCCCGTTGCCGGGAGCCACCGGAAAGAATCCCACTGCGGCAAAGACGTACCAGGCCGACGTGGCCCCGGCGTCGTCGTTGCCCGGCAGGCCGCCGGGTTCGGAAGAGAAGTCGTCGTCCAGGATGGTCCGGACCCGGTCCTGGGTCTTCCAGGGCATGCCGGCGGCGTCGTATAGCCAGGGGGCGTGGAAATCGGGTTCGTTGGAAGAAGTGAAGAAGCCTTCGTCGAAGAACCGGTCCAGGGTTTCCACGAAATCATCGGGGCCGCCCATGAGGTCCACCAGGCCGCAAACATCCTGGGGCACGAACCAGGTGTACTCCCAGGAATTGGCCTCGGTGAAGCCGATGGTGGAGGTGGGATCGAAGGGTTCCACCCAGTCGCCGTTGCGTTTCTTCGCCTGAATCATCCCGTGTTCCGGGTTGAACAGGTTGCGATAGTTGAGGGACCTTTCCATGTAGTGGTCGCGGTCGTCCGCCCGGCCCAGGGCCTCGGCGAACAGGGCCACGCACCAGTCGTTGTAGGCGTGTTCCAGCGTGACCGACGCGGACTGGTCCGGGTCGCATTCGTGGGCCACGTAACCCAGGTTCACATAGTCCGGGGGCGTGCCCTGGCTGGAGTAGCCGCACACGCCTTCGTAGATGAGGGGATAGTCGGTCTCCTCGTTGGAGCCCTTCACCATGGCGTCCCAGGCCGATTCGGTGTCGAAGCCCGCGAGTCCCTTCAAGTAGGCGTCCGCCACCACGCAGAACTGGTTGTTGGCGGTCATGACCCGCGAATAGCCCGTGGCGTTCCAGGTACACTTGGGCATCCACCCGCCCTGCTCGAAAGCGTGGACCAGGGACTGGACCATGTCGGACACCACCTCGGGCTCCACGAGCGTCAGCAGGGGGTGGGTGGTCCTGAACGTGTCCCAGATGCACCAGTTATCCGTGTAGTAGCGCCACCCGCTGGCGTCGAAAACGGACCCGGAGCCATCGCTTCCGTTCCAGAAACGTCCGTCCTCGGTGTAATCCGCAGGCTGGAGCAGGGAATGGTAGAGAGCCGTGTAGAACTGGACCTTCAAATCGTCGGTGCCCCCTTTCACTTCCAGACGGGCCAGCAGTCGGTTCCAGGCGTCGTAAGCCAGGGCCCTGACTTCCTCGAAGGTGCGCCCGATGGCCTGGGCCTCCAGGTTGGCGCGAGCCTGTTCCAGCGAAATGAACGAAATGCCCACGCGGACCTCGATGACATTTCCGGATTCGGTGGACCAGCCGGCCCACGCGCCCACCCGCATGCCCTCGGACGTCGCCGTTCCTTCCAGGATGTCCCCATCGGACCAGGTGCCGAAGGATTCGAAGGGACGGCTGAACCGTGCGGAAAAGTAGATCGTGGAGACGCCGTTTCCACCGTCCACCTTCTGGTCGATGAGGAGGGCGACCAGGGGATTCACCTGGTGGACCGCTCGGCCTTCGATGGTGTCGTCCCCCACCACGGTGACCGATCCCGCCAGCGGTTCCCCGCGGGTCTGGGCGAGATCCACGATGAGCCGGGACTCGGTGCCGGCGGGGAAGGTATAGCGGTGCACGCCACAGTGGGCGGAGGCGGTGATCTCCGCGCGTACGTCCGGCTCCTCCAGGGTCACGGCGTAGTATCCCGGTTCGACGATTTCGGACTCGTGCGAAAAGGTGGAGGCGTAATCGTCCCGGTCGATTTTCACGGGACCGTTGATGGCCGTCAGCAGGATCTGGCTGTACCCGTTGTGGCCCCCGCCCGGACCCTCCAGGTGGGTGTGGCTGAAGCCCTCGATCCGACCGTTGCTGTACTCGTAGGCGTCGATGCCGCCGGGTTCGATGTCCGTGTCCGGCGACAGTTTGACCATGCCGTGGGGAACGCAGGGACCGGGCACCGTATTCCCTGGGCCCCTGGTCCCGATGAGCGGGTCCACCCACCGGGCCACGTCGGGCAGTGGTTCCGGGTCATCGGCATCCCCGCCACCGCCGCAGGTCACGGTCAGTGTGAGCAGAAGCACCAGGGAAAGAGGCCACACCTGTTCAATCCTGTTCATTGTCTGATCTTCTCCCGCAGTTCGGCCAGCAGCTTCGGAAGCGCGGGACGCCACCGTGTCTTGTTGAACCGGCGCTCCAGTTCACCGGGCTTGACCACCATGCTGGTCACCAGTTTCCCGGTCCTGGAGAAAACGTGGGTGCGTCCCTTCGGGCCCAGGACCACGATGGTGTCCTTTTCGGCGTCGTGGAGGAACTTTTCGTCGGCGGCCTTTCGCGCGTCCTTCACTGCCATGCCGGTGGGTCGTTTCCCGTCGGCATGCCGATCCTCGGCGTGCCGGGTGCGGCGCTTTTCGGAGCGGAATATCCGCTCCAGGTCCGTCCGGAGTCGGCTCAGGAGGGGCCTGACATCCTTGTCCAGGGAGGCTCGATAACCCCGTCGTTCCTCGCCGGCTGCCTTCCGACCATGACCCACGAGGCGATCGCGGACCACCTGAATGGTGCGCCTCATGGATTCGGCAGGCCCCCTGGGACCGGATTTTGCCGCCGCCCGGGTGATGTGATCGATGGACATTCCCAGCAGGTTCAGGCGAAGACGCCGACCCGCGCCCTGACTCCGTGTCTCGATCAACTGGAAGGTCACCGCAGTGCGGGGCCCGTCCTTGCGGTTGAACGACAGGTCCGTGGGAACCAGTCCCAACACCACCTGCCCCAGCACGTTGTAGGATCTGTCCCCGCGACCGAACCCGGGCAGCAGTTCGCCCGTCAGTTCCCGTGCCTCCTGCAACACGGCGATGATCTCCGGAGGTGAACCGTACAGTCGGTCCGCGCGGCCGTCGCCCTTCTCGATACAGAGGTTGACCAGGCTGCGCCATTCGGGCTTGCCAGTCGCACTGTAGCCGGAAAACGTCTCGTCGGGTTCATTGGGGGCCGAATGGTTGCAGTCCGGTGAATTGCACTGGAAGCAGTAGACCCGCCCCTGCCTGAAGGTGCCCACACCCCGGGCGGCCTCGCCCACGCGGGATCGCAGTTTCCTCAACAGGCGTTTCGCGTCGGTCCTGTCCGGGGCGTCGTCCTGGGCCCTCCCCAGGCGGACGGATATGGGAATGGTCACTTCCCCAACGGGCAGTTCGGATCCGGATGCGATGCCCTCGGACCGGAGTACGGATCGACCCAGAGCGTGCAGGTCCTCCAGGATCCGGGCAGCGCGCTGCTCCAACGATCCCGTAGGACGAGCCCCGCGGGTACGTTGCTTGCCGCCCCTGGCGGTCTTCGCGGACTTGCCTTCCTTGGATTTCATGGGGGCCTCCAACCGGTTCGTTCAATCGTCGAAGTCCCCGGTGGGACCCTCTTTCGTGTCCATGAGTGCGGCTTTTTCCCGGATCCGGTCGGGGGTCCAGTCGGCCGGGTCTTCCAGGCGCCGGGCCTTGTGACCCAGGTCGTAGCCGTCGGCCTCCAGCAGGACCCCCATGGCGAGGGGGGCGGTGTCACGGGCGTTGAACACCTCGGTGAGCAGACGGTACACGAAGTCTTCCACGCCCTTGGCCATGCGCTCACGAATGGTGGCCGGCTCACCCATCAGGCGATTCTCGAAGGGCAGGTTCATCTTCTTGTAGCTGCCCCCCTTGAGCCCTTTTTCCGCAGCATAGGCCACCATGTCGTCCCACAGGCCCCGGCTGACACCCCTGTCGTCCATCTTGACGAAGTTTTCCTGGTCGTCCAGTTCGGCATTGCCGAAGTCGTTGACCCGCACGCCCCAGGTAAGCATCTGCAGCGCGGTGGCCACGTTGGCCTTGGTGGTTCTCGTTTCCGACGCGATGCGACGCAAGCGGTCGGAGTCGTTACCCGACGTGCCGTGCTGCGCGCCCGACACGCTGTACGGGGCAATGGCTTCGTGAACTTCCCGGGTGAGGTCCAACTGAATTCCCTGGTCACTGGCCTGGATCCCGTGGGCGCTCCCGTTGTTCAGGGCGATCCAGTCGGGAAACAGGCCATGGGCGTTGAGACCCCGGATCAGGAACATGGCCTCCTCTGGGGTGGACATGCCCTCGGTCCCCTTGATCTCGCCCACCTCGGTTTCCAGTCCCGCCCAGGTGGGCACCAGGGGAATGAGGGCCAGGCTGGCCAGCAGGTTCTCGTCGTCGGTCATGTGGGACGCGTCGATGGCGATGGAGGTGATGCCCGCGTCGAAAAGCGAGGGGATATCCGATCGCGCCGGTTCCACGTCGGCCGGGCTCTTGATCCCGTAATGATCCGCGTGGATAGCCACGGGCACGGTGATGCCCAGTTCGTTGCACAGGGCGTCCACCCGCCGGGCGAGGTTCCAGAAGTTCGTGGCGCAGTAGGCATTGGCACCGCCTTCGGAATGGGCGATCTCCATCAGGATCGTGGCATTGGCGCGCTGGGCCGCCATGAGGGCGCCCCGGATCACCAGGAGGTTTCGCCCGTTGGCCGCGATGGTCATGGCCTGTCCCTTGGCCAGGAGTGCGCGATCCACGACCTTTCCGCTCACGATGAGGGCACGGGAATTGGGAAACAGGCGCACGATGTTGGGGGGCCGTCCAATGGCCAGCGCCCTGTCAAAATCATTGCTCATGGAACTTCCTCTCGACCACTGAAACACCTTGTACCTTCCGCGGCCACAAAGCAACGGAGACGGGAACCCCCAAATCCACCGTCAAATCTGCGTCAGAGCCGTCGTCGAATCCCGATGCAGGCGGTGGGTTTGGGGAACCCACCGTCATTCGTCCAGCAGGCGGACCACCAGCCCGCTTCTCAGCTTGGGCTCGAACCAGGTGGATTTCGGCGGCATCACCTGGCCGGAATCGGCCACGCAGAGCAATTGATCCAGGGACGTGGGATGGACCATGAAGGCCACGGCCCATCCGTCGGAACAGCGTTTTTCCAGTTCCTTCTTTCCGCGGATCCCGCCCACGAAGTCGATCCGGTTGTCGCTGCGCGGGTCCCGGATTCCCAGCACCGGGGCCAGCAGGTTGTCCTGCAAGATGGACACGTCCAGGCCCTTGACCGGGTCTTCGGCGTAATAGGTCCCGGTCTTGGCCCGCAGGAGGTGCCAGGTGCCTTCCAGGAGCATGCCGAAGGTTCTCGGGCCCCTGGGCACTGGCCCCTGGGCTTCACGCACGTCGAACCGCTCGCGGAC
>JADHTP010000224.1 GCA_016784945.1 Deltaproteobacteria bacterium | reverse complement strand
CCCCACCCTCGTCGTCGATGGGCTTCATTTCCAGTTGGGACGAGGCGGTCAGCGCACCCGTCTGCTTCGTCTTCTTGCGGGTCTTGTAATCATCCAGGGAAAAGAGGACCGAGGTTTCCCGCCTCTGCCAGACCATCCCGGACTGGCTCTCCTCTTCCGCGGTGGGCGCGGAGGCGTCCGCGGCGGTGTCGAAACCCGGGTCACTGTCGGCCTCGTCCCGGGTTGGGGCGGCCTCTGGGCTGATTTCGGGAGTGACGGCCGCCTGCGCGCCGGTCACCCGTTGAATGTCCTTGAGGTCCATCAACTGGGTCTCTTCCACGTCCTCCGTGGTGGGAGCCAGTTCCGCCTGAAACTCGGGCAGGTCACCCAGTCGCGTCCATTCCTTGAAGCCCTTGCGCCAGGCGAAGGTCTCCGCGCCGATTTCGGCGGCCTTGATGAGCGACAGCACACCCTCGGCGGGCATGGGCCCCCTGCGTTCGTTCCCCACGGCCACGAACCACTTCACGGCCCCGGCCTGGGATTGACCCGAGGGCTCGGTATTCACGTCGATCACGAATCCGCAGTGCTTGCAGCGGACCTTGAGCTTTCCGCCTCCGGACGGCACACGGTCATCTGGCAAGCGGTACGCGGTGCTGCATTTCGGACACTGCACCTTCATCAAGTAACCTCCACGGGCCTTTGGTTCTACGTGTCGGAACAGCAATCCATTCCACGCTGAATCTCCACGCGGACAATAGATTAGATCGAAAGGGTATCCGGTTCAATCACCTTGGTCGGCCCCAATCACGCTTCGTGACGAAAACGCCGGGCCACCATCGCAGCAAAGAGACCGAACAACAGGAATCCGAGACCGGTGGGGAACTCCGTCGTGCCACCCGCCGAGCAACTGCCGCCCGACTTGCCGCTCTCGTCGGCTCCCGCGACGTCCGTCGTCACGTCTCCCGATCCCGAGTCGCCCACGGGCTGAACCATGCACTGTCCCGCCAGGCTGCAGGCGAAGCCCACGGGGCAGGTGCCGCAGGTGCCACCGCAACCGTTGGCGCCGCAGGTCTTCCCGATGCAGTCCGGGGTACACACCGCGTCCTGGCCCGACGTGTCGGGGAAGGTCTGCTGCTGGCAGACTCCGTTGACGCATTGCTGGCCGGCCCCGCAGTTCCCGCAGGACCCGCCGCAACCGTTGTCGCCGCACTGCTTCCCGGTGCAGTCGGGGTTGCAATCCTCAACACAGACGCCATACACGCAGAAGGGCGTGGCCGGCGGGCAGTCACCGCAGGACCCGCCGCAACCGTCGTCACCACAGGCCTTGCCCGCGCAGTCCGGCTGGCAGCCCACGCACTGGAAGTTTTCGCACTTCTCGCCGGCGGCGCAGGCTCCGCAGGAACCCCCGCAACCGTCGTCACCACAAGCCTTGCCCGCGCAGTCCGGCTGGCAGCCCACGCACTGGAAGTTTTCGCACTTCTCGTCGGCGGCGCAGGCTCCGCAGGAACCCCCGCAACCGTCGTCACCACAGGCCTTGCCGGCACAGTCCGGCTGGCAGCCCACGCACTGGAAGTCCAGGCACTGCTCGCCCGCGGGGCAGGCGCCACAGGAACCCCCGCAGCCATCACCGCCGCACTGCTTTCCGGCACAATCGGCTTCACAGGGCTTGGGGCATTCGATGGGGAACTGGCCGCTGGGATCCGCTTCGGTAAATCCGCAATCATAGAAGCTGTTCTGGGGATTCCACCCGCACCCGTTGCCGCCGCAGTCCATGGACGAGATCTGGCCGTTTTCGCACCACTTGATCTCCGTCCCGTCGCAGCACCCCTCGAAACCCAATCCAAGACAGGGGTCCGTTTCGACCACGCACTGTCCGGTCGTGGTGCAGGTCTGGCCCGCCTGGCAAGCGCCGCAGGACCCACCGCAGCCGTCATCGCCACATTGCTTGGACGTGCAGTCGGGAGTGCAGCCGACACACTGGTAGCCCATGCAGGACTCCCCGGCCCCGCATGTGCCGCAGGACCCGCCGCAACCGTCGGCGCCGCATTCCTTGCCGGCGCAGTCCGCCTGGCAACCGCCGCACGCCAGCGGGAACTGGCCCGAAGGATCGGCGCCGGTCTGGCCGCAGTCATAATAGCCGGCTTCGTCGCTCCACCCGCAGATGGCATAGCGGGGTTCGTTTTCGCCGCAATCGATGGTCTGGATCGTTCCGTTTTCGCACCATGTCAGCACCAGCCCATCACAGCAACCCTCGTACCCGATACCGTTGCAGGGATCGGTCTGCCCCACGCACTGGCCGCTGGCGTTGCAAGCCTCGCCCGCGGGGCACTGGCCGCAGGACCCGCCGCAACCGTCGGCGCCGCATTCCTTGCCGACGCAACTGGGAGTGCAACCGGCGCACTGGCCGCTGGCGTTGCAAGCCTCACCCGCAGGGCACTGGCCGCAGGATCCACCGCAACCGTCGTCGCCGCATTCCTTGCCGGCGCAGGCCGGCTCACAACCCCCGTCACAGTTCTTGGGATGCTGGCCCGAGGGATCCTCACCGCCGTTGGTGTTGCAGTTGTAGAAGCCCTGGGGCGCGCTCCAGCCGCAGGAGGGGTTGTTCGCGCAGTTCTGGCTCTGCACCGCGTTGTTCTCGCACCACTTCAGCAGGTCGCCGTCGCAGCACCCCTCGTAGGTGAGGTCGCCACAGTCCTGGGCCCCTCCGCAGTCGTTGTAGGGGCAGATCCACTCGGGACCGTCCGGTTCCCATTCGCTGTAGGTTCCCGCGGGCAGGTTCCTGGAAACGCAGTGCATGGCACCACCCGATCCGATGATGGTGTTGGAACTGATCCCGATGTGCTGCCACCCGGGCATGGCCTGCTGCCACACGACCGCCGCCTCCGCCTCGTCACTGTCGCTCACGTCGTACACCGGCCACAGGTTGATGTTGTTGGCCAGCGTGGAATTGGTATAGGTACGCCACTTCCCGTCCTTCTGGTAGGGCATGGGGATACGGTGCAGGGTCAGCTTGGACCCGTCCGCCAGCACCGCCGCGCTCAGGATGTCCGCGTCGTTGTTCAGAGTGTTGACCGTGGTGCTGGAGCAATTCGCGGTGGTGCACTTGCCCAGCACGAAGTGGTTCTTGGACGCCAGCTTGGAGAACATGTCCATGTGGCTGGTGCCGTCCTGCAGCGGCTGGATGGCCACGAAGGTTTCGCACCCGACGTAGTCCTTGAGCAGCTGGTGAAGCTCGTTCGCGCTCTTGTCCCCGTTTTCCCAGTAGAGGCCCTGGGTGAAATAGCAGGTGCCGTTTTCGTCGGACTGGAGGTTCCCGCCCTCCATGCTCATTTCCATGCGGTAGGTGGTCACCCCGATCCAGTCCCCGAACTTGGTGGGGATGGCATCGTCGTCGATCCGCTGATGGTAGTACCGCATGTCCACGAAAGCCACGGTGTTGTTCGTGTCCAGGATGGAGAAGGGGCCGAAGTCGATGGTCCAGATGGAGTCGAGGTCGAAGTTGAGGAAGGTCACGTTGTTGTCGATGGCGCTCTGGGACATGCCCTTGTCGGTCAGCAGGTTGTTGAAGAAGGTCTTGTTCGAGTTGCCATCGTGGAGCACGTACCAATGCACGGCCTCGTAACCCTGGACCACCATTTCGGAAATGGACCAGTTGATGTTGGTGCCCTGGCTGCCCGGGAAGGCCAGCATCACGCCCTTCATGGGCTCCCACTCCCGGAACAGGTGGAACCCGGATTTCTTGGGTGCTTCGGTGATGGCGTACCACTCGGGATGGGCAGCCCGGTAGTCGTCGTACTGGTCGGCCTTGCCCGGCACCTTGTAGTCGCCGGGTAGCTTCCACGCGGGGAGCATACCGGCCGGGGCTTCCTCAAACCCGGCCTTGGACGAATCCGATCCCGCGTCCATGGCGCAACCGGTCAGTCCGGAAAAGCCGAAAAGAGCCGTAATCGCCACTGCCGTTGACAGGTGTTTCATCGAGTCTCCTCAGGTAGCTGAAACGGTCTTCGGGCACGTAACCGAAGCATAATATGGGGTGAAAGTCCCAAATGCAAGTTGGTGGTCCCAACCCTAGTTGAAGCTTCGATAGACCCGGGCACGGCGCTTGAACTGGTTCCTCAGGAGAGGCACCTGGACGTCCACGAAGTCCACGATTCGCCCCGATTTCTTGCCGGCGTGGGGCCGCAACGCCCGGCCCAGGGCCTGGGTCGTCTTGCCGGGGCTCCCGTTGGGCACGGTCAGGAACACGGCGTCGATGGCCGGCAGGTCGAAGCCCTCACCCACCAGGGCCACCGTGGAAACCAGCAGTTCCACCCGTCCGTCCCGGAAGCGGTCCAGCACGTCTACGCGCCGGTCCTTCGCCATGTCGCCGGTCATGGCCTCCGCCTTCATCCCTCGGCGGCGCAGTTCTTCGGCCAGCATCTTTCCGTGCTGGACCCTCTCGGTGAGGACCAGAGACCTTTCGCGATGGTACCGGCCGATGGAGTCCAGGACAAGGACGTTCCGGTCGCGGTTCTTCACCAGTCGGTTGATCAGGGACTGGTAGTCGTTCCGGCGGTACCGGCCCCTGTACCCGGTCTCCACCTCCACCACCTCGGCGCGGGCGATGGAGCCCGACGCCAGCAGAGTGCCGGGCTTGACCTCGTGAACGATGGGCCCCACCACGTCGAACAGGACAGGGTGCAGCCGGTCTTTCCGCTTGGGGGTGGCGGTGAGGCCGAAGCGGTAGCGCCCATGGAACTGCTGGACCACGGTCTTGAAGGTTTCGGCCGGGCAGTGGTGGGCCTCATCGAGAATAACCATTCCGAATCGCCTGGCCCACGGCGCCAGGTCCCGCCTCATGAGCGTCTGCACCATGGCCACGGTCACATCGCCCGGTTCGTCGTGGCCGCCACCCACAAGACCCGGCTCGGTGCCCAGGAACTCCCTGATGCGCTGGGCGGTCTGCTCGAACAGGACGGAGGTGTGGACCACCATGAGCACGGGGGTTTCAACACGGGCCGCCAGGGCCATGGCGATCACGGTCTTACCGCTGCCCGTGGGGGCCTGGATCACACCCTGTTTCTCGCGAAGGGCCGCCTCCACGGCCAACTCCTGATAGTCCCGGAGGCTGCCCTTGAACGGCAGCGGCTCCCGGTGAGGCAGGGCAGTGGCATCCACCACGGGACCGCCCTGGGCCCCAACCAGGCGATTCACCTCGCCGGAGGCGCCACGGGGACAGGTGGTGGTCCCGTCGCTTTCCACGGAACACAAGAGGATCTTCCTGGGGATGTTGCGGCAGGGACGGCGGTTGCGACGGGCGTCCCAGTACAGCGGGTTGTCGAAGGTGAACCGGCCGAGCAGCCTGTCCATGATGGCGACGTGCTCGATGTCCAGGGGATTGAGGCCCCGGATGGTGACCCGGTTGGACACTTCGATCTTCACGACTCTATCGTACCCCGCAAGATGCAGAAGGTCGATGGTCGAACGACAAACGGCAAGCCGCTGCACGGGCGCCA
>JADHTP010000223.1 GCA_016784945.1 Deltaproteobacteria bacterium | reverse complement strand
GCAGCACAGGTCCGTGACGATCTGGTGGACGCAACGCTTGCCCGTCAGGGGCAGCGTGCATTCGGGCAGGATCTTGTGGGTGCCCTTGGCCGTATGGAACATGGTGACGATGACCTTCTTCGCACCGGCCACCAGGTCCATGGCGCCGCCCATTCCCTTGACCATCTTGCCCGGGATCATCCAGTTGGCCAGGTCCCCGTACTGAGACACCTGCATGGCCCCCAGGACAGTGAGGTCCACGTGGCCGCCCCGGATCATGGCAAAGGACTCGGCGCTGGAAAAATAGGAGGCCCCCGGCAGCTCGGTGATGGTCTGCTTGCCGGCGTTGATCAGGTCCGCGTCTTCTTCCCCTTCATAGGGAAACGGGCCATAGGTCAACATGCCGTTTTCGGTATGAAACAGGACTTCGACGCCCTCTGGCACGTAGTTGGCCACCAGCGTGGGCATCCCGATACCGAGATTGACGTAGAAGCCGTCCTGCAACTCCTGGGCAACGCGCTTGGTGATTCCTTCCTTGGTCAACGACATATTCGCCTCCTTCACTCGGCCGGCCGCGGACGGACGGTGCGCTGTTCGATGGGCTTCTTGTAGGATTCGCCCTTGATGATCCGCTGGACGTAGATGCCCGCCGTGTGGATCCCGTCCGGATCCAGTTCACCGGGCTCCACCAGCTCTTCCACCTCCGCGATGGTGGTCCTCCCGGCGGTGGCGATCATGGGATTGAAGTTCCGGGCGGTCTTCCGGTAGATCAGGTTGCCGTGGGTGTCGCCCTTCCAGGCCTTGACGAAGGCGAAGGGGGCGGTGAGCGCGCGCTCCATCACGTATTCCCGGCCGTCGAACTCCCGGACCTCCTTGCCCTCGGCCACCACGGTGCCGACGCCCGTGGCCGTGAAGAAGGCGGGGATCCCGGCACCACCGGCCCGCAGGCGTTCGGCGAAGGTGCCCTGGGGCACGAGGTCCACTTCCAGCGATCCCGACAGGAACTGGTCGGCGAAGTTCTGGTTCTCACCCACGTAGGTGGAGACCATTTTCCTGACCTGACCGGCACCGAGCAGGATGCCCAGGCCCTCGTCGTCGATCCCGCAGTTGTTGCTGATGATGGTCAACCCCTTGGTTCCCTTCTTGTGAATGGCGCGGATCAGGTTCTCCGGGTTGCCGCACAGCCCGAATCCGCCCACCATCACCGTGGCATCCTCGATGATGTCGTCGATGGCGGCTTCCGCGCTTTCATAGACCTTGTTCATGGTGCCTCCGTGGAAGGTGACTTACGACCTGCTGTTACTAGCAGGAACGGGGACGTGGGTCAACGGAGGCAGGGGACCCCAAATTCACCGCCTGCGTCGCGATTCGACGACGGCTACGGCACTTTGGCTGCGTTAGCTTCACCAATTAGGTGCTCGACGTACATCCAGTACGCCTGCGCCCAAATCGGCTTGCTGCCTTGCCAAAGCACTCGTGTCCGCCGTCTCTGACGCAGATTTGGCGGCGGATTTGGGGGAACGTTGATCGTTGATCGTATGGGCGTAATCGAACCCCCGTGCTTGATCAGGGGCCTGCCGTTACGCTAGGCTGTCAGGGCGGAACGCAGGGGAGTGGTTGAAATGCGACAGGGTGGCGGGTTCCTTTTGGCGGTGTCAATGGCGGTCCTTCTGACCACGGCGGGTTGTGGTTCCAGCGGCGAATCGGACCTCGGCGGTGGCGTCGACGGGTACGTGTTTCCCGAGGTGGCCTACGACACTAAGGTTCCCGACGAGGGTGGGCAGGACCTCCCCTTCGATGACGCCCCGCAACTGGATGTAATCACCGACCCCGAAATTCCCCCGGAATGCCCCACGAAGAGCAAACCCGCCGGGTGCCTTTGCGAAGACAACGACGACTGCCTGTATGGCTTCTGCATGGCCACGGAGATGGGCCAGATCTGCGTGGAGCCCTGCGTGGACACCTGCCCCTCGGGCTGGTCATGCAGCAGCGTGGAGATCGGGACCGAGGTCTTCTACCTGTGCCTACCCCGGTTCTCCAAGCTCTGCCAGCCCTGCAAGGACCACGTAGAGTGCCAGGCCAAGACCGAATCCAACCTGGCCCTGTGCCTGGACTACGGGGAGGAAGGGGGGTTCTGCGGGGCCTACTGCGACGACGATCAGCCCTGTCCGTCGGGCTACCTCTGCGAGGACAGGGTCCTGGGAAACGGCACCGAAACACGGCAGTGCGTGACCAAGGGGCTCCGCTGCGCCTGCAACCAGTTGGGAAAGTCCCTGAACATGGGCACCACCTGCATGGTGGCCAACGAGCACGGCGCCTGCCTGGGTGAACGGCTCTGCGAGGCCGATGGACTCAGCGACTGCAATGCCGGGACACCGGCGGCGGAACAGTGCGACGGGCAGGACAACGACTGCAACGGGATCACCGACGATCTCCCTCATGAACAGGCCTGCTTCGTGGAAAACGAGTACGGCAAGTGCCCGGGTGTGACCGCCTGTGTGGGGACCGTCGAGCTGTGCGCGGGTGACCCGCCCAAGCCCGAGGTCTGCGATGGCCTGGACAACGACTGCAACGGACACACCGATGACGGTTTCAGCGACCTGGACGGGGACAAGATGGCCGACTGCGTGGACCCGGACATGGACGGGGACGGCGTGGCCAACGAGGTGGACAACTGCATCGAGGTCGAAAATCCTGGGCAGGAGGACCTGGACAAAGACGACAAGGGGGATGCCTGCGACCCGGACGTGGACGGCGATGGCTTCGTGGACGTGACCGACTGCCTGCCCCTGGACGTGCTCAGTTTCCCGGGCGCCCAGGAGCAGTGCGACGGCAAGGACAACGATTGCGACAGCCTGACCGACGAGGACATCTGCGCCGACGACCTGGACTGCACCTTCGACTTCTGCAATCCGGCAACGGGGGAGTGCGGCCATGCCCCGGACGACGGGCTCTGCGACGACGGCGACATCTGCACCCAGGACCTCTGTGATCCCGTGACGGGCTGCAAGTCCAACCCCATCAGCGGGATCCAGTGCGATGACGGTAACCTGTGCACCGTGGGTGACACCTGCGAGGCCGGGGTGTGTGAGGGAATCCTGGCGGCGGGGTGCTGTGCCGGTCCCGATGACTGCGACGACGACAATTCGTGCACCACGGACCTGTGCGATCTGCCCACCGGCGAATGCAGCCACGTGACCCTGCCCGACGACAGCGCATGCGACGCGGACGGGGACGGGTGCACCGTGGGCGATACCTGCAAGCAGGGATGGTGCATCGTGGGACCGCGGACGTATTGCGGCGACGACGACACCATCTGCGTCTCCGATGACTGCGTGAGCACGGGGCCGGACAGCTATGAGTGCGTGACCGTCCATGCCGACCAGGACACACCCTGCGACGACGAGTTGTTCTGCACCGTGGACGACCACTGCGACGGGATCGGCGCCTGCGTCGGCGGTGGCCCGCGCATCTGCCCCCAGCAGGAGGGCGGCTGCTTGGTGGGCCTGTGCGACGATGACCTGGACGAATGCTACCAGCAGAAGAAACCCGACGGCGAGGACTGCAACGCCGACGATGACGGGTGTACCCTGTGGGATGCCTGCGTGGACGGGGCCTGCGTCCCGGGGCTCGGGCCCGACTGTTCTTCGGCCGCGGGGGGGGCGTGCGAGATCGGGGTCTGCGACAGCCTGGGACCGGGATTTTATACCTGCCTGACCCAGCCCAAACCGGAAGGCACCGGTTGTGACAATGGGGATTTCTGCACCGTGGACGACCATTGCGACGCATTGGGCGACTGCGTGGTCGGTGAGCCCCGGGACTGCAACGCCGAGGTGGGTGACCAGTGCCACGTTGGCGTTTGCGACGACTACCTGCAGGCGTGTGTTCCCTGGAAGGAAGTGGACGGAACCCTGTGTGACGACGGAGACGTGTGCACCACATCCGACGTGTGTGCCAACGGTTTCTGCATCGGCGTGACGGACGTGTGCGTGGCCGAGAAGATCAGCGTCCAGCACAAGGGTCATCGCCAGCCGGCACTGGTTTCCCTGGGATCGGGACGGTACGTGACGCAGTGGTTCGGGACCGGCGGGTACGGGACCCAGGAGAACCGGCTGCGCCTGTCCGACGCCTTCGGCAGCCGCGAAAACGAGGAGGTCACCCTGGCCCCCATCAAGACTGGTCGCCAGTTCGAAACTGCCCTGGCGTCCACTGCCACGGGGAACTTCCTGGCCCTGCACTGGGGCGGGATCAATGCGTGCGTCGCCGTGAACTGCAACCCTTGCGCGGCCCAGGGGTCCTTCACGGGCCATCTCTATCAGTGGGACGGAAAGCTCCTTCACCAGAAGGCCCTCATGGAATACGACCTGGTCACGGGGACCGACTGTGCCGCTGAACTGGAGGTGTCCGACGCGCGGGCCGTTCCCCTGGCTTTCAAGGACGGCACCTTCGGCCTGCTGGATGCCTACGACGTGACGGGTAACCTGGCCTTGGGCGACGGGGATCGCCCCTCCCTGGAAATCCGGTACACTCAGGCGGCCTCCGACCTGACGTCCGGCACCTCGGTGGTGCTGGTGGCCGGCACCGACGTGTGGATGGCCTCGGGTTTCGACGCCACGCCCGTCCCCGATGGGAGCGACCGCTTTCTGCTGGCCTGGATTGACGCCACGGGCCGCCAGGTCAAGGTGCAGAGACTTACCAAGCAGGGCATGGCGGAGATGCCGGCCTGGACCGCGGTCCAGGTGCCCGAGCCCGAGGTGATCCAGAAGATCCGGTTGCGGGCGAGGTCCGATGGTGGTTTCGTGGTCGTGTACGACACGGTTGCTGACGCGGGTGGGCTCCGGTTCGTGCGGGGCAGGCGGTTCGACGCCGGCGGGACACCCCTGGGAGAGACATTCGGTGTGGAGCCGCTGGCCACGTCGGATCGGCGCCTGGGGGGGCTGGGGCTCTTTTCGGACGGCGGTTTCGTGGTGACCTACGATGCCATGAACGGGGACCTGGACGGGTGGGCTGCCAGGGCCCAGCTGTTCCATGACGACGGAGTCGCCGACGGGGCGGCCCTGGTGGTGAATACCGACACCATCGGGGACCAGGTCAAGCCCGCCGTGGCCGTCCTGGACGGCGATGAATGGGTGGTGGCCTTCGTGGATTCGGATACGGCGGTGTGGACCCGTCGCTTCCAGCGCGATGGACAGGTGTCCGTGGGGCGGCCCGAGCTTCCGGCCAACACCACGACCGAGGGCGCCCAGATGGGGATGAAACTGGGACTGGCGGGTGGCAACCGGGTCATGGCTGTGTACCAGTCGCCCCAGTTCGGGGCCGAAGGGGGCGAAATCCTGGCCCGTGTCTTCGACATACAGGGGCACGAAATCCTGGGCGAATTCACCGTGAACCAGACCCACGTGTCCGACCAGCGCAGCCCCGTGGTGCAGGGTGGTGACGGTTTCGTGGTGGCCTGGGAATCCGAGGGACAGGACGGCTCGGGGAGCGGCATCTTCGCCCGGACCTTCGAT
>JADHTP010000222.1 GCA_016784945.1 Deltaproteobacteria bacterium | reverse complement strand
GAAAGGTGCCTTTTCAGGGTGTCCCGCGCCAGGTCCAGCAGCATTTTCCGTTCCGTCGCGCTCAGCACTTCCATGCCCTGGAATTCCCCTCGGTTTTCGCCCAGGAACAGGGCCACGGAAAGATAGGACACGGTGTGGGACCAGTCGCCGGTCATGTTGCCGGAACTGTCGAACTTCAGCGGCAGAGCGGTGGCCCGCCTCGGAATCGCCGTAAGCAGCGTCATGATGGGCGCCCGGCCGCAGATGGTGTCACCGGTGGACTCCACGTGCTCCGCGAAGGCCTCCGCGTCCATGTGAACGATGGCCCTGGCGGCCTGGTCGGTGAGCTTCTTGATGCCTTGTTCCACGTCTTCCGTGAAGGGGACGTAACCGAAACTGTCCCCGTAGTGGGTGAAATCCGAACTGGCCACCACCACCGTTTCGTCATCCAGGAGGGCCCGGATCGCCCGCCCGGCCTCGCGGGCCTTGTTCAGTCCCACCTGGCCCACCACCACGGGCAGGGTCTTCGCATTGGGGGCCACCACCTGGATGAAGGGCACCTGGATGTCGATGGAGTGTTCCCTCGTGAAGGCGTTCTCCCGGTAGTCGAACAGGTCCGAGCCCGCCAGTTTCCCCGCGCCTTCGGGGTCCAGGGGCGCTTCACCCAGGGGCGTGCGCCAGTGGGTGGCCCGGGTCACCGCGAAACCCTCGAAACCCACGTGGTGAGATGGCCCCAGGACGATGATCCGGCGGATCTTCCGGTCCCGCAGCAGGCTGTAGCCATGGGCCTCCACCTTCCCCGAGAACCGGTAGCCTGCGTGGGGCGAGATCAGCCCGGCCACCCGGCCCGCCGTCTTGGGAGCGTCGGACAGGTCCACGTCGTCCAGGTAACCCTGTATTTCCAGTCGCAGTGCGTTGCCGTCCGAGGTGTACCACGACCCCGCCACGGGCGAGTCGATGACGGTCTTCGCCGGTGGTGTGGCGGGCGTGTGTTCCTTGTCCCCCTTTTCCTTCATGGCATCCGTCTCCCCGGCCTTGCACGCCACCAGGCTCATGGTCAGGCCAACCAGTCCCATGACGACAGAAAAACGCGCCATCCAGGCCCCCTATCCCGCCAGGTCACCAGCGGGCCCGATGTCCCCTTCCACGAGCGGCTTGATCGGGATCCACACCTTGCGAACGGCCCGTCCCGCCGCGGGTGTCACGGGGATGAAGACCCACCCTGCCATGGCCACAACCGATGTCTTCAGGAAGGCGCGCCGTTCGTTTTCCACGTTTCACCTCCCGAACACGCCGGCCACGGATTCCCCGCAGAACCCGCACCGACCGTCCTTTCCAACATGCACGTCGGACAGTCGGTAGCCGACCCGGTGAATCACGACCGCACCACAACCGGGACAGTGCGTGTCTTCCGACGGGTGGCCCGGGACGTTTCCAAGGTACACGTAGCGCAGGCCTTCGTCCAGGGCCGTCTTCCAGGCCGCCTCGAGGGTGGCCACGGGTGTGGGCGGCACGTTTCGCATCTTGTAGTGGGGAACGAATCGCAGGAAATGCAGGGGGGTGTCGGCACCCAGGTTGCCCTTGATCCAGCGTGCCAGCTTCCGGATATCCGCCAGGTTGTCCGTGAGGCCCGGCACCACCAGGTTCGAGACCTCGAGCCAGGCGCCTTCCTCGCGGGCGACCACCAGGGTGTTGAGCACGGGGCGCAGGCCGCCGTCGCAGAATTCGCGGTAGAATCGATCGTCGAAGGCCTTCACGTCGATGGTGGCGGCATCCACCACCTTGAAGAGGGCGCGTACGGGGCCTTCGTTGGCATAGCCCGCCGACACGATGGCATTACCCAGTCCCTTTTCGCGGGCGAGTATCGCGGTTTCGCAAGTGTACTCGTAATAGGCCAGCGGTTCCGTGTAGGTGTAGGCCACCAGGGGGATGCCCTTGGAAACGGCCAGGCCCGTGAGCCGGGCGGGATCCACGGCGTAGGCCTCCACGTCCTCGGGGTCGGCCTGGGAAATCTGCCAGTTCTGGCATCCCTTGCAGTGCATGTTGCAGCCTACGGTGGCCACGGACAGGATGCGCTCGCCCGGGTGGTAGTGGAAGAACGGCTTCTTTTCCACGGGGTCCACGTGGATGGCCACGGGGTGCCCGTAGGTTACGGCGCGCAGGGTCCCGTCAATGTTGATCCGGATGCGGCAGTCGCCGGCCTGCCCGACGGCAATCCGGCACTGCTTGGGACACAGGTTGCACTCGGTGATGGGCCCGGCCATGGCACCTCCACCCAATCTTATCGATGCATTGCCGGCCACGCAACCGACGGGCCGGCGGCAACCATCCGGGACTTCCAACGGTTTTCCGGCGGGGGACGAACAGGGTCGCAGTCCCTCCTTTTACGGGGCCCGAGAACCTTGCTTGACCCCTGGGGATCGGTTATTCTCGACGGCGTTCAGTCCGTCATTTCCAACTGCTGGCTTGCTGCCGGGGCGGAGGAGAAATGTTCAAGACGCGGGTGATTGGGCTCTTCGTGCTGATGGCTCTGGCCTTCGTGGTGATCGCACTGTGGTTGCTGGGAAGCGCGGAGAAGTCCGCGGTGAAGACCTTCGAACGGCGGGTGGCCCTGGCCAACCCGGCCGTGGTGCGAGCCCACAAGATCCGGGAAGCGGAGCAGGTCCTGGTGGCCCGGGCCGTGGCCGAAAGCGAGCTGGGGGTGGCTCTCGAACTGCTCGATGAGCTTGGCCCGCGCATCGCCGCCCATGGCAAACAGACCGAGGTGCCGCCCCCGGCCAAGGTGTCCAGGGGACGCAGGGATGGTCCCCCGCCCCAAAGCCTCCCTGACATGTTCGTGGACCGCTACGTGGCCAAGCTCAAGGCCCGGTTCGGCGACTCCTTCTTCCACGAAAGGAAGATCAAGGAGTTCAAGAAGAAGGAAAAACAGCGCATCAGCGAGTGCGCGGCCATTGCCGTGACCCAGTGCTATTGGGACTACACCTACAACACGTTGCCTGACGTCCTGTGGGAGGTGTTCCAGCGCAGGAACTTCCCCGTGGAGTCTCGCGTGCTCATCACCGATGCCAGGGGCACTGGACTGGCGGACTCCAAGAGGCCCAAGTGGTCGGCGGTCAAGGGCTTCGCCCAGAGTGCGGAACTGCCTGGACTGGCCGTCAAGAACGGCGGGGCCAAGCGCGGCGTCGTCCTCCTGGACAACCGGATGTTCTTCGCCACGGCAGTGTCCATCGCCTATCGCGGTGTCAGCGTCGGGGCCGTGATGGTGGCCGATCCCATCGACGACAAGATGGCCCGCGAAGACAGCGACATCGTGGGCGCCGACGTCACCTATGCCAAGGACACGGAGGTCATCGCCTCGTCCCTGGACAAGAACCTCGCGTCGGATCTGGTCAAGAATCCCGAAGGGATCCGCGAACGCGTGACAGCGCACTTCCAGGCCTTTCCAGTTCCCGGCGGAACAGGCGACCTGAAGGTCTTCGTGTCCGCCGACATGCGGGAAATGCTCAGCGGATTCCGCACCTCCTGGAACACCCTGGCCGTGCTCGCCGTGTTCCTGCTTCTCCTGGGCGTCGGGCTCCTGCTGGTTCTCCTGCGGGGGTTCTACCGGACCTTCGAAACCCTCGAGCAGGGAATCCACGAGGTCATCAATGGAAACCTGGAATACCAGTTCCCCTTCGACTTCAAGGAGGGGATCTCCCGCGGATTGGGCCAGTCGATGAATCTCATGAGCCTGGTGCTCCAGGGCCGTCCCCTCCCCGAGGAAGTCGAGGAGGAAGCCAACATGGCCTGGACCAACGAACTGCAGGTCTTCGAACCCGTTCCCCCCGGCGAGAAGGCGGAAGAGCCCGGCGCGATGGAGCCCTCGGCGGAGGGTGTGGATGCCGCGGTCCTCGGCGAAGAGCCTGCGGACGTCTATTACAAACGGGTCTACCAGGAATTCGTGGATGCCCGGACCACCCTGGGCCTGTCCGTGGAAGGGATCAACTACCCGAAATTCATGGAGAGGCTGGTCCACCTGGAGCATGGGCTCAAGAAGAAGCACCGGTGCGCCATGGTCCGCTTCCTGGTCAGCTCAAAGGAAAACGAAGTCATCCTCATCCCCGTCCCCATCAACCGCTGACACATCGCCTTCCTTCACGATCAACGATGAACGGCTTTCGATAGGCGATAGGCGATGGGCGATAAACCGTGCTCTAGCCCGCTTCCAGGGCAATCCCAAGGGCCCGCCGCAGTACGAAGTGGTCTTCGGAGATCCCGAACCGCACCACCTCCTGCATGCGTTCCTTCTGGGTCATGGTGGAGAAGCCGGCCTCCTCGGACCGCAGGATGTCCAGGGCCGTGTCGATGCTTCCGCAGACCAGGGTTCCGGCCCTCAGCGCCGTCCTTTCCATGGACACGAAGAAGTCATCGAACAGGGGTCCGAAGTCCACGAGTTCGCCCCTGGCCGTGAGGTCGCTTACCAGCTTGGCCATCTGGTTTTTCTGCTGCTGGGGCATGCGTCGATCGATGACCTTCACCAGTTCGGTCACCACGTCCGCCCCCGTGGACACCTGGGTGGCCGGGTTGCAGAACTTCATGACGGCGGCCATGAAGACCTTCAGTTCCGTCATGTTCTTCACCGCGGCCACGAAGTGCATGGGATGGAGGAACGACAACTGGCGCCCGATGAGGAACGCCACCTCCCGCTCGCCGTGACCCGTGAGCATGTCGGCTCCCACGATCAGCCCCGGAGGTGACAGCATTTCCAGCTTCAGCCCGATGGAACCATCGTCGCGGTACACCTTGTGGGGCAGGGGGCCGAGGGCCTTGGACGCGGCCTTGTACACGTTGGCGAACAGCAGCTTCTGGTCCAGGTCCAACTCGTTCTTCTTCTTGAGGCCCAGCTCCTTCAGCTCCCGGGTCCCCAGTTCCGACCCGATCCCCTGGTAGAGAATCTGCAGTATGTGTCCCAGCAGGGCGTTTTCGCGACCGGCCAGCAGGTGTGATTCCCACCGCAGCTGGTCGATGGTTCCCTTGAACCAGGGGAGACTGGGTTCCAGGTTGCCTTCGAAGAATTCCGTTTCCGTTTCGTCGGACTGGCCCAGGCCCACCAGCGCTGAAGCCGTGATGAAGGCCTTGTCGAATTCCTGCATCTCCAGGTACAGCCGCCGCATGGCCTTGGTGGACAGGGCCACGTTCGCATCGAAGGGGTCGGTGTTCACGATGGCGCGGTGCTCATCCACGGCCTTGTCGAACTGGTCTCCCGTGAACTCGTACAGCTGGGCCAGGATCTCGTGGGACTTGATTTCTTCCGGCTTCACCTGGGTGGCCCGGGAGTAGGCCGAAATGGCGTAGTCGATCTCCTTGAGTCGGGACCGGTAGATTTCGCCCAGGTTCAGGTAGAGACGGTATTCCAGCTCAGGGTTGCCCCCGTCCCTGATGCGTTCCACCATGAGCCGGTAGTTTTGGGCCTGGGCCGCCCAGTCCTTGTTGTTCGTCAGGATCTCGTCGATGGCCCGGAAGGCCTCCAGCCGGTCGGGATCGGCGTCCA
>JADHTP010000221.1 GCA_016784945.1 Deltaproteobacteria bacterium | reverse complement strand
CAGGGTGACGGCATCCCCTTCCAGCACCCGGACCTCGGGACTCGATGCGTATCGTTCTTCCAGGGCGGCAGCCAGGGCCCTGTCCTTTTCCACCAGGACCAGATGGCTGCCACGTTCGGCCAGGAGGCGGGTGAGGGCCCCCCGCCCGGGACCCACTTCCAGGACCCGGTCGCCGGGGCTCAGCTTGCAGGCCCGCACGATGCGGGCCGCCACGCGGGGGTCCTTGAGGAAATTCTGGCCCAGGGATCGCCGTGGTCGACGGCCATGGACCTCAGGCATCGGAGGGACCCGCGGGCACGGCGTCGAACTCCAGGGAGTTGGCTTTCAAGGGGCCTGACTTGCAGTCCGGGTTGATCTCGCCCTGGGCGCAACCCACCTGGTAGATGGTTTCCAGTCGGTAGGTCGCCTGCTCCCATTCTTCCATCTTGCCGCCGAAGACCATGCCGTTCCCCGGGGGTATGGCCAGGTAGGGGGCCGGCTGCCCCTCGACGCAGGAGTCATGTTCCACCGTGGTGGGCCAGTCGATCCATATCTCTTCGTTGCCGTTCCACCGTTGCAGCAGCATGGCGAAACAGGGATCCACGTAGATGGTGGCGGGCCCCCGGTTGATCAGGGTGATCCAGAAGGGCACGGTCACCTGGACCTTCGTGTCCGCCAGGCCCACGGCCACGCCCTCACCGGTAGCGGGGGCCTCCCCGCACTGACCCACGTGGGCCACGGACTGGCTGCACAGGGATCCCGGCGGGCAGGCCAGGAAGGCCCGACAGACCTGGGTATCGGCCAGGCAGTCGCTTTCCTCCCAGCACCCCCCGAACCCGGGAGGGCCGGCGCAGAACCCCGCCACATCCCCAAAGGCGCAGTCGGAACCCTCGCAGACAAAGCTCCCGGTACAGAAACCGCCGGCCGGGTTGCCGTCGCAGTCTTCGTCCATGACGCAGGACGCCCCGGGGCCCTCTTCACAGGTGCCCATAACGTCCTCACCGCATTGCGCGTCCCCGAAGTCGCACAGGACCGCACCGGCGCACCGTTGCCCCTGCGCGCAGTCCCCGGCCTCCCAGCACTGCCCGGCGGGAGGCTTGTCCACGCACTTGCCATAGAACTCGGGCCCCGGACAATAGGCCTCCGCAGTACAGTTCAGTTCACCGGCGCAGTACCGGTCCCCGGAACAGTGGGAGTCATCGAAGCAGGCCTCTTCCGAAGGGCGGCTGCGGCACAGACCGGGCGCCTTGACCGCGCCGCTTTCGAACAGGACGCTGCCGACGCACACGGTGGTACCGGCACAGTCCCCGTCGGCTTCACACAGGGTGGTGTCGGTCCTGGGAAGGCAGGATCCCGGGAAGTCATCGCACAGGCCCCAGCACGGCGGTTCCTCGCAACTGCCCACGCCGAGGCAGGCGGCCCACTCGGGACAACCGGCCTGGTCCACGCACTGCCAGTCGTCAAGGACGGACTGGCAGGTCTTGTGGACGTCTTCTTCGCCCAGATCGGTCAATTCGGAGGTCGTGTCGCCCGCCTCGTCCCCGGAGTTCAGGTCCGCAGGGTCCTGAACGTCCGGGACGTCGATTCCGGTTTCCGTGGCCGGGATGTCCACGGGATTCGACGAACCGTCCAGGTTGCATCCCAGGGCCAGCACCAGCAACAGTGCCGCGGCTCTTGAGCAGTTTGTCATGAGGCAACCTCTCACCAACCGTCCTTGACGTGACGCACGAAGGGATCCATGTCCAGTCCCCGTGGTGCATCGGCCTCGCGCAGAGTTCCGAACAGGTAATGATACCCCAGCGCGGCCACCATGGCCCCATTGTCGGTACACAGGGACACGGGCACCAGGTGGAGGGCCAGGCCTTCCTTGTCCGCGGCCTGCGTCATGCGGGCCCTCAGCCGTCGATTGGCGGCCACGCCTCCGGCCACCACCAGGTCCCGCGTCCCATGGGTGCGAGCGGCGGCCAGGGTCTTGAGGACGAGCACGTCCACCACGGCCTCCTGGAAGGAAGCGGCGATGTCACCGACCTGGTCGGTCGTCAGCGGCCCTTCCCTTTCTTCCACGTGCCGCCGCAGGGCGGTCTTGAGGCCGGAAAAGCTCATGTTGAGTGTCTTGTCCCGCGACATGGCTCGGGGGAAATTGACCGCAGCCGCGTTCCGTCCCTCGGAGGCCTGGTCCACCGACACGCCGCCGGGATAGGGCAGGCCCAGGACCGCGGCCGCCTTGTCGAATGCCTCTCCCGCTGCATCGTCCAGGGTGCGCCCGATAAGCTCGATGTCTCCGTAGGCCTGGACCCGGTACAGGCTGGTGTGTCCCCCTGAGACGGCCAGGGCCAGGAACGGGAAACGCGCCGCCTCGCCATTCCCGTCCAGGAAGGCCGCCATGACGTGGGCCTCCAGGTGGTTGATGCCCACCAACTCGAGGCCCGTCCCAAGGGACAGGCTCTTGGCGAACTGGACGCCCACCAGCAACGAACCGATGAGGCCCGGGCCGATGGTGACCGCCAGGCCGTCCAGGTCCCCGATCCCGACACCCGCCTGCTTGAGCGCCTCCTTTACCACCGGACCCATGTGCTCCAGGTGGTTTCGGGAAGCCAGTTCCGGCACAACTCCGCCGAACGGCGCGTGAACAGGGACCTGTGAATGGACCACGCTGGACAGGACCCGCCGGCCATCATCCACCACGGCAGCCGCTGTTTCGTCACAGGAAGACTCGATTCCCAGAACCTTCATGACGTCGATTCTATCCTACGGGTCAAGGACTGGCGTCCGAATCCTTGCCTCATGGCAGGAAAACAGTTATCAAGGTTCCGGTAAATCAGGAGGCGCTCACCATGGCGAAAGGACCTTCGGGCGGACCACGGGGCACCCAGCTTTCCATCGCCCGTGACGGTGTCGTGAGCCCGGCGGCTGCAGCCGTTGCCCACGCCGAAGGCGTTGCTCAGGAGACCGTCCGCCAGGGGCTGGCTGAAGGTCGCGTGGTGATCCCGGCCAACCACCACCACGGAAACCTCACACCCGTGGGCATCGGGTCCGGCCTGTCGGTCAAGGTCAACGTCAACCTGGGCCGATCCCAGACGGTTTCCTGTCTCACCGAGGAAGTTGACAAGGTGCAGATCGCCCTCGACCACGGGGCCGATGCGGTGATGGACCTGTCCACGGGCCCGGGCATCGACGAGATCCGGCAGGCCGTCCTGGACTCCTGCCCCGTTCCCGTGGGCACTGTGCCGGTATACCAGGCGCTCAACGACGTGGAAGACGTGATCGAACTCGCGGTGGAGGATTTCCTGGACGTGGTCCGACGGCAGGCCGAGCAGGGCGTGGACTTCATGACCCTGCACGCGGGGATCCTCCGCAGCCACGTGGGACTCGCTTCGGGTCGGCTCACCGGCATCGTCAGCCGGGGCGGCGCCCTCATGGCCCGCTGGATGGAACACCACGACCGGGAGAATCCCTATTTCGAGTATTTCGATGAGGTGCTCCAGCTGGCCCGTCGACACGACGTGACCCTGTCCCTGGGCGACGGCCTGAGGCCCGGGTGCCTCCACGACGCCTCGGACGCCGCGCAATTCGCGGAACTGGGAACCCTGGGGGAATTGACGTCCAGGGCCTGGGAGGCCGGCGTCCAGGTCATGATCGAGGGCCCGGGCCACGTCCCCTTCCACCAGATAGAAGACAACGTGCGCCGCCAGAAGGAGGTGTGTCACGGCGCACCCTTCTATGTGCTGGGACCACTGGTGACGGATATCGCGCCAGGATACGATCATATCACCGGAGCCATCGGCGCCACCGTGGCGGCCGTGGCCGGTGCCGATTTCCTGTGCTACGTGACACCCAAGGAACACCTCGGGCTCCCGGACCCGGAGGATGTTCGCGAAGGGCTGATAGCCTTCAAGATTGCTGCCCATGCCGCCGACGTGGCCCGAGGACTCGCCGGCGCCCGGGAACGGGACGATGCCATGGCCCGCGCCCGCTACGGTTTCGACTGGAACCGGCAGTTCGAACTGGCCCTGGACCCCGATCGCGCCAGGGAATTCCACGACCGGACCCTTCCCGAAGCCGAATTCCGCGAGTCCCATTTCTGCAGCATGTGCGGACCGAAATTCTGCCCCATGAAAGTGACTCAGGGACTGAAAGGACCGGAGCGTTGACCGTGGACCTCGGTTCGGAATAGGTTAGACGGCAGGCGTACAACGGGAGGACGCCATGACCCTGCGGCTGCAACCCATGGTCCTTCTTTGCCTGGCCTTCCTGGCCTGCGGCGGGCCGTGGCGACAGACCGAATCGGACAACCTGGGCCTTGAGGGAGGCGCCTTCGACCGGGTCCGTTTCATGCTGTCCGGCGGTCGGGTGATCGAGGCCGGCCAGTCCCTGTCGGAACTCCCGGTGAACCTGCGCGAAACACCACAGTGGGCCTATCTCATGGGCCGGACCCAGCTCCTGTCCGGTCATGCGGACCGGGCCGTGGGCTACCTGGAAGACGCCCACCGGCGAATGCCCGCATCGGCGGCTGTCAAGAACGACCTGGCCGTGGCCCTGGTACGGGCAGGAAAGGCCCGGCACGCACTGCCCCTGCTGGACGGTCTTCTCGCGGCCCATCCCAAGGACCCGGACCTGCGACTGAACCAGGCCGTGGCCCTCCAGTCGGCAGGCCGGACCGCCGACGCCCAGGAAACCCTGTCCCGGCTGGCCCGTGAACGCCCCGACTGGTTTGATGCGCGGTTCAACCTGGGTCTGGCGGCGCTGGCAAACGGGGATGCCCAGACCGCGGTGTTCGAGTTCCGACAGGCCGCCCGCCTGAAGGCCGGCGACCGCGACGTGCTGTTGGGGCTGGCCGCGGCCTGCACCCGTTTCCAGGACCACGTGTGTTCGGAGCAGGCCATCCGGGAGGCCATTTCCCGATTCCCCGAGGATCCGAAGGTTCTGATGGGTTGGGGAAACCAGCAGGAGGCTTCGGGCAAACTGGAGGAGGCCCGACATGCCTTTGGAAAGTCGACCCAGGTGGCCCCGAACTGCGCCGACTGCTGGTACGGACTGGGCCGCATCCAGGAAAGACTGGGGGACAAGAAGGCCACGGTCCGATCCTACGAACGACACCTGGAGATCGCGCCCGAGGGCATGACGGCCAATCCGGTCCGCATGAGACTGAAAGTCATTCAGGAGGGAAAGTGACCATGACCCAGCCCGGATTGAAACAGGTGGACATGGAGGTGGCCGATCTCGTGGCCCGCGAGGAGGTCCGCGAATTCGAGAAGATCCGATTGATCGCATCGGAAAACTACGTGTCCCGGGCGGTGATCGAGGCCACGGGCAGCGTCTTCACCAACAAGTACTCGGAAGGGTATGCCGGCAAGCGATATTACGAGGGTCAGCAGTGCGTGGACCCGTTGGAAACCCTGGCCATGGAGCGCGCAAAGGCCCTGTTCGGCGCGGACCACGCCAACGTGCAGCCCTATTCCGGATCGCCCGCCAACCTGGCCGTGTACTTCGCCCTTCTGGAGCCCGGCGACACCGTCATGGGCATGGCCCTGCCAAGCG
>JADHTP010000220.1 GCA_016784945.1 Deltaproteobacteria bacterium | reverse complement strand
TCCGAGAGGATCTCCCTGGCGATGGTCTTGAATTCCTCGGGGACCACCTTTCCGGCTTCCATCAGTTCCTTGATCTGGCGAATCCGCCTGTCAGACAGCATCTTCATGGCCTCCTGGTAGGGGGGTGCCTCGAATCTGGCGATCTCCAGCTCGTAACGGTAGGCCAGCTTCTGGAGTCCGTGCAGCTCGCTGCTGCCCAGGAGCGTCACCGCCCTCCCCTTCCGGTCCACCCGACCGGTACGCCCCGTTCGGTGTATGTACAGTTCCACGTCGTGGGGAAATTCGTAGTGGATGACACAGGGCAGAAACGAAATATCGATGCCCCGCGCCGCGATGTCCGTGGCCACCAGGAACCGCTGCTCTCCCGCCTTCATGCGGCCCATGACCTCTTCGCGCTTGTGCTGCGGAAGGTCGCTGTTCAGGTGGGCCGCACTGTACCCGCGTCGCCGCAGGTAGGACGTGACCATTTCCGTGTCGACCTTGGTGTTGCAGAAGATGATGGCGCAGGCCGGGTCCTCGGCCTCCAGCACCGAGACCAGCGATCTCGCCCGGGGGACGGTAGTGTCGATCATGTACGCCACGTTGTCGATGCGTTCCACGTCCACCCGGTCCGTGGACAGGTCCACCTGGACCGGGTCCGCCATGAAACGGCTGATCAGGCGTGCAATGTTGTGGGGCAGAGTGGCTGAAAACAAAAGGACCTGCTTCAGATTCCGGCAGGCCGACAGCACCTTCTGGATGTCCTCGAAGAAACCGGCGGACAGCATCTCGTCGGCCTCGTCCAGCACCAGGGTATCGAGGTTGGCGAGGTTCAGGGTGCGTCGCCCGAAGTGGTCCAGGACCCGTCCCGGTGTTCCGGTGACGACCTGGACGCCCTCTTCGAGGTGCTTGAGCTGCAGCCCGTATCCGGTCCCACCGTAGATGCAGGTGGCGTGCAGGTCCATGTAGGTGCCGAGTTTGATCCATTCGTCGTGGACCTGGAGCGCCAGTTCCCGTGTGGGAGCCAGCACCAGGACCTGGGGCTCCCGACGTTCGTAATCCAGCGTGGTCAGAAGCGGCGCCACGAAGGCCGCCGTCTTTCCACTGCCGGTCCGGGACCGGACCACGAGGTGCCGCCCGTCGATAGCCGGTGGTGCACAGGCCGCCTGCACTTCCAATGGCTTGTCATAACCGGCCTCCTGGATGGCCTTGACGACCTGGGGATCGATCCCCATTTCCTCGAAGGTCGTGTCCGCTGCTTTTTCCCGCTCGTCTACAGTCATGTGGTTTTTCCGATCATCACCAATAGCGGGCGGACCTTAGCCCGAAACATTCACGAGCGCAAGCGCGTGAATAGTGAAGGCGGCGGTCGCAAGGCGGCCGCGCAAGGGGGGTGGGGGCCCCGGCCTGCAAAGCTCGGTGCAGCCGGGCGAAGCAGGCTGTGGGAGAGGGGCGTGCCGCGCCCCCCTGGCTGGAATGGCTCGGATGCCTGGAAACTTGTGACAGATACGAGGATTTTGACAAGCGATCCTGGTCGCTGAAGGTTTCTCGCGAAGAAGCCGATTCCGGCCCGGTCAACGACGGCGGCGGAAAAACAGTACCAGCACGACCGCCAGACCCAGGGCCACTGCAGCTGCCCACAGGATCTCCTGGCGCTCGAAGAGGACTTCGTGGGTCAGGTCGGCCACGGGGTCGAAAAGTTCCTCGTCCTCCACGGTCTCTCCATCGCGGGCCATCTGTTCCAGCCGGGTCAGCATCTCGCGTACCCGCACATCCTTGGTTTCAGAATGGATGGCGCCCAGGGCAATGTTGTCGCCCATCATCGTCACGTACCGCTTCAGGTCCTCGACGGACCGTTTCACATCCTGCCGGTGGAATATCTCGGCCCGGCAATAAAACGCATCCGCGTCCCCCGTCTGCTCCGCCAGCTTGACGGCCCGGGCGATGTTCTCCTCGGCATTCGCCTGATCGCCGGTCCGGTAATGGCTGACCGCAAGGTAAATCCAGACACGGGGGGAATGTTCGAAGGCCGGCAGCGCCCGATTCAGATACCGGATCGCCGACTGGTAGGCGCGGGTCTTTTCGTCCCGTGTCCGACCACTCTTGTGGCCCCGGTAATGGGCCGAAACGCCGGCCACGAACTGGTCCAGGGGGACATCCGGGTTCCTGTCGGCGGCGGCCACCAGTTCCTCGACCCGGTCCCGGGTGATCGTGGGCCCGGCAATGGCCACCACCAGTTGACCCAGCGTCATGACCAGAGGCTCCGCCAGTGCCAGGTCGTACAGCAGGGGGTAGGCCTCTTCGAACCGGCCCTCGGCATTGTGTTCGCCCGCTTCGATGAACTTGTTCCGACGCTCCTCGGTCATTTCCAGGACCTGGTACGGCAGCGTGGAGTTGGCCGGCGGCGTGGCCGGTACCTCCACCTTGGCATCAGGGTCCATCTTGTCGTAATTCGGGACCACGGACTCCCACGCCCAGTCCTTTTCCTTTCCGCGAATCCTGTTGGCCAGGGCCTCGACGAGGGCGGTGTTGACCGGTGTGGTCGCCGCCACCAGCAGGAACTGATCGGTCCTCGCAACGGCCTTTCCGTCGAAGGCGCCGGGGTGCAGTTCCACGCCGGCCTTTCCGGAACCCGTGCACCTGTAGTCGGCTCGAATGAAGGATTTCTCGATCCGGGCGGAATCCAGTCGGCACTTCCCCGCCAGGGTCACGCCCTTTGGTCCCAGCATGTCCAGGATGAAGGCCTCCCTTCCCGTGGGGATGACCTGCACCGAATCGGCCAGGGCCCCCGGCGCTGCCAGCAGGCAGCACAGCGCCGACGCCATGATCAGTCCATCAGATGATTTCATTTGCGCTCCCGATGAAGCGGGCCGAACTTCAGATCACGTGGGAAGGATCCTGGGGTTCCGCCGGGTCCTGCACCTCGGTGAGGTAGTCCACCTGCCGCAGCCTCAGAACACCGAATATCTTGCGCATCCGTCGCACCATGGACATGTCGTCGTTCTGGGTTTCGTGGTGCCTGGTGGCCTGGCACATGAAATCGCGACAGTTCAGTTCATCCGTACACGGGGCGTGGGCATCCCAGGTTTCGGTCACCGGCCCCGGATCGGCCCGCCCGGCGGCCTTCAGAAGCCAATACTGCTGGACCATGTAATACAGGCGGGTCGTCCGGTGTGCGGGGAGATCCCCGGCTTCCACGCCGGGGTCCGCGGCAAGACGGGCGCCCGTGGTGGCCAGGCGCGAAGTCAACATGTGCTCGGGATGGCCCGTTGCCCCCCAGTCCGGGTGGAAGGTGAAGATGATGTCCGGCTTGAACCGGCGGATCTCCGCCGTCACCAGGCCCTGCACGTCGCCCTGCTTGCTCCACCTGTCCTTGAAAATTTCGTGGCGCAAGGGAAAGCTCTCCACCGGCAGCGGGGCATTCCAGTATCTATCGTGTCGAAGCGTCGCCTTGTAGGTTTCGGCAACCCGGGCCATTTCCTGGCCCCGGACCGTGGCCAGGTCGGGGTGGCAGCCTTCGGGCTTGCAACACTGGCCCCCGTCCCCGTGGGTCAGGATCAGGAAGTGGAGAGGATTGCCGTAATGGATGCGTGACCGGGCCAGCAACGAACCCGGGAAACATTCGTCGTCTGGGTGAGGCGCGATCCACATGGTACGCACGCCCTGCTTCATCAGGTCGTCCACCGGCACGGTTTCCACGGAGCCGTCGGGCCGCACCGGAGGCGTCGCGCACCCGGTCAGAAAGGGTGGAACGGCCGCCGCAAAGCCCGCCACTCCGGTCGCCTTCAGGAAGCCTCTTCTGTCCATCTTGCACCTCCGGCGAACACTTTAACGCTTTTGCAGCCCATCGCCTATCGCCTATCGCTGATCTGCGATTGCGTTCCCTTTCATCTGACCTACGGAAATGATCAATGTATTGACCGATTGTTCTTTCTGAACACCCCTACCTCGTGTAAATGTTATCGCCAATTTCCAGCAGGCCCGTTTCCGGTCTGCGCGGGTGGAGGGCCCCGGTGGATCTCGAAGGTTTACTGAAAGAGAAACGGGCCGACATCCTCGACAGGTGGCTCCGGATGATTCTGGACACCTATCCCCCCGACGCCGCCAGGATCTTCGCGTTGGGCAAGGACCCATTCGCCAATCCCCTGGGTGACACCATCCGGCGGGCCACGTCCGATATCTTCGACGCCATCGTGGACGGAGCGGAGCCCGACCGACTGACCGCCGCCGTCGACGAACTGGTTAAGATCCGCGCCATCCAGTCATTCAAGCCGTCGGAAGCCCTCGCCTGCCTTTTCTTTCTGAAAAAGGTCGTCCGGGACGTGGGCAAGGACAACGGGGACGCGCCGGACTTCGAAAGATTCGACACCAAGGTGGATCACATGGTTCTCCTGGGTTTCGAGGCCTACGTGAACAGCCGCGAGAAGATCGCGAACATTCGCGTGGCCGAAACGCGGAGGGCCTTGGGCAAGCTCCTGGAACGTGCCGAAATTGCGGTGGGAGTTCCAGGGCTTCAGTCGGAAACAAAGGACAACGTGGAGGTGGAGGCCAACACATGAATGTCATCGTTTCCCTAGTTCTGGTCGCGGTCGCCTGCCTGGTGGCCATTGCGGGGTCGGCGGCGAACCTGGGGTTCGTCTTCGGGGTGATCATCCCCTATGCCGCCATCGCGTTGTTCCTGGGCGGACTGGTGTACCGCATCGTGTTGTGGGCCAGGTCGCCCGTTCCCTTCCGGATCCCGACCACATCCGGTCAGCAGAAGTCCCTGGACTTCATCCCGCAGAACAAGTGGGACAGCCCCTTCACGGGCTTCCAGACGTTCATGCGTATGCTGCTGGAGGTCCTCACGTTCCGGTCGCTGTTCAAGAATACGAACGCGACGCTCACCGAGGACAAGAAGCTGGTCTACGGATCGTCGAAGTGGCTGTGGGCCGCGGGACTGGCTTTCCACTGGTCATTCCTGATCATCTTCCTGCGCCATCTGCGGTTCTTCCTGGAACCGGTCCCCTGCTGGGTTAACCTCCTGGGCGACATCGACGGGTTCCTGCAGATCGCGGTACCAGTCCTGTACCTGACGGACCTGGTGGCGGTGGCGGCACTGACCTTCCTGTTCCTCAGGCGGGTGGTGTTGCCCCAGGTGAAGTACATCAGCCTGGTAAGCGACTATTTCTCGCTTTTCCTGCTGCTGACCATCGCCGTGACGGGCGTCCTGATGCGCTACTTCATCAAGACCGACCTGCCCGCCATCAAGGACCTGTCCCTGGGCCTGGTCACCTTCAACCCCATCGTGCCTGACGGCATCGGGGCGATCTTCTGGATCCACTTCTTCCTGGTGTGCGTGCTGCTGATGTACTTCCCCTTCAGCAAGCTGCTGCACATGGCGGGCGTGTTCATGAGCCCCACCCGCAACCTGCCCAACAACAGCCGGGCGGTTCGCCACATCAACCCATGGAACCCTGAAGTTAAGAAGCACTCCTACGAGGAGTACGAAGAGGAGTTCCACGAATTGATGGACGAGGCCGGTCTTCCGCTGGAGAAGGAGTACCCGAAGGAGGAAC
>JADHTP010000219.1 GCA_016784945.1 Deltaproteobacteria bacterium | reverse complement strand
GGGAAATGGACGATGACCAGCTGAGGAAGCTGCTGCCGGAATTCAAGGACGGCATCCAGGTGGCCTCCCCTGTGTTCGACGGGGCCCAGGAAGACGAGATCCAGACCTGGCTTCAGGAAGGTCAGGTCAACCTCAGCGGCAAGACCATCCTCTTTGACGGCCGGACCGGCGAGGCCTTCGATTCGGACATCACGGTGGGCATCATGTACATGATGAAGCTCCATCACCTGGTGGACGAAAAGATGCACGCCCGCTCCACCGGGCCCTACTCGCTAGTGACCCAGCAGCCCCTGGGCGGCAAGGCCCAGTTCGGTGGCCAGAGGCTCGGTGAAATGGAAGTCTGGGCGCTGGAGGCCTACGGGGCGTCCTACGCGCTGCAGGAAGTGCTCACCGTCAAGTCCGACGACGTGGCGGGACGGACCGCCACCTACGACTCGATCGTGAAGGGCGATTACAACGTGCACGCCGGTCTGCCCGAGTCCTTCAACGTCCTGGTGAAGGAACTCAAGTCCCTGGCAATCGATGTGGAACTGGTCGAGTCGGACCAGGGTGTGGATGCGTGATTTTGACGTCGATCAACGATTAACGAAATAGGAGGTGACCGTGAAGGACATGTTCACCGTTTTCGAACGACCGAAGGATCCCCTTTCGCTGCAGGCGATGCGGGTCTCCCTGGCCTCCCCCAAGTCCATCCTCGGATGGTCCTACGGCGAGGTGAAGAAACCGGAAACGATCAACTACCGGACCTTCAAGCCGGAGAGGGAAGGCCTCTTCTGCGCGAAGATCTTCGGGCCGGTCAAGGACTACGAGTGCAACTGCGGTCGCTACAAGCGGATGAAGCACCGCGGTATCGTCTGCGAAAAGTGCGGAGTCGAGGTCATCCAGTCCAAGGTGCGCCGTGAACGCATGGCCCACATCACGCTGGCCTCGCCCGTGGCGCACATCTGGTTCCTGAAGAGCATCCCCAGCCGCATCGGAAACGTGCTCGACATCACGCTGAAGGACCTGGAAAAGGTCCTCTACTGTGTCGCTTACGTGGTCATCGACACGGGGAAGATCGAAGACCTCAAGAAGGGCGAAGTCATCTCCGAAGACCGTTTCGAGGAACTGTGCCTCGAATATGGCGAGGATGCCTTCGACGCCGGAATGGGCGCGGAAGCCATCCGGCGGCTGCTGGAGGACACGGACGTCGAAGCCATGGCGGGCGAAGTCCGGATCGATCTCAAGGAGACCACATCCGACGCCAAGCGCAAGAAGCTGGCCAAGCGGCTCAAGGTGCTGGAAGCCTTGCGTGACTCGGGCAACCGCCCCGAGTGGATGATCCTGAAGAACCTGCCCGTGCTGCCGCCCGACATCCGGCCCCTGGTGCCCCTGGACGGCGGCCGCTTTGCCACCAGTGACCTGAACGACCTGTACCGGCGCGTGATCAACCGGAACAATCGTCTGAAGAAGCTGATGGACCTGAACGCCCCCGAGATCATCATCCGGAACGAAAAACGGATGTTGCAGGAGGCCGTGGACGCCCTCTTCGACAACGGGCGGCGCGGCAAGGTCATCACCGGCGCCAACCGGCGGCCGCTCAAGTCCCTGTCGGACATGCTGAAAGGCAAGCAAGGCCGCTTCCGGCAGAACCTGCTGGGCAAGCGCGTCGACTATTCCGGCCGTTCCGTCATCGTGGTGGGGCCGGGTCTCAAGCTGCACCAGTGCGGCCTGCCAAAGAAGATGGCACTGGAACTGTTCAAGCCCTTCATCTTCAGCAAGCTGGAGGAACGGGGCTACGCCCAGACCATCAAGACCGCCAAGAAGATGGTGGAAGACGAGGAGCCCATCGTGTGGGACATCCTCGAAGAGGTCAGCAAGGAGCACCCGGTCCTGCTGAACCGCGCCCCCACCCTTCACCGCCTGGGCATCCAGGCCTTCGAGCCCGTTCTCATCGAGGGCAAGGCCATCCAGCTGCACCCCCTGGTGTGCGCGGCCTACAACGCAGACTTCGACGGCGACCAGATGGCGGTTCACCTGCCCCTGTCCCTCGAATCCCAGATGGAAGCCCGCGTGCTCATGATGTCCACCAACAACATCCTGAAGCCCGCGGACGGCCGGTCCATCATCACGCCTTCACAGGACATCGTGCTGGGGATCTACTACATCACCCGCGAAAAGCCCTTTGCCCTGGGTGAAGGCAAGCTCTTCTCGGGTCCCGAAGAGGTGCGGGTCGCCTTTGACGCCGGCGCCATACACATGCAGGCGAAGATCCGGGTCCGCATGGGTGGCGAGACCATCGACACCACTGTGGGCCGGACCCTGTTGACGGAAATCGTGCCCGAAGAGATCCCCTTCAGTTTCTACAACAAGGTGATGGACAAGAAGTCCCTTTCCGCACTCATCGACATCACCTACAAGCGCTGCGGCTCCAAGAAGACCGTCCTGCTGGCCGACCGGGTCCGGACCTGGGGCTTCCACTACGCCACCCAGGCGGGAATCTCCATCGCCACGTCAGACATGCACATCCCTGACAGCAAGGACAAGATCCTGTCCGAGGCCAAGAAGAAGGTCGCCAATATCGAAAACCAGTACCAGGAAGGCGCCATCACCGACGGTGAAAAGTACAACAAGGTCATCGACGCCTGGTCCTTCGCCGCCGACCGGGTCGCCACCGACATGATGGAAGGCATTTCGTACCAGACCTTCAAGAAAGACAAGGAAGAGAGACGCGTGGCCTCCATGAACCCCATCTACATCATGGCCGACTCGGGCGCCCGAGGCAGTGCCATGCAGATGCGGCAGCTGGCCGGGATGCGGGGACTGATGGCCAAGCCTTCGGGCGAAATCATCGAAACGCCCATCACCGCGAACTTCCGCGAGGGCCTGACCGTTCTCGAGTACTTTATTTCGACTCACGGCGCCCGCAAGGGTCTGGCCGACACCGCCCTGAAGACCGCCAACGCGGGTTACCTGACCCGGCGCCTGGTGGACGTGGCCCAGGACGTGGTGGTCACCGAATACGACTGCGGAACCCTGGACGGCATCGAAGTGTCCGCACTGGTCCACGGCGGTGAGATCCGCGAGCCCCTGGCCGAACGTATCCTGGGTCGCGTGGCCGTGGAAGACATCACCGACCCCTACAAGCCCGACCACGTGATCGTGGAAGCCAACAGCGAAATCAACGAAGAACAGGTCATCGACATCATCGAGTCCGGCATCGAGCGGGTCAAGGTCCGCTCCGTGCTGAACTGCCGGACCCGGAACGGCTGCTGCGTGCTGTGCTACGGACGGGACCTCGCCCGTGGGCGCCTGGTCAACGTCGGCGAGACCGTGGGTGTCATTGCGGCCCAGTCCATCGGCGAGCCGGGAACCCAGTTGACCATGCGGACGTTCCACATCGGTGGAACCGCGCGCGTTGCTGAACAGAGTTCCCTGGAGTCACGCAAGGAAGGCATGGTCAAGTTCATTGATGTCAAGCACATGGCCCGGCGGGACGGCAGCATGGTGGTCATGAACCGGAACGCCGAACTGGCCCTGACCGACGACCAGGGGCGTGAGCGCGAGAAGTACCCCGTGGCCTACGGCGCGGTCCTCCTGGTGAAGGACGGCGAAAAGGTCGAAGCCGGCCAGGCCCTGGCCCAGTGGGACCCCTGGTCGAACCCCATCCTCACGGAGGTGGACGGCAAGGTCAAATACGGGGACATCATCGAGGACGTGACCGTCAAGGAACTGACCGACGAAGTCACGGGCCTGTCCCGCAAGGTCCTCATCGAGTCCAAGGACGTGGAGGCGCGGCCCCGCATCTCCATCAAGGACGACAAGGGCAAGACCAAGACCATCACCATCATGGACGAGAAAGGCAAACCCAAGGACATCCAGGCGCGATACCTGCTGCCCGTGGGCGCCAACATCAACGTGTCGGAGGAGGACACGGTAACGGCCGGCGACGTCATCGCCAGGGTGCCCAAAGAGACCACCAAGATGAAGGACATCACAGGTGGTCTGCCCCGCGTCGCAGAGCTGTTCGAGGCCCGCAAGCCCAAGGAACACGCCCTGATCTCCGAGATCGACGGCTTCGTGTCCTTCGGCAAGGCTACCAAGGGCAAACGGAAGATCGTCATCACGCCGGAAATCGGTGAAAAGAAGGAATACCTGATCCCCAAGGGCAAGTACGTCAGCCTGCGTGAAGGCGACTACGTCCGTGCGGGCGATCCCCTGATGGACGGTTCGTCCAACCCCCATGACATCCTGCGGGTCCTGTCCATCCAGGCCCTGGCCCACTACCTGGTGGACGAGGTCCAGGAAGTCTACCGCCTGCAGGGTGTGCGCATCCACGACAAGCACATCGAAACCGTCGTGCGCCAGATGCTGCGCTGGGTGAAGATCACCGATCCCGGCGATTCCCGTTTCCTGGCCGAGGAACACGTGGACCGCTGGATCTTCGAGGAAGAAAACGACAAGGTCCTGGCCAGGGACGGCCTGCCGGCCAGTGGTGAGCCCATCCTTCTGGGTATCACCAAGGCCTCCCTCAACGTGGAGTCCTTCATTTCCGCGGCGTCGTTCCAGGAAACCACGCGGGTGCTCACCGAGGCCGCCATCAGCGGCAAGACCGACTACCTGCGCGGGCTGAAGGAAAACGTCATCATGGGCCGCCTGATCCCCGCGGGGACGGGCTTCCCGGGCCTCAACCGCCGCGTGGAAGTCAAGATCACCGACGACACCCTGGCCATCGAGCCCGAGGCCGTCGCCGTGACCGAGACCCCCGTGGAAGAACCCGTCGTGAAAGAAGCCCCGGCCGCCTCGTAAACCCCCACCCGACGCCTTTCAGGAACAATACGGGCTAAACAGATCGCACCTTTCTATCGATACATCCTCTGTAAACAGGGGTCCTTTCGGGGGATGACGGTGGAAACGAATTCCAAGGCATACGCGCAACTGTTCTGGTCTCTGCTTGTGGCCACGGCCATCGTGGTGGGTTTGACGCTGGTGGCCGAGAGGTCTTCTTCCGCACCCAGGGGCATGTTGGACCTCCCGGGCGTCACCGGGGAACCGGTCTTCGTGGAACTGCGGGTCCCGGCGGCCGATGCCACGGTGTATCGCCTGCCGGAGGGCGCCACGCTGGGTGACCTGTTCAGCGTCGCCAACCTCCCGCCCCCCCCGGAGGTGGACGTGAATCGACCGATCCGGTCCGGTGAGGTGGTTACTGCGAACGCCCAGGGCCGGTTGAGCTTCAGGGTGATGCCGGGCTCGAGGCTCCTGGTCCTGGGTCTGAAGATCCCGCTGGAATCGGCCAACGTATCGGACCTGGAGGCGGTACCGGGAATCGGCAAGGTGCTGGCGCGGCGGATCCTGACCCACGTCACCCTGTCCGAAAGGGTCGAATCCATCAGGGAACTCCGGTCTGTGAAGGGCGTGGGCCCCCGGATGCTCGAGAAACTGCGCCGGTACACCCGGCTCTAGACCGTCGGCCTCATCAGCCCTGCCCTTTCCCTCAACCGGATGGAAGCCTCGGTGGCCCCGGCCACGATTTCGTTCACGTCGGCCACCGCCAGCCCACCTTCCCATACAAGGAAATCGCCGCCCACCATCACGTGCCGAACGTTGGCTGGCCCCATGGAATACAACACGG
>JADHTP010000218.1 GCA_016784945.1 Deltaproteobacteria bacterium | reverse complement strand
GGACGGAAGATGCGAAAGAACTCATCCGCCGGATCGTCTCGATGTTGACAAAGGTTGGCCAAAGCGTCCACGACCACGAATCAGATGCGTTTGCCCTGACGATCAACGCCCCCGCCCTTGCCAGCCCCTGCCCGATTTGCCATAGTTCCCACCGTTCATTGTTCAGTCTTCTGAGGGAGGTCCCCCATGGTCGATATCGCCAAGCACAACGGCGTGCCCCAGTGCACCCTGGACAACTTCGAAAAGGACTATGCCGACCGGCACCTGGTGCACGAAATCGTGGCCCGTTGGGCGAAGGAAAAGCCCGAGGACCTGGCCATCATCAACGCCGACACCCAGGTCAGCGTGACCTGGGACCGGTTCGACAAGGCCACCTCGGCCCTGGCCATCAAGCTGCTGGACATGGGGTTCGAGAAGGGCGACTATTTCGCCACCTCCCTGCCCCTGCTTACCGAGCACATCTTCCTGGAATACGCTTGCTTCAAGATCGGGGTGCGGTTCGTCCCCCTCGATCTGCGGCTCAAGCCCCCCGAGGTCATCCGCTGCCTTTCGCTGGTTCAGGCCAAGGGATACGGCTTCCTGGGAAAGACCGAGGTGGCCGATTTCCGGGAACTGGCCAAGGCCGTCCAGTTGCACTGTCCCTTCGTCGAGCACCTGGTCCAGTTTTCCCTGCCGGACGAAGAGGTGGTGGGCGGGGGTGTGTCGGCCTTCGTTCTGGCGGCACAAGCGGCCCAGCTGGCCCAGCAGACCATGACCGGAGGCCCGGACAACCCCATGCTCAAGAAGTTCATGGCGGCCCGCCAGTCCGTGAGCGAGGACGACGGTTGCCTGGTGATCTTCACCACCGGTTCCACGGGCTACCCCAAGCCCGCCCTCCTGTCCCACCGCAACATCACCTGCCAGAACATGTGCCTTGGCCATGCCTTCGACATGACGAAGGACGCCCGCATGCTGGTGAACCTGCCACCGTCCCACGTGGGGTGCCAGACCGAGCAGCTCATGACGCCCCTGTTTTTCGGGCAGACCGTGGTGATCCTGCACATCTTCGACGCGGAAAAGTCGCTCAAGGCCATCGAGGACTACCGCGTCACCTGTTTCGGCCAGATACCGGCCCTGTTCAATCTGCAGTGGATGTTGCCCAACTACGGGGAGTTCGACCTGGACAGCCTGAAGTTCGCGCTCTACGCGGGCCAGCAGGTCCCGCGGCAGTTCCTGGAGAAGCTGGCCACCATGGCGCCCGGTTTCGGCACCGGCCTGGGCCTGACGGAGACCGCTGGGTTCGTGACCTATTCGCCGCTGGACGGCACCGTGGACGATATCCTGGCGGGCGTTGGCTACGATATGCCGGCCTACCCCATGAGCATCCGGCAACCCATGAAGGACGACGGGGCCGCCGGGGATGAACTGCCCCAGGGCGAAACGGGCAATATCTGTTTCAAGGGACCCCAGACCTTCCTCGGGTACGTGAACGACCCCGACGCCACGGCCAGGACCATCAGCACCGACGGCTGGGTCTACACCGGGGACCTGGGTTTCCAGGACGACAAGGGCCTGCACTTCTCGGGCCGCCAGAAATGGGTGATCAAGCCCAAGGGCTACCAGGTTTTCCCCGCCCAGGTGGAGGAACAGGTGGCCGGACTGAAGGACAAGGTGGGCATGGTGGGGGTCGTGGGCGTGGAACACGACGTCTTCAGCGAGGCCATCGTGGCCTTCGTGGAAAAGAAGGCCGACGCCCCGGTCACGGTGGAGGAACTGGAGGCCCACGCAAAGGCGAACCTGGCGTCCTACATGCGGCCCCTGCACTACGTTCTGGTGGAGCCCGGGGAGTTCCCCCTGAACCGGGTGGCCAAGACCGACTACGTGACCCTGAGCGAAACGGCGAAGGCCGAGGTCGAGAAGCTCCGCGCCGACGGTGGATGGGACCGCCAGGCCTCATGACGACCCGCGCACTCATCCTGGCGGCGCTTCTGCTGACCCCCGTGGGCCTGGACGCCGCCGAATCAAACCGTTCCCCCCTGTTGCCCGATCGACTGGAACCTTACCGGGTGGCCACGGAGGACGGGACCTGGAGTCTCCGCTTTGCCCTGGCTGCACAGGTCCAGTACAGCTTTGCCAGCAGGGACGACGAGAGCGACATCCGGATCCGGCGTCTGCGCCCCGTATTCAGCGGGAGCCTTGGACTGAAGGAATTGACCTGGAAACTGCACTTGAACGTCGTGCCAGGCAGCCTGGAATTCATGGACTTTTACGTGGACTACCAGGCCCTGCCGGACCTGCGCATCCGGGTGGGCGTCTTCAAGATCCCCTTCACCCGTTACCGGATCCAGTCCTTTCAGCGCCTGACCCTGGTGGACTGGTCCATCCTCACCGGGTACGTCGGGGCGGAGCGCCAGTTGGGATTCACCTTCCACAACGGGTACGAAAAGCCGCAGGCCATCGAGTACGTGGTGGGCGTGTTCACCGGGCAGAACACCCGGGGCTCCCACGCCGTGAAACTGACGGGCCTATACGGCGTCACCGCGCCCAACCGGTCCGACCTGACGGGGCCCGACCCCTTCGACGGCCTGCATCCGGAAATCGTGGCCCGGGTGGGATACAACCACGGCGGGATCGACACGCGCGCTGACACGGACTTCCAGGGTGGTCCGGTCCGGTTCTCCGCGGGACTCAGCGCGGCCTGGGACATACGTCCCGAGCGGTTCCAGGACCTGGCCCTGCGCATTGCGCCGGAGGTCCTTCTCAAGGCCCACGGTTTCTCGATGTCCGCGTTGGCCTGCGTCGGCCTCGTTCAGATGGGTGATGACCTCACGGACATGGACATGGGGCTGTGGGGCGTCCAGGCCCAGGCCAGCTACCTTGCGGCCTCGCGATTCGAACTGTCCGTGAGGTATGCCTTCCTCCAGGTCCTGGATGCGCTGCGAAAGGATGTACAAGCGAACGGGATCGCCGGCGAAACGGACGACCTGGAGCATCGTCACGAACTGTCCGCCGGGTTCAACGTCTACCTGGTGGGGCACCAGTTCAAGTGGCAGACCGATTTCGCCTGGCTGCCGCAGACACGGCCTGGCGGGACCCTGGACGAGTACCGCTTCCGCACCCAGGTGCAGGTCTCTTTCTAGGCTGAAGTCCATCCATCCCGAATCGGCTACGCCTTCTAGGCTGAAGTCCATCCATCCCCGGGAACGATCAACGATCAACTATCAACGGCCCCGGCAGGCCCGAGGACTCCACCAGGGCCAGGATCACGACCCCGATGCCGAAGGGGACGTCGTCGATGGTCTTGACGGCGGCGTAGTTGGCGAAGGATCCAACGCCCGTGGGTCCGGACACGCCCTCGATCACGGGCCGGTCCTGGTCGTCCCGGGCGATCCGGGACCGGATCCCGTCCATGGCGTCGGCGATGACCCGAAGGGCCGTGTCGTCGGCATGGCCGTACCGATACAGGCGCGACAGGGCGTAGGAGAAGAGGGCTGTGGCGCTGGTTTCCAGATAGGTTTCCCCCGGTCGGTTCAGCACGGTCCACCACAGGCCCGTCTGCGGATCCTGTGCGGCCTTCACGTCGTCCATCAACAGTCCCACGGCGGCCTCGGCCACCCCGTCCGTTTCTCCCCGGTCGCGAAGCACCCGCAGGTACTCGGCGCCTGCCGCCGCCACCCATCCGTTGCCCCGGCCCCAGTACACGTCGTCGTCCTGTCCGGGCCAGGCGTGGGCATGGCGATAGAAGCCCGTGTCGGACTGGAGCAGGTCAGTGAAGATGGCGAACTGGTCGCTGAATTCCCTGATGGCATCCGGATCGTCGGCCAGCTCCCCGTGCTTCATGAGCACGTTGCCGAACATGAACAGGGAATCCACCCACAGGGTCACCACCGGCGCGTCCCCCAGGTGACTGATGCCCCCTTCCTCGGTGCGGCTCGCCACCTCGGCCAGGTAGTGCAGGGCGTCTTCCACCACGGTCAGGTACTTCGCGTCCCCCAGTTCCCGGTACAGGAGTGCGGCCAGGGCCGCGGGGGAGCAGGAATCGCTGGTCCCCATGAAGTAGCCCTTGTCGATGTGGTGGTCGATCCAGTCCCTGTAGTAATCCCTGAACGCGGTGTCGCCGGTCACCCGGTACAGTTCGGAGATCCCGAGCATCATGACGGACTCTTCCCAGTTCCAGATCACCTTGTCCGCGGGGTGCTCTTCCATCTGCTTGATGGCGATTTCCCGGGCCAGGGTCACGTTGGTCGACAGGGGATCCCGCTTCGCAGCGTAGCAGGCGTCGTCCGGCGGGGCGTCGGCCGCGCACCAGTCGAAATACGGTGGATCAGCCACCGATCCCGAACATCCCATGGCACACGCCAGAAGGCATGAAGCGAGCAGCCCTTTCAACGAATCCTCCTTACTCCGGCTGCAGGACCAGGGGCCCACGTCGGTCCGTCGGATGTCGTCCCAGTCACTGACCATGGGCACGTATTCGCCGCTTTTCCACAGTCCGTGCTGGTCCTTGTAGTGGGGGGAGCCGGGCCAGCCCGAGGTGCCGGTGTCCGATATCCACCGACCGTGCCGGATGTCCGCCAGGTCCACCACCATGCGCCACACCGGGCCCGCCATGGCCGTGAACGGGCGGACCGGGTGACCCAGGTCGAAATGGGACTACCCAGGTCGAAATGGGACTTCCAGACCGAATCCAGGCCGCCGGACGCCTCGGACCGCGGCATGTTCACGAACTTGCTCAGGGCTTTTCTGCTGCCGAAAGGATGGATGAAACCCAATTCGTCCACCAGCGCGCCCATGGCCGCCTCGCGGTAGGTCACGAAGAACACGGCGGCCGCGGCCGAATCCGCCGTGGCCTGGAAATCCCATGTCTGCAGAAGGTCCCTGGCCCGCCGATGATCGGGTGCGAAATCGGGACCGCCGTTCAGCATGTCGGCGGTCATGCACACCACTTCGGCCTCGAAGCGTCGCAGGCTGGGAAAGGCCATGGGGCTGAGCCCGTTTTCCGAAAAATACATGGTGTAGGCGCGCTTCAACAGGTCCGATATCTCTTCCCCGCCGTGATAGACCGCTCCAGGTGCGCCCGCCGCGCCAGTCCGCGTCCTGGCCGCCCATGTCCTGCATTTTTTCGATCACGTCTTTCGCTGTAAGTCCTTTCGCGGGAAACAGGGAATCCGACATTCTGGGCCTCTGTTTGCAGTTTCGAAGGTGACACCCTTTGTAGGATGGGGGGGCTGCGCAAGTCAAGGAGCGTCCCCTGTGGAGGAACGAAAAGCCGTCCTGTATAGTGTCGGAACCGTGCGAAGAGAAGGCCATGAATCGCCTGTCCGGGTGTTTCGTTGCCTTGATGCTGACGGGCCTGCAACCTGTGCCACGACGGCTCCGTGTGCATCAAGGGGACGTGCTGCATGCCCGACTGTTGCGGGAAGGAGTGCGGCGACGACGGGTGCGGCGGGCCCTGCGGCATGTGCGGCTGGGGCGCGATTTGCCATCCTTATGGCGCGTGCTCGTGCGACTTGCCGGCATCAATAGCAATAGGGGTTAATGGTCTATGGATAATGGTTGGGGATCTCGGAAAGGGATCTGGTACCTTGATCGACCATCGACCATCGACCATCGACCATCGACCATCGACCAT
>JADHTP010000012.1 GCA_016784945.1 Deltaproteobacteria bacterium | reverse complement strand
GCAGGGAAGTCCATAGTCGATAGTCAATAGTCCATGGTTCGTCTGCAGTGGGGAGTGACGACGGAGTCGGTGCGACCAGGGGGGTCATAGGGGGGCTGCGCCCCCCTTGAGTAAGAGATGCGCAAATAGCAGGGAAGTCCATAGTCGATAGTCAATAGTCCATGGTTCGTCTGCAGTGGGGAGTGACGACGGAGTCGTCGCGACCAGGGGGGTCATAGGGGGGCTGCGCCCCCCTTGAGCAGGAGAAGCGCCAAGCGCAGGGCGGCACGCCAGTGCCCGCCCGAGATTGGCGAGGCTTTACTTGACGAGCTTGAGCCGGGGACGATCCTCCAGGACTTCCTCTTTTTCCCACTCGGGCGCGGGATCGAAGTCCACATGCGAGGATCGGATCACGTCGAAGTCCTCGTCCAGCCCCGAAAGGTCGCAGTCCATACCGTAGGCCGCCAGGATCCGCTGGACCTCCGAATGGTTCTGTTCCAGGCCCCGGCGTACCGACTTGTACCCGTGGCCGGCCGCGATGCCCCGGTTCCAGAAGGCCAAGGGATTCATGGCGAAGAAATCGGCGTTGGTTTCCGTTGGCTCGATGACAATCACGTCCCCCTTGAATCCCGGGTCGAACCTCAGCTTCTCCAGCCCCAGGTACAGCCTCGTCTGCAGAAGCGTCCGGATGGTCTGGTTCAGCACCATGCCCATGCCCAGGTCGGACAGGCTGGCCACCGTGGGCTTCAACTGGTAGCGGTTCCGGTTCATGAAGGGACGAAGCGGGTTGTACAGGATGATCAGGTCCGCCCCCTTGTGGCGGGCCAGGCTGGCGTTGGCCGTCTTGCGCACCATGGCGTCCAGGTACTCTTCGCCGTGGATACGGGCCGGGACATAGAATCCCGATATGGCCGTGGAGGCTTGCACCGCCTCGGAAATGGACGCGGTATGGTCGGCATCGTGTCCGAACACCACACCTCGGGCCGTGTTCAGATTGGTGGCCGTCACGTAGAGGGCCTTGTTCCGCTCGTTGCGAAGCAGGCGGAAATCGTTCGGGATGTGGTTCTTTTCGAGATTGCTGCGCATGTAGCGCTCGATCCGGGAGCCGTCGAAAATGCCCGACGGGATGTACCGGCCGATGTTGGGAAGGCCGGCGGCGTCCATGATTTCCGTTCCGATGGGACCGATGAGCTTTTCGGCGTTGGTGTAGGTGGGGCTGCCCAGGAAATCGGTCATCCTGGCCCGGACCTGCTCCCGGTTGTGGGACAGGTACTTGAAGAAGGCCGCCACCACCCGGGGCCCCACGGTCACCGTGTCCTTGCCCAGCCTCCCGGCCCGACGCAGCCACTCGGACACTGCGGGATAGTAGAAATCATAGAATTTGAGCTGATCCATCCGCAGCGACGTGCCGTCGATCCCCTTGAGGAGTTCCTCCGGGGGCAGCCCGCCCGCAAGGAAGGCCCCGATGAACCCCCCGGCGGACAATCCGATGTAGATGTCGAAGTCGGTGACCTTCCTGTTGACCAGGAACCGGTTCAGGGCCACCAGTCCGCCGAGCTTGAACGCCCCACCCGACATGGCGCCGCCGGACAGAACCAGGGCGATCTTCGGGTCGGGTTTGGGTCGGGACAGGTCCGATTTCTGAATGATCGAAATGCTCATTCCGTCCCCCAGAGCCTCGCGGCGATTCTACGATCCATTCTCTGTAATCGGCAACAACACATCCAGTCCATAGGTGTCACAAGCCCATGGCACGGGATTCTCCCGGGGAATGAGGACCGGCCGGAGATAGAGGTTACAATACCCTGTGCATGAACAGGAGGAGGACCGTGAGGAAGCCAGCGCCACTGGAGAAAGGTTCGCCGGTCCGCGTCATCGAGCCGAGTTCGCCCTTCCAGCGGGATCGGCTCCCTGCGGGCCTCAAGGTGCTCATGGACATGGAACTGGCACCGGTCCACTCCGAGAGGATCTTCGATGCCGACGGCTACCTGGCCGGTCCCGACGCGCTGCGGGCCAAGGAACTGGTCTCCGCCTTCACCACCTTCGGCGAAAAGGCCGTGATTCCCGCCCGGGGGGGGTACGGGGCCATGCGCATACTCGACGAGGTGTCCGGGCACGCCGGGGGCCTCGACACACGCCTCTTCATGGGCTTTTCGGACATCACGAGCCTGCATCTCTTCTTCCTGGGCGCCGGGGACCTGGTCACCTTCCTCGGCCCGAACGTGATTTCCCTCTCGCGGGTCAACGCCCCGACCCTGAACCGCGTGAAGGCCACTCTCTTCGGCCTCGCACCGGAAGACACCTTCCTGTACGCCGGACTGTCCCCCCTCACTTCCGGCCGGGTCCAGGGCCGCCTTGTGGCGGGCAACCTGTCCCTGATCACGAGCCTGCTCGGAACCCGGTTCGCCGCGGAACTGGAGGGTGCCATCCTGGTGCTGGAGGACGTGGACGAACCCCTGTACCGCGTGGACCGGATGCTGACGCAACTGGTGCTGCAGGATGGTTTCCACCAGGTGGGCGGGTTCGCCTTCGGGGACATGGGCGTTCCCGCCGAGGACCTGCCGGCGCTGACGCAGGTGCTCAGACGTTTCTCGGAGGCCTCCGGAAAGCCCGCGGTCATGGGCTTCCCCATCGGCCACGGTGAGGACAACGTCCCCGTGCCCGAAGGGATACAGGCGCTCCTGGATGCGGACATTGGCCTGGTGCGCGCCCTCGAATCGCCCTACACGGAGAAATAGACACCCATGGTCGATCCCTTCCGGCCCGTCCGCGATCTGCTCCATGACGCCGCAGGGGATGTGTACCCCGGGGCGGTCCTGCTGGTGGCCCGTGGCCCCGACCGGCTGATCATCGAACCGGCAGGGTACACCGCCTTCCCCGATCAGGGGATCTCCGTGGCTACGGTCACCCCGGACACGGTTTTCGATCTGGCCTCGCTGACCAAGCCCCTGGCCACCACCGCGGTGCTGGCCACCCTCGCGGCCGAGGCCGTGGTCACGTTGGATGACCCCCTGTCCAGGCACCTCCCGGAAACACGGGAAACCGACAAGGCGGGGCTGACCTTGCGCCAGCTCCTGGCCCACGCGTCGGGACTGCCCGCCTGGCGCCCCTTCGGCGGGGACCTCGCGAAGACCCACGGTGTGGCCGTGGCCGGCACCCCGCTGGCCCGTGAACAGGTCCTGAAGTCCCTGGTTGCCCAATCCCTCACGTTCGTCCCGGGGACTCGATGCGTATACAGTGACATGGGATTCCTGCTGCTGGGTTTCCTGGTGGAGGCCGTCTGCGGCCAGCCACTCGACAGGGTGTTCCGGGACCGGTTGACCCGGCCCCTGGGGCTGGAGCATGTTTCCTTCGTCCCCCCCCCGGGTGGGAATGTGGCGGCCACCGAGCACTGCCCCACGAGAAAGCGGGTCCTGCAGGCCGAGGTCCACGACGACAACGCCTGGGTTCTGGGGGGTGTGGCGGGACACGCGGGCCTTTTCGGGACCGCGACCGACGTCCACGGCCTGTGCCGGGCCTTCCTCGCGGCCCATGCACCATCGGGAACCGGCCCCCTGGACCACCGCGTGGTCAGGGAACTGTGGGACCGCCAGAAGGCACCGGGCAACTCTACCTGGGTCCTGGGCTTCGATACGCCCACGCCCGGGAACTCCAGCGCCGGGTCCAACGCACCCGCCACGCTGGTCGGGCACCTGGGCTTCACGGGCACGTCCTTCTGGCTGGAACCGGCCAGCGGCACGGCGGTGATCCTGCTCACCAACCGCGTCCACCCCACCCGGGAAAACGAGTCCATCCGTCAGTTCCGCCCCAGGCTGCACGACGCCGTGTGGAAGGCTCTGGCGATAATTTGACCGCATACATGAGGTTTGCTAAGCTTTTTTAGTCACTTAGGGTTCAGGACCCCCGGCAAGGTGGACGACTACTTATCCCAGATTCTACTGATCGGCCTGTTGCTGATCCTGTCCGGCATCTTCTCGGCTACGGAGACGGCCCTGCTCGCCCTGGGTGAAGCCGGCGCCCATCGTATCCTCGAGGAGGAGAAACGCCATTCACGCCTGCTGTGGCTCTGGAAGGACCGGCCCAACCGCGTCCTGACGGCGATTCTCATCGCCAACAACCTGGTCAACATCCTGGCATCGGCCCTGGCCACCACCCTGACCCACCAGATACTGAAGAACACCTGGGGCGACGCGGGCATCCTGGGGTACGCCGTGGCCATCGCCGTGGGCATCATGACCTTCCTGATCGTGATGTTCGGGGAAATCATCCCCAAGACCTTCGCCCGCAACAATGCTGACCGCATGGTGCCCCTGCTGCCCATCACCCTCCTGGCCTACTGGATCTTCCGGCCCTTCGCCACGGTCCTGAGCCGGCTCAGTCGACGGGTCATCCGGGCCTCGGGAGGCTCCGACGGCACCCTGGGGCCCTCGGTCACAGAGGCCGAAGTGGAAGCCATGATCCGCCTCGGTACGGCCGAAGGGGTCATCAGCGGCGAAAAGAAGGAACTGCTGTCCTCGGTCATCGAATTCTCCGATACCATGATCATGGAAATCATGGTGCCCCGGACCGATGTGGAGGGATTCTCCGTGGGCGCCACCCTGGAAGAGGTGCTCGGTACCATCGCCAAGCGCCAGTTTTCCCGCTACCCCGTGTTCGACGGGGACCTGGACACCATCGTGGGCATCCTCACGGTCAAGGACCTCCTCCGATACCTGTCCAAGGAGGAACGCGGCCTGTTCCAGCTCCGCGATCTCCTCTCCCACAAGGTACTGATCGTCCCGGAGACCAAGAAAATCGGTGAACTGCTCAACGAGTTCCAGCGGGAAAGGGTCCAGATGGCCGTGGCCGTGGACGAACACGGCGGGACGGCGGGCATCGTCACCACCGAGGACGTGATCGAGGAGATCGTGGGCGAGATCTACGACGAGCACGACTTCGCCGAAGAGGAGATCAGGGAACAGGGTGACGGGAGTTGTCTGGTGCTGGCCCGGACACCCATCGACAGACTGGAGGAGTTCTTCGGGGTGGCTCTCCCGGAACAGGATATCTATGAAACCGTGGGCGGCCTCGTGCTCACCCAGGCCGGCAGGGTCCTGCAGGTGGGGGAAATCGTGGACTTCGCCGGGCTGCATTTCGAGGTGCGGGAACGGACCAAGACGCGTCTCCTGAGCCTGCTGGTGACCGAGGGCGCACCGACCGATTCCGAAGAAGCAAACAAAGACAACGGGAGTGAAAGCGACACATGAAGACGGGAGTTATCGGAACCGGATACGTAGGGCTGGTGCTGGGCGCGGGACTGTCGGAGAGCGGGAACCACGTCATCTGCGGCGACATCGACAAAGGAAAGATCGCAACCCTCAAGGCCGGGGGGATCCCCATCTACGAACCGGGCCTGGAAGACCTGGTGGCCCGCAATGCCGCCAAGGGCAGGCTGGAGTTCACCACGGACATCCCAAGGCTGGTCCGCGAGGCCCAAGTGATCTTCATCGCCGTGGGCACGCCACCGGACGAGGACGGGTCGGCGGACCTGAAACACGTCCTGGCCTGCGCAAGGACCATCGCCGGGAACATGGACGGCTATCGCCTCGTGGTGGTGAAGTCCACCGTGCCCGTGGGGACCTGCGACCGGGTGCGGACGGAGGTGGCCGCCCACACGGACCATCCTTTCGACGTGGCCAGCAATCCCGAATTCCTCAAGGAAGGCGATGCGGTCAACGACATGATGCGGCCCGATCGGATCGTGGTGGGAACGGCCACGGACAAGGCCAGGGAACTGATGTCCGACGTCTACGCCCCCTTCGTGCGCACCGACAATCCCATTCTCTTCATGGACATCCGGTCATCGGAAATGACCAAGTATGCCGCCAACGCCATGCTGGCGACCCGGATCTCCTTCATGAACGAGATCGCCGCGCTGTGCGACGCCATGGGAGCCGACGTGGACAACGTCCGCCGGGGCGTGGGTTCCGACCCCCGCATCGGCCGCAAGTTCCTCTTCCCGGGCGTGGGTTACGGTGGTTCCTGCTTCCCGAAGGACGTGAAGGCCCTGGTGGCCACTGGCCGCGAATCGGGCCTGGCCATGAGGATTCTGGAAGCGGTGGAGGCGGTGAACGCCGACCAGAAACGCCTGCTGGTGGACAAGGTGGTCGGGCATTTCGGCGAGGATCTCCAGGGACTGCGGTTCGCCATGTGGGGCCTGGCCTTCAAGCCCAACACGGACGATATGAGGGAGGCGCCTTCCATCGAGATCGCCCGGGGCCTGTGTGAACGGGGAGGCGAGGTGATCGCCTACGACCCCGTGGCCCAGGAACCCGCCGAAGAGGCCATGGGCAACCTTCATGGCCTGGTCTTCGCCAGTGACGGATACGAAGCCGTCGCCGGCGCGGATGCACTGCTGCTGGTCACCGAGTGGGGCGAGTTCCGCCAGCCGGACCTTCAACGGCTCAAGCAGTCAATGAAGCAGCCCGTGGTCTTCGACGGGCGCAACATCTTCAACGGCGATCGCCTGAAGGACCTCGGATTCACCTATTATGGGGTGGGCCGCACCTGATCCGTCCCTTCTTCCTGTCTTCCCTCGAAGACCACACCGTCAATCAGGGCCGCCACGAGCCGATCATAGCGGTCAGCGAGGATCCCGTAGGACAGAAAGGACACGGCCCATCGGCGGTTCAGCATCAGGAAACGCCGCGTCACGTCCCCTTCATGAGTTTCCATGGGCGACTTCAGGCCGTATTCGAGGGTCATGGACGGATCCATCATCACGCTGGCGGCCAGGTCCGCGGCCCGCCCGATGAGATAAGTGGAACCATAGGGATCCTGGAAGCAGGCGGCCCCGTTGGACAGGATGGCCTCGACGGAAGCCTTATCGTCCGGCTTGCAGGTGCCACTCAGACGGCCCCGTGTCCACTGGGAGGGATAGGGGATGCGGACCTTGTCGACGGGGACAAGGGAAAGGACCGGGACGGGCATCTGGGATGTGGACACAATGCTGCGTGCGGCGAAGATGGAGGAAGCGGCCACGGCCAGGCAGCACAGCACGGCCGCCACCTTCCAGACACGGGGCGTGGGCTGGGGGGCAGGCCTGAACACGGGAAGATCCCCGCCGAACAGGAGGGCCAGGAGGGCTCCCATGGCCGCCCCGCCCACGTGGGCTGCGTTGTCGATGGACTCCGCGCCCGCGGTATAGGCCACGCTGATCACCACCCAGATCACCGTGCCGGTGAGGAGCACCTTCTGGAGGGGCGGGGGAATCCGACGTCGCTGGACGATGCCGAAAGCGGCCACGGCGCCCAGCATGCCGTAGATGGCGCCCGAGGCCCCCACCGAGGCATCCAGGGACCATCCCGTGCTCAAAAGGGCCCCCGCCGCTCCCCCCAGGACATACAGGACCAGGGTCCTCACCCACCCGAACACGTTGTCGGCAACCTGGGCCAGGAAGTACATTCCCAGGCAGTTCACCAGCAGGTGGGTCAAGTCGGCGTGGACGAACACGCTGGACAGGATCCGCCACCACTCACCGGACAGCACCAGGGCCGACACCTTGGCGCCTGCCAGGAGGAGGGCCACGGCGTGAACATCCCCCTGGGGATTCCTGGGCGCCCCGTAGACGAAGGCCGCATAGACGCCGGCGTTTACAAGCACCAGCAGAAGGGGCAGGACACTGCGCCGGGTCAGGCGGGCCGCAAAGAAGTAGGTACGCAGACCCTGCCGCAGGTCCGACAGATCCCCGGCCGTCTGGTCGCCACCCTGATCCATGTCCGAGGAAGTACACCATGTGACGCCGCCCGTCCACCACTCTATGGCGGGGGCAACGCGGAAACTCCTTGGTAATACGAGACTCGGGAGGCTTGCAACCTCATTTTCGGCTTGACAACGACAGCCGATTGGATGACGATGCATCCTGAATTGATTTATCGAGGATCCTACTCAGACTTCCAGGAGGTGCTTGCATGAGGTTTGGGATTAATTTCGTGGCCCGCGCGGTAGCCTTGACGGCCCTGTTGGCCTTCGCGGCTTGCGGACCCAAGTATCCGAATTGTGATAGTGACGAACACTGCCAGGACCACAACCAGGTCTGTGTTGACAAGCTGTGCAGGGACTGCGCGACGAGCGCACAATGCAAAGACCGTGGCCCCTGTGCCTTCTGCGGGCCGGAATACACCTGTGACACGCCTGCCGGCGGCCCCGGCGACTGCTGCACGTCGGACCTGGACTGCAAGCAGGGCAAGTGCTGGAAGATGGCCGGCGCCGAAACCGGGACCTGTGCCCAATGTGGCTCCGACGCCGACTGCAGCCCGGACATGAAGTGCGTCCAGGGCAGTTGCGTACCCAAGGCCGAGTGCCAGGGTGACGCGGACTGCGGCGCGGGTCGCCAGTGCGAGAACGGCGTGTGCGTGGCCGCCTGCCAGCTCGAGCCGGTCTACTTCGACTTCGACGAGTACGCCATCCGCTCCGATGCCCGGGACATCCTGAACAGTAACTACGGGTGCATGACGTCCCGCGGCCAGTCGGTCACCCTCGAGGGCAACTGCGACGAGCGCGGCTCCGACGAATACAACCTGGCCCTGGGAACCCGGCGCGCCTCGGCGGCCCAGCGGTTCCTCAAGAGCCTGGGCTTCAGCTCGGGCATGATGTCCACCACGTCCTACGGCGAGGAACGCCCGGCCTGCACCCAGTCCAGCGAATCCTGCTGGTGGAAGAACCGCCGGGTCGAGACGAGCTTCCGCTGATTCGGAGCGTCCCTTCCACCGCTGGTTCCCCCCGATGACACGTTACGCGCCACATCTCCTTTGCTTCCTGTTCCTGGCTGGCCCCCTGTCCGGCTGTGTCACCCTGACCCGGCACAACGTGCTGAAGGCCCGGGTGACGGCCATGGAGCGTGAAAAGGCCGAACTCGAGACCGAACAGGAGCGGGACCGAGAGAGGATGAAGCGCCTGCACAAGGACCTGGTGGAAGCCACCGAGGCGCTTCGCAAGGGCGGGGCCAACCTGGGTGCCGACATAGACACCGTGAAGGCCGACGTGGCCCGGTTGCAGGGGACCGACGAGGAAACATCCTACCAGCTGTCCCGGATCCTGGAAGACCTGGAGATGATCAAGAAGGCCCTGGACGAAAAGCTGGGCCTGTCCCTGATCAAGCTTCCCAAGGGCGTGACCGACAAGCCCGATTCACTGCAGAAGGCCGGAAAGAAGGCCATGGGGAAGGGGGACTATCGAACGGCGAGGGGCCTGTTCCAGCGGATCCTGGACTCTCACCCCGACCACTCCCTGGCCTCCCAGGCCCAGTTCCTCATCGGCGAGACCTACTTCAAGGAAGGCAAGCAGCAGCAGGCCATCCGGGAATACCAGCGCGTCCACGACAGTTTCCGTGACGTAAAGAGCGCCCCCGTGGAAATGGCCCTGGCGCGGATTGCCGAGATCCTGCTCGCGCAGGGCGACTGCGAAAAAGCCCGCAGCGTACTGAAATACCTCATCGAGTACGACCGGAAATCCCCCGAGGCAAAGGCCGCAAGGGATCGGCTCAAGAAGCTCGGCAGGAAATGCAAGGGTCGCTAGTCTTCGTCAATCATCCTGGACGTCGGGATCGTACTTGAACAACGGGCCCCGGATCCGTTCCTTGATCTCGCGGCCGAACCGGCGCGTCCAGTCATCGTCGAACAGTATGTCCCTGAACAGGCGACGGACCCTGACCACCTCTTCCAGGTTCCAGCGATCCAGAAGCGCCGGCGGCTCGTAATCCATCCGCGGGAGATCCCCAACACCGCCCCGCATCGACGGGTCCCCGGTTTCCTCCACCTCGAAGCGAGGCGAGTCGTCCGTGGTGCGTTCGGCCCTGCCCACGTTGCGCAGGAAATACTGAGGGGTCTTGTGTTCCAGGGCGGCATCCATCCCGTCGGGCGGATCCATCACGCGCCGGGGAAAGGTCCTTCCCTCCAGCCGCGCGCGGGCCTTCAGGAGACGACGGGTCCACTCGTAGAGGGGCCGGTCCTCCATGGACCCGGGGCCGGCAAAGGCCTCGGGCCCCACGGGCGTTTCGTACTTCACCCTCAGTCGGCGGCCCAGCCGTTCCACGGACAGTTCGAAGACGGCGGCTTCCCGACTCACCGATCCACCTCGACCCGGTCTTCCTCCCGGACCTCTTCTTCTTCCTGGTAATACTCGGCCGTGTGTTCCACGGTCCTCACTTCGCCCAGGGCCTCTTCCAGGGCCTTGGTGATTTCCTTGCACCGGCGGCCCCGGGCACCCTTCACACCGAATCCCACGGTCCCGTCCTCCCGGATCTCGATGTCGATTTCGTATTTCATGGTCAGTACCTCCGCACCTTGAGGTGGATGCTCTTGTCCTCGGTCTCCTCCTCAAGAGCGATGGTGTACCCCTTCTTCTTCAACTCCTTCTTCACCTTGTGATAGGAGTACCGCTTCGTCACCAGCTTGACGAATTCCTCCTCCTCCAGGCCGCGGGTCGTCTCCACACCCCACCAGTCGGCCACGAACTTCACGCCCTTCGACGTAACGCGAACGCCCACGTCGTAGGTCTTGCTGGCGTGAATGACGAGGTCGGCCTCGGCTTTTTGGCCCTGGTAACCGCGCACCTGGATCTTGTGCCCGGATTCGGCTTCGGTGAACTGGAAGCCCAGGTCCTTCAAGGCTTCCTTCAGGCAGACCACGTCGTGGATTTTCGTTTGCACGGTGGTGAAATGGGACATCCGCCTACTCCGGTATCTCGAGACGCTGAAGGGGCTCGTCCCGGGGACCTTCCTCTTCGCGGACCGAGGCGCGACGGGCCCGGGTCGAGGCCCACTCGCGCATGGCGTCGATGTTCTCCTTCATGGTGTACGCCAGCGGTATCATCTCCGAGGCACTGCGCAGGATCCGATCCGCGTCCAGGTCCGCCTCCTCGTCGAAGGCATCGTACAGGGCCGAAATGATGGACTGCTCGATCTCGGATCCCGAGAATCCCTGCATTCCCGCGGCGATGGCCTCGGCGTCGAAGGCGTCGGGGTCCCGGTTTACCGTGCTGCGCCGGTTGAGCTTCTCGATCTGGATCCGCACGATCTCGGACCGTTCCGCCGGATCCGGGAGGTCCACGAAGAAAATTTCGTCGAAGCGCCCCTTCCGCAACAGCTCCGGCGGGAGCATGGTCACGTCGTTGGCCGTGGCAATCACGAAGACCTGGCTCTGTTTCTCCTGGAGCCACGTGATGAAGGAGGCAAAGACCCGGGCCGTGGTGCCCGCGTCCGACTCCCCGGACGACTTGGTCCCGGAGAAGCCCTTTTCCAGTTCATCGAGCCACAGGATCGAAGGCGCCACGGCCTCCGCGGTCCCGATGGCCCGTCGGATGTTCTCCTCGGACGACCCCACCAGCGAGGAAAAGACCTTGCCCACGTCGAGGCGCAGCAGGGGCATCTGCCACAGGCTGGACACGGCCTTGGCAGTCAGGGACTTGCCGCACCCGGGCACGCCGATCATGAGGATGCCCTTAGGAATGGGCAGACCGAACTCGCGGGCCCGTTGAGTAAACGCCATGTGGCGCTTCTTCAACCAGTCCTTCAGCACGTCCAGGCCACCCACGTCGTTCCACTGCTCCCGGGACTCGAAGAACTCCAGGATCCCCGACTTGCGGATGATGTGCTTCTTCTCGTCCAGGATGGTCTCGATGTCGAAGTCCCGGGTGCGCACCAGGGACTTGGACAGGACGCTGCGGATTTCGTTGGCCGTAAGCCCGAGGGCCGCCTCCACCACCCGTTCCTTCAGTTCAGTGTCCCTGACCAGGTGGATGTTGGCCCGGTCCTTCATGGGTACGCTGTCCAGGGTGGCCTGCACGATCTCCAGGATCTCCTCCCTCGCGGGCAGGTCGAAGTCCACCACCGCCATGTCCTTTTCCAGCTCCATGGGGGCCTTGAACACGGGGGACAGCAGGACCATGTGCTTCTTGTAGCGGCTCCGTGTGGCGAAGCTCCGGCACAGGTCCCTGAGCCGGCGGACGATGGTAGGATCGGTCAGGTAGGGATGAAAGTCCCGGAACACGAACAGGGCGTTGTCCTCGAAGCGGTCCACGTTCTCCAGGGCCCGCACCGGGTCCCTCACGTCCTTGGGGAGATTGCTGCCTTCGTCGTCGAACCCCTCGGTGATGCTCCAGGTCACGAACCGACGCTTCCGCCGCCCGCTCACCTCCCTCAACGTCGCCTCCACCCGGTCTTCTTCGGGGGAAATGACGTAGATCAGTGGATAGGCCGCCCGGACCAGGTCCTCGATCTCCTGGGGGCTCGTGATCTTCGTTTTCTGCATGGGCTACCCGTCGATGTCAGGGAATCAGGTCTTCTTCTTTTTCCTGGCCTTCTTCTTTTTCGAGGCCCCGGCGTCCTTGGCGGCCTCGCCCCGGATTTTCTCGAGGCGATCGGCCAGGACCTGGGACTTTTCCTGGCTCGCGTTCAGATCGGCCTCCAGGCGGGCCCGGGCCTCCTCGGAAAACATCTCCCGCTCGTCCCGAAGTGTGCCCAGTTCCGCCGTCAGGGTCGCTTCCGTGTCGATGAGCCGGTCCACCTCGCGGACCTTGGCCAGGTACTCGGGATGGTCCGAAATGTCTTCCGTGTCCGCCCGACGGGTGCGTCCGGCCTTTTCCAGTTTCTTCACCCGGGCCTGGAGTTCGTCCTTCTCGGACGTCACGCCCTCCAGTTCCGCGCCCCGGGCCGAAAGGTCGGCCTGCAGGTCGTCCACTTCCCGGCTCTTCTTGTGGAAGTCGTCCAGCAGACGCTGCTTTTCCTGCTCCAGGTCCGCGATTCCCACGCCGAGCCGGACTTCGCGCACCTGGCGGTCCTTTTCTTCGTTGGTGCGCCGCAATTCCGCGATGTAGTTCCGATTCTCCTCGATGACGGCCTCGAGGTTTTTGACCTTTCGCTCCAGGGCTTCCTGGCGTCCGCTGTCCGTCTCGCAGTAGTCCTGCAGGCGTTCGTTTTCCTCCCGCAGCGCCTTCAGGTCATAGTCCCGGATGTCCAGTTCCCGCTGGAGCCGCTCCATCTCGCGGTCCTTTTCGGTAACCTTCACCTTGAGGTCCGAGACCTCCTCGGCCGCCTGGCCTCCCCGGTTCCGCGCAGCCTCCGCCTGGGCGCTCAAGGAGGCCCATTGCTCACGCAGGTCGGAAAGCTCGGACTCGGAGTCCGACAGGGAGGCGCGGGCCTCGTCCAGGAGGGTTTGGGTGTGCTGGACCTGCTCCCGCATGTCCAGGTACTTGGCATGTACGCTTTCCAGGCTGGAATTGGCCGTGGCGGCGCGGGCCTCCGCATCCTTGACGCGGTGCTCCCCATCCGCCATGAGGCCGCGCAGGTGCCGCGCCTCGTCCTCTGCTTCGCCGGAAGCAGCAGAGGAGTCAGCCAGTTTCTTCTTCAGGGCCTCCACTTCGTCCGTGTCCGAGTCAGAGGAGGCGACCCGGGTAGAAAGGGATTTCAGCTCGGCCCGCAGGGCCTTGTTTTCCTTCTGGAGCCGGGAGACGTCAATGGTCTCCGGGGGTGCGGGTACAGGCATCGTCGCTTTCGATTTCGAGGGGGGGGCTTTCCGACCGTCGGCGGCGTCGAAAACGAAATCCATGATGGAATCGCCGCAACGAACCTTGGCGCCATCGGCGAGGACCACTGCCCCCGTCACCTTCCCACCGTTCACGAAGGACCCGTTGACACTGCCGAGGTCACGGAAGACGTAGGATCCGCCCTCGCGGGTAATCCTGCCGTGGTTTCGACCCACGGACTTGCTGTTCAGGACCACGTCGCAGGAGGCATTTCTCCCGATCACGACCCCCTCGCCGCCCCGGGGTATCACGACCCTGTGGACCTTGCCCTCCACATCGGTGTATTCAATGCGCGCCATGACCGATTATGATAGGCCATGGCGTCTCGGAAGTCTACAGAATCGGGGCATGGAAAGAAGGCCGGATTCCGGGCCTTAGCAACCCGTCTGGCGTGGAGTCTGGCCATCAGCCTGGCCCTGCACGCCGGGGTGGGGGCCGCCCTGTTTTCCGGCTGGAAGGCCTTGCGGGGATTCCCCGAAACGGACCAGGCCCATCGTTCTCCCGTCCCCTTTCACATCCTGAACCGTCCTACGGCCGGCACGCCCCCGGCAGCAGAGCCCGCACCTTTGTCGAAGGCCCCGGCCGAACCACGACGAAAACCCCGGGTGGGCCGGGACCGGCCCCCACCTTCTCCGGCCCGGCGTACCCCTTCGGAGACGCAACTCGAGGGCCCGTCGCCCCTGTCCGAGGTCGGGACCCGGGGAGGGACCCCAACGGTCACGGCGAACGCACAGGGGGCCACCACCGTGGCGGCCCAGGCCGGGAGGACAGGACAGCAGGATCGGGCCACTCCCGATCCTCTCGTGGAGGCCCGTCGGTCCTACGCACTCATGGTGCGGGAGGCCATCAGGGACTCTGGCCGCTATCCTCCCGTGGCCAGACGGCGGCGCCTTGAAGGCCAGGCCGTACTCGGGATACGGGTGGAATCGGGCGGACGGATCGCCCGGGTCCGCCTGCTGGAAGGGTCGGGCCACGGTCTGCTGGACCAGACGGCCCTCGCCTGGGGTCGGGCCCTGCGGACCTTACCCCCACCTCCCGGGGGGATCATGGATGTGATCGTCCCGGTGGACTTCTCCCTGAAGTAGTTGGCGTCCACCGTCTATAACGGACAGGCTATGGACTATTGACTATCGACTATGGACTGTTCTGCTATAGGCGTTGGACGGCCCATGACATGGATCATTACGGGGGCTTTCGGATCATTGACACCCCATGATGGGGGTGCTAGGAATCCATCGCCTTGGGACCCCGGGGAGGGGAGCATGCCCGGCACGGCAGACCTCGGTCCGTGGAAGTCGGCGCTCATGGTGGCGTCGGTGGGGATCGAATTCGCCATAGCCGTGGGCGTGGGCTACGCCGCAGGCTACTACCTGGACGAATGGCTGGGTACGACGCCCTGGCTCATGTACCTGCTCCTTGCCTGTGGAATCGCAGCCGGGTTCAAGGGATTCTGGCGTACGGCGCGCCGGTACTGGCCCGCGGAGGACGAGGAGAAGAGCTGAGTGAAGGCGACTTCGTTCCTCAAGATGACCATCGCCCTGGACGGCGCCCTTCTGGGCATCGCCTTGGTGCTGGCCTTCGTCCTGTCCTCCGACGGTTCGGTCTACGGTCTCCTGGTGGGTGGGGCCCTGGGCGCCGCCAACCTGTTCGCCCTGGGGTGGTTCTGCCTGAAGGCCATCTCCTCCGAGGGTGGACGCTGGCCGTACCTGGTCGGCATGGCCTTGAAGTTCGTGCTCCTCATTACACTGGTCTACCTGGCCGTGGCCTTCCTCCCCATGAACGTGATCTGGTTCGTGGTGGGGCTGTCCGCGTCGGGCCTGGCCATCCTGGGGGCCACGGCGTACCTGTCCGCGCAGGGGCTGGATCTGACCCTGTAGGGACGGGGGCTTTTTTCGGATTGGAGCGGGGTTGACCCGATGAAGAGACTTCTGCTGATTCTCGTGGGCACGGTCGTCCTGGCGGTCTGCAGCGGTTCCGCGTGGGCCGAGGAAGGGCACGGCAGCGAAGCCAAGGGCGGTGACCACCACTGGTCCCTGGCCGACTACCTGGTGCCCATGACGGTTGCCGAGTTCGCCAAGGCGAAGCTCGGGACCTCCGCCCTGGAAGGCAATCCCGTCACCGACCTGCACCACGTGGTGTTCGCCCTCGTGGTGGCGGTCATCATCCTGGTGCTGCTCACTCTGGCCGCGAGCCGCATGAAGGCCGACAAGGACAGCCTGCTGCCACAGTCGCGATTCAACCCGCTGGCCCTGTTCCAGGTCCTGGCGGATGGACTGCTGGGCCTGATGGAAGGCATCATGGGCCGGGACCTGGCCCTGAAGTTCCTGCCACTGATCGGCTCCCTTGGGGTTTACATCCTGTTTTCGAACCTCCTGGGACTCATCCCCGGTTTCCTGCCCCCCACGGACAGCCTGAACACGACACTGGGCCTGGGCCTCATCGTCTTCGTGGTGACCCACGTCTATGGTGTGAAGGCCCACGGTATCGCCTATTTCAAACACTTCTTCGGGCCCATCCTGAAGTGGTACGCCCTGCCGCTGATGCTCCTGATGTTCGCCATCGAACTGATCAGCCACATCGCGCGGCCCATTTCCCTGGGCGTCCGACTCCTGGGCAACATCTTCGGTGACCACGCCGTGGTGACGGCCTTCGTGATGATGGCCATCCCCCTGGTGCCCATCCCCTTCATGCTGCTGGGACTCCTGGTGTCCGTGGTACAGGCTCTGGTGTTCTGCATCCTCTCCACCGTCTACATTGCTCTGGCGGTGGGCGAAGAGGATCATTGATTGTTGGTTTGCGTCGTGGGGGAAGGTCCCCGCGGACTCTTTTGGTTGAGAGGAGGACTCGATGGCTCTGTTGAAGAAAGTTACTGCGATGGCCGGTCTGGCCTTCGTGTCGGTTCTGCTGTACGCCCCTGCCGCCTTCGCTCAGGCTGCGGGAGCCGCTGACAACGAATTCACCATGAAGGGTTTCGTTGCACTGGCCGCCGGGCTTGGCATCGGCATCGCCGCGTTCGGCGGCGCTCTGGGTCAGGGCAAGGCCGCTGCGGCCACCCTTGAGGGCATTGCCCGCAACCCCGGCGCCTCCGGCAAGATGTTCGTCCCCATGATCCTGGCCCTGGCCCTGATCGAGTCGCTGGTCATCTACGCGCTCGTAATCGCCTTCACGCTCGTCGGCAAGCTCTAGGCCTGTCGCCGCTTCCGAAGACCGCCTTCATCGAGTCGGGGGGCGGACCGTGATCCCTTCCCAGCATTGCGCAAGGGTGTGGAATAATTCATCATGGATTCCCGTTCGACCCCAAGTGGAGCGATTGGGTTGATGACGACACGTCGAGGATGGTGGTGGCCCCTGCTGGTCCTCGCCCTGAGCGGGGTGGGCCTCATGGTGGCCGCCCTCTCCACCCAGGACCACGTCACCTACGTCACCTCCGGCGGCGGCAAGAGTTTCTGCGCCGCCCTCACGGACACGGCCTGCCAGGGCGCCCATTCCAATGCGGCGGCGGAAATAGGGGGTGTCCCCATATCCCTGCTGGGCCTGTCCTTCTATTTCGGTGCGGCGGTGCTGACGCTTCTGGCCCTGTTGGTCGGCCGCCGGGAATCCTACGGCTTCCTGCGGGCCTGGCCTGCCCTCCTGTCCATGGCGGCGGCGGCCGGCGTGGGCTACTCGGTCTTCCTCGCGTCGGTTCTGATCGCCGAGAATGACTGGTGCCCCTTCTGCGTCGCGATGTACGGCGTCAACGGAGGTCTTCTGCTGGTGTCCCTGTCCTGGGCCTGGCCCGGACTGCGACGTCCCTCCATCCCCTCCCTGGCGCTGTGTGCCGGGACACTGATTCTCGCGATGGTCGCGGCCGCCATGCCCGCCGTGGCGTGGTACGGGACGAAGGTGGACGTCCCCATGGCGGCGGACACCGTGGCGAATGACAAGGTGGTGTTCGACTCCGGGACCCGGCGTTTCCAGCTCCCTCCGCTGCCGGACAGCCTGCCCTCCAAGGGCCTTTCCGCGGCCCCGGCCACCATCATCGAGTTCTCCGATTTCGAGTGTCGCTACTGCGCCACCATGCACCGTGTGATTTCCACGCTCTTCGCACAGGTGGGCGCCGAGCGACTGCGGGTACGGTTCGTGAACTTCCCCCTGGACAATGCCTGTAACTGCTACGTGTCGGTCTGCGTCCATGAAACGGCCTGCCTGGCCGCCCGGGCCGCCATCTGCGCCCAGCGGGCCGACCGATTCTGGGAATACGCGGACGTCAGCTTCGCCAACCGCAGGAAGCACCGGCGGGAGGACCTCCTGGGTTACGCCAGGGACTTGGGCCTGGACCCGGCGGCCTTCGGGGACTGCCTCGATTCGGACGAAACCACGCGGACACTGCAGGAAGATATCGAACTGGCCCACCGGGTGGGGGTGAAGGCCACACCCACCGTGGTGGTCAATGGCGTCAAGTTCGAGGGCATCATGCCCCTGGACAGGCTGCAGGAATCACTGGACCGTTCCGAAGTCTGTGCCTGCGACCTGGCGGCGGAATTCTGCGAACGACACGGAAACGAAAAGCCTTCCAGCTGCGAACTGGAGGTCGTGGGGGGACCGCCGGCCTGTCGCTGACGGGGCCGTGTCCGTGGTCAGGCCAGGGACCGCCAGAAGATCTCGCCGGGGCCTGCACCGGGCCACACCTCCACGAGCCCATCGTGAGGCAGACGCGCCATGAGGAGCATCTCCAGCCTGCGCCTTATCTCACCCTTGGAGGGATTGTCCCTGTGAAGGATGACCACCGAACCAACCCTGGTGAGCGTGACGTAGTTCATCGGAACACCTCCTCTTCCATGAATTGATATCGTCCCGACGACTCAAACGTTCCGCCGATTCAGTCGATCCGCATCCACCGGTCCTTACAGACATGGAGATCCGAAACGGTTGGCGGTGGACGCCCAGTGGGCCGTTTGACATCCGTCGGCAGCCGCCGATAGACTCTTTTCTCCGCGCCAGGAGGTCACCATGGGCACCAGGGACGATCGGAATGTCTATCCCGTGAGCACCGCAACCTTCACCCGGTTGCTGGAGGAATCGGGTTACAAGCTGTACCAGGTGGACGAGGACCGGGGTTGCGTGATCCTGGACATCCGGGGGGAAGGAACGCTGCTCAGGTTGCAGGTGATCGAGGGCAAGGCGCCCAACAGGGACGTCTGGTATACGCGTTTTCTGGCCTATTCGCTGGAACTGGAACCGGGCAAGGCGGGAATCGACCGGGCCACCCTGCTGGAGTGGCTGAACGCCAAGAACGCCGACCTCCTCTTCGGGCGCTACTACCTGGACGAAAGGACCGACACGGTGGCCTTCGAGGTCTCCATTCCCGGCAACGGCGGTATCCACGCCGACGATTTCGTGGATGCCCTGCGCATCGCCACGGTCACCGTGGACAAGACTCACGGGGAACTGCTGGCCCTGAAACCCGTTGATTGAACACACCGACCCTCCGAAATCGACGATCAGCGATCGACGATCAACGTCCCCCTGCACCTATTTGACACCTCATCCAACCCACCCCTAGAATCGTTTTCCAGGAGGAGACTGCCTTGGCCCCTGAAGACGTCACCGTCTATCTGCCCCTCGTGCGCTCCGTGGCGACCCGCGTGGCGGCGCGACTTCCCCGCAACGTGGACCTGGACGACCTCATCGGCGCGGGTGCCCTGGGCCTTCTGAACGCCGCACGTCAGTACGACGAGTCCCGCGGGGTCCCCTTCGACCGCTACGCCGAAATCAGGATCAGGGGCGCCATCATCGACGAGTTGCGTGCCATGGACCAGACCCCACGGTCCGCCCGGCGGCAGTCCACCGAGGTGGGCGAAGTCATCCAGTCCCTGTCCAACAACCTGGGACGTCAGCCCACTTCCGAGGAAATCGCCATCGGGATGGGGGTGACCCTGAGCCAGTACCAGGGAATGATGTCCAGAAATTCCCCGGTGCGCGTCTTCGGTTTTGACGACCTGGGTCCCATGGGCGACGACGGACAACGAAACGCCTCCAAGTTCCTGGAGGACCCGTCCGTCCTGTCCCCGGAAACGAACGTGAGCCTGCAGGAAACGGCACGGTCTCTGGCGGGCCTGGTGGAAGAACTCACCGATCGACAGAGACAGGTGGTCACCTTCTATTACTCCGAGGGTATGAACTTCAAGGAAATAGCGGGGTTCCTGGGCGTGACAGAGGGTCGGGTGTCCCAGTTGCACACGGCCGCCGTGGCCCGGTTGAAGACCCTGCTGGACGGGAAGTCCATCTGATCCGGAACGAACGATCCTTCCCGTCACTATCCGGTTTTCCGAACAGGGGGAGTCCCGATGAAAACCCGCCTCACCATGCCCCTGGTTCTCGCCTGCTGGTGAACTGGGAAGGCGTGTAACCTCTGAAACGGGGCGAGTACAACCAGGAATACCTCAAGTCCCTGAGGACCGTGGAGACCCGGATCCCCTCGTTCCCCGACGTCCCCCGTGACGAAACCCTGGAGACCACGCCCGGACTGCGGTGGCAGGTGCTCTGCGGGGACGGTGGGCAGTGGCGGTGCGGCATCTACTCCCCGCCGGAGTCCGGTCCCGACGAGATCGACGAACTGAAAAGCCACGACTGTCCCGAGCTGTTCCTCCCGGTACAGGGGCGCCTCACGCTGGTCCTGTCCGACGGCGATGGCGGCGTGATCGGGGCCCGACTCACCGGCGCCGGGTTAGGAGGGAACACGGTGAATCTGGTACGCTCATCCCAGGCGGACAGTTTCGGCAAGGCGCTGACCAAAGGGTACAGGGCACGGACGGGAAGGAACGCCGTGGTTCGAACGGTGAGGCCAGACGGTGGATTGAACATGGAGAGGCTGTAGGGTGGATCGGACCATTCCATCGAATGTGACGTCCTTCATCGAGGGTGCCTGCACCGGGATCCGGGCCCAGGACCAGGCCCTGCGAACCCTGGGATCCAAAGGAACCTACCCCAAGTACCTCGTCGGGGCGGGCCCAAGGGAACTGACCGCCTTTTTCGAGGACTTCGCCCGGGTGGACCTGGCGTGGGTGGCGGGACACCGCCGCGCGATGCACGAGGGCGATGGCACAGGGCCGGTTGACGACCTCAGGCCCGTGGACCCCGGTCGCGTCACGGGACCGGACCGGGAGGAACTGGAGGTCGCGGGCCGGGCGTCCCTGGAGGCGGGCCACTGGTCGGTCCTGGTGTTCTCGGGCGGGGCGGCCACGCGGTTCTTCGCCGGGGCCGACACCCATCCAAAGGCCCGTGAACTGGTGGACCGGCTCGGGTACGCACCGCCCAAGGGGCTTTTCCCCGTAACTCCCGTGATGGGCTTTTCGTTTCTGGAGATGTTCGCGGCACAGGGCCTGGCCGCCGGGATCGGATCGGGAAGGATGCCCTGTCTGATCCTGATGACCAGCCATCTTACCGACGATGCGGTGCGCCGGTGGGCCCGCACGGCGCCCCTGTGGGGACACCCCCGGGATTGCCTCCTGATCCTGCCCCAGGCCGAGCATCCACGGCTCGACGCCGACGGCGACCTGCTGGCCCTGCCCGACGGTCACCTGTTGTTCACCGGGGACGGTCACGGGGGCGTGTTCCGCGCCCTCCTGGAACCGGGGGAAAAAGGACGGACCATGGCATCGAGGCTGTCCGACGCCGGTGTCCGCCACCTGGTCCTGCACAACGTGGACAACGGGGCGGCCAATGGCCTGGACGAGGCCCGGATCGGCTACCACATCCGGGGCAACCACCAGTTGACGTTGAGCGTGGTTCAAAGGACACGCCCCGACGAGCCCGTGGGCCTCGTGGCCCTGAACGGCCGTACGGGCCTACTGGAATGCGTGGAGTATTCGGTGTGTCCGAAGGAACTGTCCGAGGCCCTGGCGCCCGATGGGAATCCCCGATTCTCCCTGGCCCACATCTGCACGAACCTGGTGGACCTGGCGGCCGTTCGGGCCGACCTGAAGCCCACCCTGTACACCGGCAAGGAGGTCCAGGTGGGCGACCGACGTGTCGCCAGCAGCACCTGGGAGATGCTCAACCAGGACCTGTCACGGCACCTCGACGCGGACCGCGTGGGCGTTATACAAGTGGGCCGGGACGGCTTTTTTCTGCCCACCAAGAGCCTTGCCGGGTCCGACTCCCTGGAGTCCACGATGGCGGCCCTGGCCGCCCGTGACGCCGCCCGGCTCACCGGGGCCGGGGCGCGCGTGCACGAGAACGCCCACGTTGAGATCGATCCCTGCCTGGGTCCCGGTTCCCATCCCCTGCGTGGCGCCGGGGTGGGCTGGCGCGTGGCCCGTGACGCCAGCGTCTACCTGGGCGTGCGGCACGGACCGGACGGGAGCCTGCCCTTTACCGAGGGTCTGGACGTGGGGGAAGCTGCCGTGTTCCGGGTGTCGGCGCGACGGCCCTACGGTTCGCTGGCATTTGATCCGGACACCCGGGCCATCGGGGAAGATCCTCCGTCGGCGGGCAGGCTCAGTCTGGGCCGTCACGTGTCCGTGGGCCCGGGGGTTGCCGTGGACCTGTCGGTGGAAGGCGACGGATGCCTGGTGGTCCCGGACGGTACCCGCCTGGAAAGGGACGTCACCCTTGTGGTGCCCCCGGGAGAGACAAAGACCCTCTCATGAAGATGGGTCCCATCCCTTGCGCCGTCGCCACGCCAGCACCGCCGCCGCCAGGAGCCCCACAAGGGACAGGGCCGTGGCCGGCGCCTGGATCGGCGTGGAAGTAAGCCGCAGGGACACCGTGTGGGCGCCGGGCTCGGTCATGCCCACCAGGACGAAGCCCGTCTCGGGATCGGTTCGATGGGGGGCCGGCAGGCCGTCCAGGTCGACGGCGAAGAACGGGAAATCGAACACGTTGATCCGGAGGGCGCCCGCCTGGTCGGTTCGGACTTCCACCTGCACGCCCGAGCAGTCCTTTTCCGCTTTCGTCACCTCGACCCAGGGCGGTGCTTCCACCAGCGCGGCCGACGGAACTTCAGGATATCCGGGCGCCGTCCGCGGGAGGTATTCGAGCACGCCCGTGGTGGTGGAGTAGGGGTCGGGTGACTCGGCAATGCCGTCCACACCCTTTTCCCGAACGCTGTCAAAGGCCGCGTATTCCTCCACAGTCATGATCCGGAGGTCCATGAAGGAGGGTCCCGTGGAAGCCAGCACGGCCGCGACCAACAGAACGGACCCCACCCGGGCCGCCCGGGAAGGCAGCACCGCAAAACCCGCCAGGGGCACCACCCAGGCCACCACCAGGGCCAGGGGGCCCAGGAGACGCCAGGGGAACTGCAGGAATCCGATGAGAGGCACCACGTGGAACACCCCACCCGATACGGGGAGCATGACGAGGACAATGACCACGGCGGACCCCAGCAGGGTCCACCCGGTGCGGCCCACCCGTTTCGCCCGGACCACGGCGAACATCAGAACCACCAGCAGGCCCAGGGCGTGGAAGGCCCCCATGGACAGGCTCATCCCGTCGTCCGGCCCGGGCACGCTGGGGCCGCGGCCGAAGGCGATGCCCACCAGTTGGGACGGGTAGACCCCGTGCTTTGCCGGATCGAAGAAGCCCGTGTTCATGCGCTCCAGGTGGACCAGGGACATGTCCAGTGCAGCCGGAAGCCAGAAGAAGGCGGTCATGGCCAGGGCCAGGGCCAGCGCCGTCAGGGGACCCACGAAGCCGCCCCGCTCCCTGGAGGAGATCCCCACGGCCAGGGCCAGAACCACGCAAGCCCCCGCCGCCAGGAGGGCCACCAGGTTGTGCACGAGGCAGAGTGCCGCCAGGCCGCCCACGGCCCGCAACCAGGCGGACCGCGAAGGGCGACCCTGCGCCAGGTCCAGGACACCGCCCAGGGCCACCGGGAGAAGGGACAGGCCCAGCATCCAGGTGAGCCCGCTGCGGACCTGCAGATTGACGGCGAAGTGAGGCGCGGTCATCCACAGGACCCCGGCCACCACGCCCGCCCAGGCGCCGACCCGGCTCCACACGGTCCGGTAGACCGCGTAGGCGCTCAGGGCAAAGGCCAGGGTCACCACCACGAGCAGGGCCTGTTTCGGGTCCATGCCCAGTCCGAGTAGCGGTGACGCCAGGAGGTAGAGACCGACGGGGTAGTAGTGAAAGAGGGGTTGGCCGTGTCCGTGGGCGAGGTCAGGCGACCAGTCGGGCCAGAGGTGACCCTCGCCCAGGCAGCGGTGTACCTCCAGCAACCTGATTTCGTGGAAGAACCGGTCCATGGACCACAGGTCCGGCGTGATGAAGGGGATGAGGGCCAGCGCCACGGCCAGGCACAGGAAGCCCCCGAGGGCCAGAAGGTCGTACCGGGTGGCGCCTTTGCCGTCCATGGAAAGACCTTAGCCGAGAGCGCGGGGGGCGTCCACCGGGGGGTAGCCTGTCGTCTGTTCCTACAAGCCGAAACAGGCGTAACAAACGATCATTTCGCGGCCGTCGTCCGCGGGATCGAAGTAGACGTAGAAGTTGTTGCGGCTCTTGTTGAAGCCGTCGCCGTGGCTGACAAGCACTTCGAGGGCCCCAGGGGTTCCCCGTTGACCATCACGTTGGCGAGGTTGCAGCGTGGCGTCGGATGCCCCGCTGCCGCGAAGATTTCGTAGATCAGCGGCGCGCGCCTTTGACGCGTCCGCTGCATGCTGTTGTCAGGGCCCGTCGCTGTTGAATGTCAGGTTGAACACCGTGTCGGTCATCCAGCGCTTGAAGCCCTCGTTGTCCATGTACTGCTTGAACAGTTCGGTATCGTCCTTCATTACCGCGGTCATGACCCGCACCAGTGCCTTGTCGTGCTCGATCCTGGCGTTCTGTTTGTCCGGACGGGCCCGGGCGTTTTTGTAGGCCGAATCCTCGGCAACCCGCGCAGGGATCGTCTCGGTGATCAGCTCGCGCACCCGGTCTGCGTCCTCCCACGGGATGTCACCGAAGTGGTCGTTGAAGCTCTTGAGGATGTTCGACAGAAGGTCCAGCTCCGCTTCGGGGCGGAAGCCGCCTGCGCTGACGGGGACCGGATCGATCTCGGCATCGTCATCACCCAGCAGGATCTTCTGAACCGCACGCTTTTCCACGCGATAGCCGTCCATGTCGATCGAATCCAGAATGCCTTTGGAGAGGTCTTCTTCCTTCGGGGAGGGAAGCTTCGAAACCAGAAAGTTCAAAAAGATCGAACGCTTCTCCCAGGCCGCGTTGGTGTAGGGCAGCACCGTGGAGAGGAATTCGTAGGTACGCACGAAGCCCTTGGCCTTGCCCTTGAAGTCCACCTGGCCGTCTTCATCAAGATCATCAAGGTACTTGGCCACGCAGGCATCGAGGATCGGGTCAAGTTGATCGCGCTCGGCGCCGCCGAGGTAGAGTTGCACCAGATGATCGATCTGTGCCTCGGAGTACACCTGCGCCCCGTCCAGATCGGCCTGGATGTCGTGCAGCTTGTTGGGGTCGGTCTCGTCGGCCAACACGGTCGCCCGATAGAAGTCCGCAAACGAGTCGCGAATGGTGTCGATGTCGTTGAGGAAGTCGAGTACGAAGACGTCGTGCTTCTTGGGGTGGGCGCGATTCAGTCGTGACAGCGTCTGCACCGCCTTGATGCCAGAGAGCGTCTTGTCCACGTACATGGTGTGCAGCAATGGCTCGTCGTAGCCGGTCTGGAATTTGTCGGCGCAGATCAGGAATCGGTAGGGATCTTCCTGGATCTTCTCGGCAATCTTGCCGGACGGGAAGCCGTTGAGCGATGCCTCGCTGACCTTCCGGCCGTCAAACTCGTGCTCACCCGAGAACGCAACGATGGCCTCGCACTTGCTCTTTCGCTCTTTCAGATAAGCACTGAAGGCGCGGTAATACTGCACAGCTCGCTCGATGCCATTGGTCACCACCATGGCGCGGGCCTGACCGCCGATCTTGTTCCTGGCCAGCACCTGGTCGTGGAAGTGATCGACCATGATCTCCACCTTCAAGCGAATGGCATGGTCATGGCCCTCAACAAACTTCCGCAGCTTCTTGCTCGCCTTGTTGGTATCGAACTCCGGGTCGTCGTCCACCGTCTTGGCCAGCTTGTAATAGCTCTCTACCGGCGTGTACTGAGCAAGCACATCCCGGATGAATTTCTCCTGTATGGCCTGCTTCATCGAGTAGGTATGGAAGGCGTGGTGCTTGACTGTGCCGTCCGCCTGCGGGTCAGCCCGGCCGAAGATCTCCAGCGTCTTGTTCTTGGGGGTGGCGGTGAAGGCGAAGTAGCTGGCGTTGGGCAGCAGCTTGCGCGACTCCATCAGACGATTGATCTGGTCCTCGCAGGTCTCGTCCTCGGCGACTTCGCCTGCCTCGGACAGCGCCTGCGCCATGGCCGAGCTGGTCTTGCCGCCCTGACTCGAGTGGGCCTCGTCGATAATGATGGCGAAGGTGCGATCGCGCTGCTCGTCGCCGATTTCCTTGAGGATAAACGGGAACTTCTGCACCGTCGAGATGATGATCTTCTTGCCGTCCTCGATGAACTTGCGCAGGTCGCCCGAGCGTTCGGCGTGGCCGACCGTCGCGCCGACTTGAGCGTACTGCTTGATCGTGTCGCGGATCTGCTTGTCGAGGATTCGACGATCGGTGACAACGATAATCGAGTCAAAGGCGGCCGTATTGACCTTCTCGATTCCAATCAGCTGATGGGCGAGCCAGGCGATGGAGTTGGACTTGCCGCTGCCCGCTGAATGCTGAATCAGGTATCGCTTGCCTGCGCCGTGCTCACTCGCATCGGCGAGTAGCTTGCGCACAACGTCGAGCTGGTGGTAGCGGGGCCAGATCTGGGTTTTCTTTTTCTTGCCCGTCTTCTCGTTCTTCTCCTCCACCACCTGGGCGTAGTTTTCGAGGATGTTGGTCAGGCTTTTCCGGGTGAGCACCTCGCGCCAGAGGTAGTCGGTCTTGAGGCCATCGGGGTTGGGCGGGTTGCCCGCGCCGTCGTTCCAGCCTCGGTTGAAGGGCAGGAACCACGATGCCTTGCCCTTGAGGTGCGTGCAGAACATCACCTCGCTCTCGTCGAGGGCGAAGTGAGCCACACAACGACCGAACTCGAAGAGTTTTTCGCGTGGGTTGCGGTCGCTCTTGTACTGCCAGACTGCGTCGTCCACAGTCTGCTTGGTGAGGCTGTTCTTCAGCTCGAAGGTGAAGACCGGCAAGCCGTTGATGAAGAGCCCGATGTCCAGGGCGCGCCCGGTCTCGTCGCGGCTGTACTTGAGCTGCCGGGTAACGGTAAAGCGGTTCTGCTCGAACAGCGCCCTGGCTTTCTCGTTGTCTTTTGAGGGGGTGCCGAAAAAGAGGTCGAGGTCGTGGGCGCCGTGCTTGATGCCGTGACGCAGCACATCGATGGTTCCACGCTTGGAAACCTCGCCCTGTAAGCGTGCTAGAAATTTGCGCCGTGTCGGTCCGTCTTCGTTCAGTGCTAGCGATTCGGCCGGCTCGGGCTGGGTCGCTTGGAGGAAGGCGGCAAGTTGCACCAGATCGACGCAGTACTCGCGTTCATAGTCGTGAGGGTTGCCCGGACTCCAGCCCACGCCGCCGTAACTGGCAACAGGTTCGCGGACCGTGCCTGCGGTAGGTGGGTCACACGGGTTCCCGGCCAGCGCGGTGCAGATCAGCCGTTCGAGGCCGCTTTCGGTGGTGTCGGTGGTCATGCTTCTACCTCCTCAAGTACTTCGTCGGGTTCGCCTGCATCCATGTCGAGGTCAGATTCCAGGTCGTCCGCGTCGTCGGATTCCGTCAGCGGATCGACTTCAGGCAGGTCGGCCGCGGCGTCGCGCACATCGAGCTTGCCGGTGACCACGTCGGCGATCAGGCGGGTGCGGTATTCGCCCAGGAGTTCGATCTCGCGGTTGGCGCGGGTGATGGTGGTGTTGATGGCGGCGGCGGCCTGGTCGAGGTAGTCGACGATGGCGGCTTGTTCGGGCAGGGGGGGGAGGGTCACGAATAGGTACTTCAGTTCGTCACCGTAAATGTGCATGACGGTTATACCCCGCCCCATGCATGACTTCTGGTAGGCGGCCAGTGGGCAGTCGGTGGCGAGGCCGAGGAACTTGGCGTCAACAGCGATGGCGGGCCGGAAGATAACGACGTCGCCTCCACAACAGGCGGACTCGGTGAGCAGGTTCACCGCCGATTTTCCGATTTCTTCAATGGTCTCGCCAGAGCCGGCAAGCAGGATGTCGCCATACTGAATTGGCGTGTAGTC
>JADHTP010000011.1 GCA_016784945.1 Deltaproteobacteria bacterium | reverse complement strand
TCGTCCACCAGCCACCGGAAGGGGACGTCCGGTCCCAGGTCGTTTTCGTCCTTGCACGCCGCCACGCATTTTTCGCAGCCGACGCACAGGGTCACATCCGTCAGAATCGCTTTCATATCGGCTTACCTTCCTTTCCCAGGGTCTTGACCACGTCGTTGCCGGCGCCGGGCACCAGGCGCCAGGCCATCTCGCCCACCAGCTGTGAGAAGGGCAGCATCACGCAGTGGGCGATCTTGGTGAAGGGCGTTATGAGCAGGAGCAGATTCCCCACGAGCACGTGGATCAGTGTGGTGACCTGCAGGCCCAGGGGATTGATCCCCGGGTGGGCCAGCAGGTAGCCTGAAACGAACGCCACCACGATGAGGGGCGGCAGGAGCCAGTCCTGGGGTCGGCTCATGGCCCGGGAATCGCGGAAGAGAGCACGACCCAGGAAGATCCCCAGGCCCGTGACGATGGTCACCAGGGTGAGAGTGTCCGCCACCACGCCGGGCAGGACGGGCCATCCGATGCCGATCCCCCGCTCCCACAGCCGCACGTGGCCAAGGAAGAACAGGGGCACCAGGATGAGCCCCACGTGGAAGGCCACGGAGAGGATCGTGTAGATCCAGCGCCCTCCCAGCATGTAGCGGACCGGGTTCAGGGTGACCAGGGTCCGCCAGACCACGGTCCGGATCTTGAAGTCCCTGTCATTGGCCCGGGAGCGGGCCTTGAAAAAGCCCACCAGGCTCAGCACCACGTGCCTCGCAAGCCCCAGGACCACCACGGCCACGGCGAACCGGAAAAGCGGTCCTCGTAAGAATTCGATCACTGCTTCCATCAGTCATTCCCCTTCACGTTCACAGTTCAATTGCCTTCAGGATCAGGTCGTGGAGCCCCACCAGCTCCATGTCCAGCCCGTGGTCCTCGATAACCTCGCGCAGCTGCTTCTTGCAGTTGGCACAGGGGGCCACCACCAGGTCGGCGCCCGTGGCCCGCAACTGCTCCGCCTTGCGCTTGCCCCCGATGGCCGTCCTGAACTCCCGTATCTCGTCCAGCGACACCGTGCCCGCCCCGCCCCCGCAGCAGTAGTTGTCCTTGCCGCAGGGATACATGTCCACGTAGTCCTTGATGAAGGACTTCAGGATGTAGCGGGGCTGGTCCACGATCCAACCCGAGCGGGCGATGTTACAGGGGTCGTGATAGGTGACCCTCTCCTTGATCTTGTCGGGGTTCAGCTTGACCTTGCCTTCCTTGATGGCGTTGGCCGTGTACTCCAGGATGCTGACCACTGGCAGGGGATTCGCGCCGCCGTAGGTGGGGACGAAGAACTTGGCGGAACGGGCCGCGTGCCCGCACTCCCCGATGAGGATCTCACGGCCCTTGAGGCGCAGGGTCTCCTCGATCTCCTGGTGGACGATGTCCTCCAGGAAACGGTCGTTGTAGAACAGCCCGTAGTTGATCCCGTCGAAGTAGTTCGTGCCGATGGTCCAGGAGTCGCCGGTGGCATGGAACACGGCGGCCTGACCCATGAGGGTGTCCGGCTCCAGCAGGTAGTCGCTGACCGCCGGAAAGAAGACCTTCTCGGCGCCCTCCACGTCCACCGGGAACTTGATGTCCTTGCCGAACATCTCCTTGAGGTCGTCCTCGAGGAACTCCAGGGTGTCCTTGAGGGCGGGGACCGGAATGGCGGAGGTGTTTTTCGTGGCCCCTTCCAGTTGTTCGCGCACGGACACGTGGAGCGCCTTGGGCACCAGCCCGATTTCGGACAGGACGTACCGTGCCAGATGGGTGATGTTGGCGTGGTCGATGCCCATGGGGCACCGGAGGGTGCAGCGTCGACAGGCGGTGCACCGGTAGTAGGCCAGGGCCATCTCGTCGATGTCCGCGTCGGTCACGGGAGGCGTCCCGAGCAGGCGGGCCTGAAGGCGACCCTCCGCCGTGAAGTGGCGTCGATATACCTTCAACAGCAGTTCGGAGCGTGAGCAGGGCAGGTCCTCCTGCAGCCCCGTGGCCTGATAAACCTGACAGCCCACGGCGCAACGGCCGCACTTGGTGCCCATGCGGGCGAAATGGTCCAGCAGGTAACCGTAGTTGGAGTGCTTGAGCACGGCGGAAAACGCCTGCAGGAACTGCTGCACACGGTTCCCAGGCTCCACGGGTTCCACGTGGTACTTCAGTGGAACGTTCTCAACCTTTTCCAGTGGTACTTCTCTCATCGTCGTCGGTCTCCCTCAGGCTCGAGAAGAAAAGACAGTCCTGGCACGAAGGCGCCCGGACGGTGCCGCCGGGCAACAACGGCCTGATCTCCCTGCAAACGGTGGCCCGCGACCGGTAGACCGGACAATCCCCGCAGGTCGGGCCACCGCGGTGTCCCACCCTGTCCGGCAGCGAAGCCCAGAATTCCCAGCACACCGGCTGGAATCCCATGTCCGAGTCCAACTGGTCCGTCCGCATGCCATGGGCCAGCATGAAGACCCGCAGGTCCTTGAGGCGTATCCTGAACTGGCCCCCCACCGTCCTCTGGGCCGGAATCTTGCCGCCGGCGATCCAGTTGACGATGGTGTCCGGGGACACCAGGCAGTACCGGGCCGCCTGCCCGGAGGACACCGCCAGCTTCGGACAACCGGCAAGAGTCGACTTCCCTCTTTTTCGCGGCTGCCACATAAACGGCCCTTTCGTCGGGTCAGCCGGTTTCGGCGTTTTCGCCCTCACCTTGATTCACCTTTCAGCATCGATCGTGCCAAACATCTATTTCCTTTATTTTCGGTCTGTTTAGTGTTTTTACCGGAAAAAGCAACGAAAACGAGTGTTGCATTTATCAACAAATGGACACTACAGTGTTGCATATTACGTCAGTTCCGGGACAATAAAGTCGGGAGACCGGGAACGAAAGGCAGAACCATGAACGGCAAGGCGCTGGACAGCCGGTATTTCCCCCTGATCCTCGACGTGCTGGAGGCAGGGGTGTTCACGGTAGACCCCAACGGGTCCATCACGTCCTTTAACCGGGCGGCGGAACGGATCACCGGGTATTCCGCCGAGGCCGTCATCGGTAGCCGGTGTTCCGAGGTCTTCCGCACGGACCTGTGCGACAAGGTGTGTCCCCTGAGCGTGAGCATCTCGCTTCGCCGGACGGCACGTAACCACGAAGTCTATATCCAGGGGCACGACGGGCGACCCATCCCCATATCCATTTCAACCGCCCCCCTGGAGACCCCCGACGGGCGGCTGCTGGGCGGGGTGGAGGTCTTCAGGGACATGTCCCAGATCGTGGACCTGAAACGCCGGCTGGAGGATCGCTACCGGCTGGCGGACATCATCGGCAAGAGCCCCGTGATGCAGCGGATCTTCGAGATGCTGCCCCTGGTGGCCAACAGCAATTCGAACATCCTGGTGTCCGGTCCTTCGGGCACGGGCAAGGAACTGGTGGCCCGCACGATCCACGCCCTGGGTCCCCGCAAAAGGAAACCGTTCATTGCGGTCAATTGCGCGGCCATCCCCGACACGCTGCTGGAATCCGAACTGTTCGGGTACCTGAAGGGCGCCTTCACGGACGCCCGCAAGGACAAGCCCGGCCGTATTGCAGCGGCCGAGGGCGGCACCCTGTTCCTGGACGAGGTAGCGGACCTCCCCGGGGTGACGCAGGTGAAGGTTCTCCGGTTCCTCCAGGACCGACTCTACGAGCCCCTGGGGTCGAACCGGCCCGTCAAGGCCGATGTGAGGATCATCTCCGCCACGAACCGGGAACTGGACGAAATGGTCCGCAGGGACGGCTTCCGGGAGGACCTGTACTACCGGCTCAACGTGTTCCAGATCGACCTGCCGCCCCTGTCCCAGAGAAAGGAGGACATCCCCCTCCTGGTCAACCATTACGTGAAGCTGTTCCGGCACAGCACCGGCAAGGACATCTCCGGGGTCTCGGACGAGGCCATGGCCATCCTCATGTCCCACCCCTTCCCCGGCAACGTGCGGGAGCTGGAAAACGTCATCGAGCGGGCCTTCATCCTGTGCCAGGACCGGCAAATCGAGCCCGAGCACCTGCCACCATCGGTCCACCGGGGTCCACGCGAACCAGGAAACGGCACCATCAGGGCCAACACCATCGATGTGGCCAAGGTGGTGTCCATCCGGGATGCCCTGGCGCGCCACGGCGGCAATCGCACCCACGCGGCCCGGGAACTTGGCATCCACCGGACCACCCTGATCCGGCTCATGAAGAAGCACGGGATCACCTAGGGGCGCCCCGGCAACAGCCCATCGCTTATCGCCTATCGCCTATCGCATCCTTGACAATGGCCGCGCAGGTAGCCACGATTACCTGACCCTGGAGGTCAGGAAGGTTCCGGTGTCGAGAGTCCACCAACGTCTGGCCCGCCTGTCCATCCTGTTGATCGCGGCGTACGCTGTCAACTGGATCGTGGGACCTGCCATCTTCTCGCTCCACGAGCACGTCTGGTGTGTCGAACATCACCAGTTGAGGCACGTCCACGACCACACACAGCACGAGGACGGACATCATCACCACAATGACGTCCCGCTCAAGCCCCGTCACAGGGCGGCCGTGGAGCATGACCAGCCCTGTTGCTCGCCCATCCACGAGGAGTGCCCTCTCCAGAGCCAGTTGCTGCAGCCCAGGGACACGGAACGGATTGGCACCCAGCCCGACGGGCCCGACGACGGATTCTGCCGGTGGTCCTTGCACCGTTCTTCGGCACATCAGACCCGCCTTAGATTCGCACCCAAGCAGTCCCCTCCCATGACCTGACCTTTCCCGAGCACTGGCAACGGGCCCCCAGGGCGGCCCGTACAGTCCAAACAGAACAGGAGGTGTCATGCCTCGATGTCAGAACTTCCTCTGGGGGACGGCGACGTTCTTCCTCGTGATCGCCCTGGCGCCGGCCCGCGCCACGGCCCAGGAGGAAACCGCGGCGCCGGATCCCGATTTCGCGGCCGCCATCTCGGCGGACGTGACCAAATCGCCCACGCCACCCGAGTCCCCCCCCAGCATCAGCAACGCCATCCGCGGCGCCGTGCCCGTCCAGACCGCCCGGTTCATCCCGGACATCAGCTTCATCATGGATGTGGGCCTGGGTTGGTTCTTTTACGACGACCACATACGGCAGGGTGGACACGCCGTGGATCGCAACGGATTCACGTTCCAGGGAATGGAGATGGCCGTGTCCGGCTCCGTGGACCCCTACTTCCGCTACGACATGAACTTCGAGATATCCCACCTGCACCTGGAAGAGGCGTACATCACAACGCTGTCCCTGCCCATCAACCTGCAGATCCGCGCGGGGTACATGAACGCCGCCTTCGGGAGGCAGAACCCGCAGCACCTGCACACCTGGAACACCGTGAATCCTCCGCTGTCCCACACCCGGTTCATGGGCGAAGAGCACTTCAGCGGCCTGGGCGCGGAACTGTCCTTCATCCTGCCCCTGCCCTGGTACCTGTTCGTGGGGGCTCAGGTGATGGACACCCATCCGGAAACGGCTTTCCGCAGCGCCTCCTTCGGGACCGTGGACCTCACGGGAGCCGGGAGACTGGACGGCCTGGAGGACTTCCTCTACCTGGCACGGATCGAGAACTTCTTCGAAATCACCGACGACTGGTCCCTGTCATGGGGCCTGAACGGCGCGTGGGGCCAGAGCCCCTGGGTCCCGGACAACCGGGTGGACCTGTACGGGACGGAAATCTATCTGAAGTGGCGCCCCATCAGTTCCGGACGGGGCGCATTGGCCGTGGCGTTGACCCTGGAGTACCTCTTCAGGAGATCCCAGGCCCCCGGTGACCTGGTGCTGGACCACGGGGGTTACGCACAGGTGGACGTGCAGTTCACGAAGAACTGGATGATCGGCTTGCGAGGAGACTGCGGCGGCATCCTGGACGGGGTTTCTCCGGACCTGACCAGGCTGCCCGGAACCCAATGGCGGGGGTCGGTGTCCGCCACCTTCCTGCCGACCCATTTTTCGAAGTTCCGGGTGCAGTACGACCTGGGCAGGGAACAGGGGCACGACCTTTATCACGGGGTCTTCCTGCAACTGGAAGTGGGGGTCGGTGAACACATGGCCCACAAGTTCTGAGGAGGTGAGACATGAGCGGACGCACAGGAATACTGCTGGGACTGGCCATCTGCTTCGCATCGTTGCCGGCCACCGCCAGATTGCGCGTGGTGGGCACCCTGCCCGACTTCGCGGCCATCGCCACCGAGATCGGTGGGGATCGGGTCCACGCGGAATCCCTGATACGGGGGACCCAGGACCCGCACTACGTGGACGCCAAGCCGTCCATGATCCTGCGGGTCAACCGCGCGGACCTGCTGATCTGCATCGGCATGGGCCTGGAAGACGGCTGGCTGCCGGTGCTGATGACCCAGTCCCGCAATGGGGAGATCCAGGTGGGTCAGCCGGGCTACCTGGATGCCTCGACGGTGATTGCACCGATGGAGGTGCCCGTCAATCCCGACCGCACCATGGGGGACGTGCACGGCGCCGGCAACCCACACTACTACACCAGCCCCCGGGAGATGTTCCAGGTGGCCGAAGCCATCTACAGGCGACTGGTGCAGTTGGATCCCGAGGGGCGGCGTCACTACGAAACGGGCTGGAAGGCCTTCGAGCAGAAATACCGGGAAAAGATGACGTCCTGGAAGTCCAGGCTGAGCAGCTTCGAGGGGTTCCGTGTCATCGTCTACCACGAAAGCTGGATCTACATGCTTGAATGGTCCGGCCTGAAGAAGGTCGGCGCCCTGGAGCCCGTCCCCGGGATCCCCCCCAACCCCCGCCACGTAACCAAGGTGCTGAACAAGGTACGCGAGCTGGACGTGGGCTTCGTGATCCAGGAGATCTACCACCCGACGAACCTGTCGAAGATCTTCGCCACGAAGGCGAAAGCGCGACTCGTCATCCTGCCGTCCATGGTGGGGGCGGAGCCGGCCATCAAGACCATCAGCGACAAGTTCGACCGCATCATCAAGCTTCTGACAGAAGCAGGCTGATGGAGGTATACGGAGTGGAAGACATGAGAAAAAAAGAAATCAGGAAGCTGGTCGTCACAGCCCTCTTCACCCTGACGTTGGCCTTCTCCTGCATGGGGCCCGGGGACGAAGTGGACTGCCCGGTCTGCGACAACAAGACCGAACTGCTGGCAGGGGCGAAATGCGTCCCTGTCGACCAGGTGGAGGAATGCGGCCCCGACGGCCACAGTCACGGCACCGAGTGCCACTGCTTCAGCGAGCAGGAGCCCAACACGATAGGCGGCAAGGAGTATTGCCTGCAGCAGGGCTGCCCGGGTGCCGGCGGTGATACCGACGCGCATACGGGCGATGGCGACGCGTACACGGCCGAAGACCTGGACGTGCACGCCTGCGAGCACCTGGGGGATACGCCCGAGGAGGTCGACGCGGTGGCGACGTTCGAGGACTTCGGAGACGCTCACGTCGATCTGGAACACCTCGCCGACATCACTCTGCCTGAAAACGCCGAGGGATTCGTCCATTTCCCGGGCAAGGAAACCGGCGAGGTCGCCGTCTACGTCAGTGAGACAGGTGTGATAGACGCATTCCTGGACGGCCAAGGGAATGCCATTGGAGCCCACAACCAGGGCGAAAACGGGGATTGTCCCGACGATTTCAGGGAAGTCTGGCTCGTGGAAGTGGTCAATGACACAGGGTCGGTGAAACCCCAGATCATTCGGTTCCGGGACGGTTCCCTGAACGGGGTCCGGGTGCTGATCCTGGACGCCGGACACGCACACGAGGAGTGACATGCCTGACGGGACCATCGTGAAAATGGAGGGTACCGTCATCGGGTACGGGCGAGCGCTCACGCGGCCGCTCGACCTGACGGTCCGCCGGGGCGACTTCTGGGGAATTGTAGGCCCGAACGGCTCGGGCAAGACCACGCTGGTGAAGACCATCCTCGGGCTGGTCCGTCCAGTCGGGGGCCTGGTCGGGTTCCCCTCCGGCCCTCCGCGGTTCGGCTACATGCCCCAGAGACACCTGTTGAATCCGGACTATCCGCTCAACGCACTCGACGTGGTGGTGATGGGAAGGACGAATCGCTTCCCCCTGGGACGGGGACCTTCCGGCGACGACCGGAGACGGGTGCGGGAGGAGATCGAGCGCGTGGACATGGCCGCCCTGGCCGACCGCCCCTTCGCATCCCTTTCGGGGGGACAGCAGCAGCGGATCCTCCTGGCCCGGGCCCTTGCCTCCGATCCCGACGTCCTGGTCCTGGACGAGCCCACCACTGGCATGGACCTGCCAGGCGAGGCGGACATCCTGTCCTTCCTGCAGGGCCTCCATGCCCGGACGGGCCTGACCATCCTGATGATCGGCCACCACATCGGCAAGGTGATACGCGTTGCGGACCACCTCTGTCTCATCAACAAGGACACGGACATCTTCGAAGCCGGTCCCGCACAGGAGATGTTGCAGGCCGAGGCCCTCAGCAAGGCCTACGGGCGCGGGATCGAGGTAAATCGCCACGGAGAAGACGTGTGGGTGCACGTACAGCAGGAGGTGGAGTGATGACGGAGTCCATCTCCTTCTGGGAATCATGGTTCGTGTGGCGGGACGCGGTGATCGTGTCGCTGATCGCGGCGGCGGCCCTGTCCTACCTGGGCGTGTGGGTGGTGCTCAAGCGGGTGGTGTACGTGCCGTTGGCGCTTTCGCAGGTCTCTTCCGTCGGGGTTGTAACGGCATTCCTGGTATGCGATTTGTGCGGACACGGCGAGCACGGGACGGGAATCGTCGGCGTGTTGCTGGATCCCTCCTGGACGTCGCTGCTCTTCGCCGGCCTGGCATCCGCCTGGTTCGCCACGGCGCGCGCCCACAGTTCGAACGCAACCGTGGTCGCATACCTGCTCTCGGCGGCTGCGGTCCTGGTCATGGGCGGTTTCATCCGGCAGGACCTGCATGACGTCCAGAGCCTTCTCTTTGGTCATGCCGTACTCGTGGAGACCATCCAGATCATCTACGTGGGCTCGGCAGCTTTCATCGTGCTGGTGGTCCACTCCCTGTTCTACCGGCGGTTCCTGAGCGTCAGCTACGACCCGGACTCGGCCGGGGCACTGGGCATCCGCTCCCTGCAGCACGACATCCTGCTCTACCTGACCCTGGGCATGATGATCTCCATCGCCACCCGAGCAATCGGGGCGCTGCCCGCCTTCGGCTTCGCCATCTTTCCGGCCCTGGCGGGCCTGCGGATCGGCCGGTCCATGAGGGCCGCTTTCCTGGTCGCAATCATGGTCGGGGTCTTGTCCGCGGGGTTGGGTTACTACCTGTCCTTCGTGTGGGAACTGCCCACCGGAGCGTCCATGGTGGGCCTGGCCGGCGGCCTGTATCTCCTGTCCGCGGCCATATCGCGACTTGGAAGAGCGAAATGATGGCACCTGACGACTTTCGGATACGACGAATCGGTATTCTGCGAACCCCCTGGACAAGGCAGGAGGGTACACCCATCCAGGGACACATGGCCCCGGAGGCCGAAGGCGTCGTCGAAATGGACCCGGAATACACCGCGGGCCTGGCGGACGTGGACGGTTTCAGCCACCTGGTGCTCCTGTACTGGCTGCACCGTTCCGAGGGATTCGAACTGAGGATCCAACCCTACCTGGATGGTCGGAAGAGAGGGGTTTTCTCTACCCGCGCACCCCGTCGTCCCAACCCCATCGGCCTGACCGTGGTCCGCCTTCTCGAAGTGGACGGCCCTCGGATCAGGGTGTCGGGCGTCGACATGCTGGACGGGACTCCGCTCATCGACATCAAGCCGTTCATCCCCGATCTCGTTCCGTCCGGTTCGGTCAGCTGTGGGTGGCTGGATCGGGTCCGAAAGGAGGATGGAAAACTGCCTAAAAAGCGAGCGGACGACCGATTCGAACCGGGATCAAGGTAGGCCCCTAGCTCAGTAACCGAGCCACTTCGTCCAGCAGCGTCTGGGGCTGGATGGGCTTCTCCAGGTAGCCGTCGGGGGCGGGGACCTGTGACCGGGTCGATATGAACCGCTTGAAGTCGCTGGCCACGCCCGTGATGATGATCACCGGGATGGTCTTGAGCGAATCGCTTTCCTTGATTCGGCGGTAGGTCTTGACCCCCGACTGCTCGGGCATGGTGATGTCCAGGGTGATCAGGTCCGGCCGATCCGCATCGATGGCCGCCATGGCCTCGGTTCCGTTGCTCGCGCTGCGGGTCTCGTAGCCGTTCTCTTCGAGCAGGGCCGTGAAATAGGTCACCACGTCCGGCTCGTCGTCCACGACCAGTATCTTCTTCGACATATCTATTCCCCTTGCTTGTCCAATGATTTTACTACCAGGTTCATCCTAGTGCCACTCCCACTTGAGGAAGTCGGGCTTGGCATCCACCATGGCGTTGACGATCAGTTCCACGAGGCCGCCGTACAGGATTTTCTCCTTTTCGAACAGGTCGTAGTACGACAGGATGTCGCGGATCTGGCCTTTACAGTTGCTGCACGGGGCGCACACGTACTTGTTGGTTTCCGCCCCGCGGCAATCCTCGAAGGCATTGAGGATCTGCTCCATCTTCTTCCGGCCGGGCACATGGTGCCGCCACTCCTCGAAGTTGTGGCCGCTCATGATGGCGAACCCGCTCCCGCCGCCGCAGCAGTAGTTGTCCACGCCGTGGGGATACATCTCGCGGAACTTGGGCGCGATCTTGCGCAGGATCTTGCGCTGAGGCTCCACCACGCCCATGAGCCGCACCAGATTGCAGGGATCGTGCAGGGTCACGGGGAAGTCGTTGCGCGACGGGTCCAGCTTGAGCCGGTCGCTCATCACGATGTCTTCCAGCAGGGTCATGGCGTTCTCGCGCCGTACGTTCAGGTCCCCGGCCAGGACGCGGTCGGCAATGACGGTGAGGGCCTTGTTGGCGTGACCGCACTCGCCGATGACGATCTTCTTGACGCCCAGCTTCTTGGCCGCCTGGGCATGCTTGATGGCCACGCGGGCCAGCTGCAGGTCGTCGTACCACAGGCCATAGTTGATGCCGTCGTAGGCCGCCGCCTCACTGGACAGGGTCCAGCTCACACCTGCCTCCTGGAGGATCAGGGCAAAGGCGCCCGGGTTCTCGGGCCAGGCCATGATCTCGCCCGCGTTGTGGATCAGGAGCACGTCCGCGCCCTCCTTGTCCCACGGGGTCTCGACCTTGATGCCCGTCATGTCCTCGGTGTCCTCGTCGATGAACTCGATGTTGTCCTTGACCACCTCGGCGTTCATGCCCGTGGAGGACCCCACCTTGAGCTGCAGCATGGACCCGTTGTCGTGGATCTCCTTGGCCGAAATGCCCATCTCCTGGCTGAACAGCTTGCGCAGTTCGTGGGCGATGAGCCCGTTGTCCACCCCGATGGGGCAGGTCTGGGCACAGCGTCGGCACAGGTTGCAGCGGTAGGACAGTTCCGCCAGCCGGGCCACGGTCTTCCAGTTGATATCGACGTCACCGCGCTGCCACTGGGACAGGAGCCCGCCCTTCTTCACGTACTTGAAATACAGGCGCCGCATGATCTCGGACCGGTAGGTGGGCCGGTAGAGGTCGTTTTCGCCGGTGGCCTCGTAGATGTGGCACGCGTCGTTGCATGTCTGGCACTTCGCGCAGTGCTCCATGGACAGGAGCAGGGGCTGCAGGAAGGTCCAGTTGTTCTCTTTCTGGAACAGCTTCTCCAACCCGCTCAGGAACTTCTCCACCAGGGCCTTCTCCTCTTCCGGCGTCTCGGGCTTGGGGATACTGATGGCCACGGTGTCGTCCAGGGCGGCCTCGTACTTCTCGCGCACCTCATCGGACAGGGGCGTGATGCCTTTTTCCTCGAAGGGTCCCGGAAGGTCCATCAACTCTTCCACTTTCAGCGTGGTCAAGGGCTTGTCGTCCTCCCGGGACATGTCTTCGAGCTTGATGTTCTGATTGGATTTGCCCATGGCGTCATCCCTCCTCGTCTGTGGGGTTGATCAACGCCGCGTCAACCCAGGTCCTGGTTCCGTCGGTCTTCATGTGTGCGGCCGCCCAGGTGGGCTTGTAGGCCAGGGCTTCCTGTACCCGCTGGTCGATTTTTGAACCCTGCTGGTTCGCCTCGTCCCCCCAGCGAATCGAGTGGTACGTGAAGTACTTCCCGATGAAGTGGGACATGTGGGTCAGGGGGATGTAGGCCACCAGCGCGGCCAGCAGGACCAGGCCCGCAGTGAACAGGGGCGTCATGGGCATGGCCGTGTTGAAGGTGACGATGCCGATCATGGCGGCCAGTGGCCCGTAGTATCCCTCCCCCCCCACCAGGTGGGCAGCGCCCAGCACACCGAAAGTGACGATGAAGAACAGCAGGTTGAAGTAGTCCCCGAAGTTGGAGTACTGGCGCAGGGTCCGGTCCGTGGTCCGCTTGACCAGCAGGCCCAGGGCGCCCAGGAGTGACAGCGCAAGCCCCACGGCACCGAGCGCCGTGTATCCCCAGTGCAGCGCCACGCCGAATCCACCAGCCAGTGCGGCCTCAGAGACCAGGCTCACGAGGGCTCCCAGGATCAGGAGCCCGCCCGCGCCGATGAGGAGGTACAGGCCGAAGTGAAACGGGAAAGAGCTGTACCACAGGGTTCGGTTGTGCTCATACAGGGCCTTGAGGAACAGGATCTCCGTGAGCATGGCCACCGCTTCCCCTGCCATGTTGGACTTGTGCTCTTTTTCCCACCAGTCCACTTCCTCGAAGTAGGAACCGCCGTGCTCTGCCTTGTCGGGCGGCTCGTGGGGAACGGGGTACAGTTCCCAGCGGAGGTGGACGGGAGTACGCGCATACATGAGGTAGCGCGCTACACAGGCGATCAGAAAGACCACCGCGGCAACGTAAAACACCACATACAACACCGGAACCATAGTTCACTCCTTCCTGCTCAAGTGAGACAGAAGCTTCTTCCCGCTCGCGGCCAGAACCACCTGGCACGGCGGGTCAGACAACAGGCATTTACCGAAGGCCTCTTCGGCCTTGAGGGCCTGATCGCCGATGACGATCAGGTCGATGTCGTGGTGACGCGCGTACCGGCGCACCTCTTCCACCGGGTGACCCGGCAGGACCATGGTGTGCACGTTGATCGCGTCTCCGCCCATGTTGGCGTAGAGACCGGCCAGGGACGTGCTCATCCTGTCGATGAGTTCGGGCGTCAACGGGTCCACGCGCTCCACGCTCGCCGACGGGTCCCGGCGGTACCGGTTCGGCGAATCCAGCCCCAGAACCACGTGAACTGTGCCGGTCCTGCGGCAGGCCAGCAGCAGGGCAATGCCCATGGCCGGGTCCACCGTCTCCACCGAGTCCACCCAACACATGACGTTCCAGTACACCGGTACGAACTCCGGATTCACTGGATGGACATCTTTCGCGCCCACGGGACCTCCGTTGCACAACCGGCGACCACGGTTGCGCGATTCCTGGGACGCCGCCTTTGCAGGATGCGCGCCAGGATCGTCCGGATACCCCGAACCACCTGATATCCGTAGACTTACAGAGATATGAATCCCTGATTTTTCTCATGGTCCTGTTGCAACCGTGGTTGCAAAAAGGACACGCAATCCGCAACATGCCGATTGTGAAAGCGATTTCCGTTGCATTTACTTGCAACCGTGCAACGGGATGCAACGGAAGCGGACGTGATTGCGACGACGACGACAGCGACGACGAACAAGGAGACGACGGTTGATTGACAAAGATCAATTCGAGGACGATGAATTGGGCGTGGAACCCTCCTTCGTGGACCTGATCCTGGACAACGTGGCCGACGGTGTCTTCACCGTGGACGAGACGTTTCGCATCACCTACTTCAACCGGGCGGCGGAACGGATCACCGGCTTTTCCTCGAAGGAGGCCGTGGGCCGTCCCTGCAGCGAGGTGTTCAGGACCGGTCTTTGCGGCAAGGACTGTCCGCTGCGGGAATCACTCACCACGGGTTCCCGGGTGGTCAATTTCGAAATCGACATCACGGCCAAGGCGGGGAAACCAGTGTCCATCAGCGTGAGCACGGCACCCCTTCTGGGCAGCCACGGCCAGTTCATCGGGGGAGTGGAGACCTTCCGGGACCTGACCCGGGTCCGCGAGCTGACCCGCGAGCTGTACCGCAAGTACACATTCCAGGACATCGTCAGCAAGAACCCCCGGATGCGCAGGATCTTCGACACCCTGCCGAACGTGGCCCAGACGGATGCCACGGTCCTGCTGCTGGGTCGATCCGGTACGGGAAAGGAACTGTTCGCCTCGGCCATCCACAATCTGAGCCCCCGGAACGAGGGACCGTTCGTGGTGATCAACTGCGGCGCCCTGCCGGAGGCGCTGCTGGAATCCGAACTGTTCGGCCACACCAAGGGGGCGTTCACCGACGCAAAGAAAAAGCGGGTGGGACGTTTCGAGGCCGCCCGGGGCGGGACCATCTTCCTGGACGAGATCGGGGACACACCCCTGTCGGTCCAGGTCAAGCTGTTGCGGGTCCTCGAACTCCGCGAATTCGAACCTCTGGGCAGCGACGACACCGTCCAGGCGGACGTGCGGGTCATTGCCGCCACGAACCAGGATCTGGAAGAACTGGTGGCACAGGGTCGGTTCCGCGAAGACCTGTTCTACCGCCTGAACGTGGTGCAGATTCGCCTGCCCGACATCAGGGAACGCCAGGAGGACGTCCCCCTCCTGGTGGAGCATTTCCTGGAAAAACTGAACCACCGCATGTCCAAGACCATCAGGGGGATGTCGGAGGAAGCGCTCCGGGTGCTGATGAGCTACGAGTTCCCCGGCAACGTCAGGGAACTGGAAAATGCCATAGAACGTGCCTTCATTGTGGCAAAGACCTCCCGAATCACGGTGGATGATCTGCCCGATTCCATCCGAAGGGGCCGGGGGCCGTCGCTGGGCCGCGCGCAGGGTAACGGGGGCCGGGCCTTGGACGAACGGTCCCGGATCGTCGAGTGCCTCCAGAGGCACCGGTGGAACATCCCGCGCTCTGCCCACGAACTGGGCATGCATCGCACCACGCTGTGGCGGAAGGCAAGGAAGCTCGGGCTCCTGCGGCCGGATGGCGCGGGCGGGGTGTAGGGGGACCCCGCCCCCTCCTACTACAAACACACCATGGACTATCGCTTATCGTTTATCGCAACGGGGGTATTACGTTGGATGGACGATGGGCGATTGGCTATTGGCTGTCCCGATCAGTGCGACTGCACCGTCAGATCCTCTCGTCGGATGAGGCGATCTCTCAGAAGGTCGTCGAAGGATTCCGGCGCACGGCCGTGCACCAGGTCGTACTGGCGGGCCGCGGCGTTCAGGCGGCGCGGCGACGATCCCTCCACCACGGAATCGAAGGCATGGGAAGCGGCCACCCGGCTCGGCGGCTTCACGGCGCCCATTCCCAGGTTGACTCCGATGGCAATGCCCACGATCCCCACGCAGGACAGGACGAGAGCGCTCCACTTGCCGATGGCCTGCCCGGGCGCCTGGGTCGCCGCGGAACGCGGTTCGTTGGGGGCCAGCCGGCGCACCAGTTTTAGGTCTGACAGGGTCATCAGGGACCTCGCCACCTTGAACTCCGACTGGCAGGAGGCCAGGGCCAGGTCCGCCACGTTGCGGTTGCCGTCCACGAAGAAATAGACCTGTCTGTCGGCGGCGCCGATCTGCAGATCCGCCCAGTTCTGGGCCCCTCCGAGGCCGCTGAGGGCGGTGGTCTTGGCAAAAAGCACCTTGCTGGACGGCACCAGCCGCTTCACCTTGGGCAGGTCGAGCGAGCGTTTCTGTGCTTCTCTCAGGAGGAACCGGATGGGGAGGGTGCACAACTCGCGGATGTTCGGGTCCGTTTCCCATTCAACGGAAATGTCCACGTTGGTGCGCAACAGCAGGTCCATGAGGACCTCCAGGCACAGCATCTCCTGGACGCTCTCCAGGGTCCCTTCGGACACGAATCCCAACGACACGACGGTGTCCTCGATGGTGGTGGCCTGGCTCCGGGCGTCCCGCTCGGCCCGGGACAGGTCATTCTTCGAAAGCACCCCCGTGCGGACCAGCATGTCCAGGACGGACTGGAAGGCCGTCCTCTCGTGACGCACGTTGATCACCCGTCCCTGGCTGATGGTGATGGGCACGTTCACTCCGCTCATCGAGACGGTAATCACGACGTCTTTCTTGAAGGCCTTGATCATGGCTTTGAACAAGGGCGGCGTGTTGGTGGCCTGAGTGACGTTGGTGGACGACCCGGAGATTGTCTTGTCGTTCGACATCAGTAGCGCCTCAGCCAGACATCAAGGGAGGACCACAGGAAAACCGAGATCAACAACAGCGGCGGCACCATGGAAAGACCGGTGGCGGACTGGTTCTGGTAGGCCACGATGTCCTGGAGCGGGGGCACGGGCATCAGGAGCCAGCCCAGGGCCAGCATCAGTCCCATGAGCATGAGGATCCCCCGCAATGGTCTTCCCTTGGCCAGTTGGACCGCCCCAGGTATCACCAGGGCGAACAACGGCATGACCAGGCTGTCCAGTTGCCGCTTGTCATCCCTTCGTTTCTGCATGGCCACCTGGTCCAGGGGATCGATGAACGCCGGCCTGACCTGATCGAACAGGCAGGAAGGGCAGTAGTCGAAACCCGACGCTATGACATCGCAATTGCTGCAGGAGATGCTCCCGCAACGCTGGCATCGCGTGGCCAGTCGGTACCGGTTGCGGAGGATCGCCACCAAGGGAAGCAACAGCAGTCCCACCAGTGCGACGGCGGGCAGGCCCCGGGTGGCCAGACCGCCCAGCAGGATGTCATCGAAGGGCAAGGCCGGGGGAACGCGCGCCAGGTCCACGCCCTGCAGGTACAGTTTCCAGTCAGGCGGTGGCGGGGTCCTCAACTCGGCCGAGATGACGGGCAGGAGGGCACAGACGTCCTCGCTACCCGTTGTCGTGGGAATCTTTTCCTGGAAATCCAGATCGCGCATCCGGGTGAGGGCGACCAGCCGATCGATGGTTTCCTTCATGGCCTTGCGCTTGCCCAGCAGTCCCTGGGAAACAGCCAGGCCACGGAGCGCCTCGGCGGGTTCCTTCATCCGCCGCGAGGCCACCTCGTAGGATTCCGCGGCCCCCGCCAGGGACCCGGTATGGGGTATTCCGTCGGGGCAACTGGCCAGGGCGTGCAGGACCCTGACGTTTCCCAGCAGCGTTGCGACCGTACCACCTGGATCGGGATTGGCGGCATCCAGGTAACGCACCGCCGCGGACAGGGTCGCCGGGCTTTCCGAGTCTTCGTGTATCTTGCCGTAGGCCAGACCCACGTAGGCCCATGTCCCGTCGGGTCTGGCCGTCACGGCCTGTTCCAGGACCCCGACCGTCTCCGGGGAACAGTACTCGCGAGTACAGGACCAGATCCGGGAACCCAGGGCCTGTTCCGCCTTCAGGGGCAGGTGGGTCAGCATGCCCAGGGGAACCAGCAGGAAAGTGGCCAGGAGTACCAGCACCACGGCAACGGTCTCCGATCGACTGGCATACAGAGTGACCACCACCAGTCCCAGCACCACGCAGGCCAGCAGACCCATGCCCGCCATCAGCGGGAACAGCAGGCCCAGGACCACCACGGCGACCACCGGCAACCGCAGGATCTTTCGCCGCAGAGAGTCCCCGGACTTGTGGCTGTGGCTCATGCCCGGCAGGCTCACTTTCGTGACCGGGACGACATAGAACAGGTCACCCACGTCGTGGGTCAGCCGCGACCCGTACCGAAGCAGCAGGAGGAGGGTCGCCGACAGGATCACGGCCAGAATGGCCAGTGACAGATAGAAGGACCCGTTTGCCAGAGTTACGATAACGCCCCTGGGGTACCGGGCCGACACGGTCAGACCCTCGACGAAGGCGCCCACCGCAGCTCCAAACCCCAGCATTCCCTTCTTGAGGTGCGCGGATGCCAGGTTGAAATGCAGGCCAGGGTAATCGGGAGCGAGGCCCACGGCTACCCCGGCCAGCCTGGCCGTCTTCACCGCGCTGGCAGAGGCCGTCGCCTCGGGGAACCGGGACAGGAAGGCCGCCGATACCGACGTCAGGTTGCCGATGTGCATGGTCTCGCGCCTGGCGACCAGGGTGTCCGTATAGCGCCTTGCATCCTCCAGGTTGCCGCCGTCGAGGGCCTCCAGAAGCCCCCGCACATCGCTTTCCATGCTCTCGGGCAGGTGGGCTTTCTGCGACACGGGCAGTTCCGCCATCACCCTGGACTGGTCCCCTGTGGTCCCCTCTGGCGAAGGTCCCTCCACCGGCGTTACGTCCGGCTCCGATCCGCCACTGAACAGGAACCATAGGACGACGGCAACGGCCAGGAAGACCACGCCGCCCACGGCGCCGATAAGCGTGTTCTTGGGCTTCTTTTTCGGGACGACCCGTCGCGCCTTGGGCCGCATGCCGGCCGCCTTGGGCAAGCCGTCGGGCCTGGCAATGGGCATGGATGGTCTGGGGCGCATGGCCGGCAAAGGCGCCTCGGGCCGATGCGGTGCCGCCGGTAGGGCCGGCGCGGACGACTGGGCTATGGGTTTTCCCCGGTTGGTCAACTGGGGTTCAGCGGGGGCGCCTTCCGGCTGCCGCGCCTCGAACCCCAATCCCATGGCCTGGGCCAGAAGGGAACGGAATTCCCGGGCATCGCTGGGCCGGTTTCCAGGCTCCGTGGCCAGCACCCGGGCCACAAGGTTTTCCACGGCATCCGGCACCTGGACCGCGGGGTTGATCTGGCGCAGCCTGGGGGCCGCCTCGTGGACCTTCTTGACCACCACGGCCACGGGCGTCTCGGCCTCGAACGGGGGCCTCCCGGCCAGCAGCTCGAACAAGATCACACCCACGGAATACAGGTCGCTCCGTGCGTCCAGTTCCTCGCCCAGGCCCTGCTCCGGACTCATGTATGTGGGCGTCCCCACCACCATGCCGGTGGCGGTCAGGTTCGTGGACTCCCGTCCCATGACCTTGGCGATTCCGAAGTCCAGCACCTTGACGAATTCCGGTGTGTCCTCGTCCTCGACCAGGAATATGTTGTCGGGTTTCAGGTCCCGGTGAAGCACACCGGAGGTATGGGCCTGGACCAGCGCATCCAGGACCTGCCTTACGATCCGGGCGGCCCTCATGGGATCCATGGGTCCCGGCCGCTTTTCAAGGTAGTCGGCCAGGGACTGCCCCTTGAGCATTTCCATGACCAGGTACAGCATGCCCGCATCGGTCTGGCCGAAATCGAAGACCGTGATGGTGTGGGCGCCGGTGAGGCTGCTGGCGGCCCTCGCTTCCCGGAAGAAGCGCATGACCTCCTGTTCGTTGGAGGACAGGTCCTTGTGGAGCACCTTCAGAGCGACGTCGCGGTCCATGGAGTGCTGGTGAGCACGGTAGACCGCTCCCATGCCGCCCACGCCGATGAGGCTTTGGATGGTGAACCGCCCGTCGATGGACTTGCCCACGAGGTCCTGCTCATCACCCACCACCAGCGTCTGAGCGCCGTCATTGGGGCACTGAGCCACTCGATCGTCGAACTTGGCCCCGCACTTGGGGCATACCCGAGCCATCTGGCTCCCTCCGGATTCGGGCAATTAAGTCTAGTGATGGGTCAGTGAGGGGTCAAGCCTACGGCTTGTGTTTTCGCGCCTTCCGCCAGGCGTCCAGGCGCCGGCGGATTTCCTGCTCGTACCCGGCCTCGCCGGGTTCATAGAAACGGGAGTCACGCAGGGACCCGGGCAGATAGTGATGCGACACGAAGTAGCCTTCATAGTCGTGAGGATATGCGTAGCCCTGCCCGTAACCCATGGCGGCCATACCCTTGATCGGCGCATTTCGGATGTGCATAGGCACTTCCTGGGATCCGGTCTCCCGAATCGCTTTCTGGGCGGCACGGAGGGCACGGTAGGACGCGTTGGACTTGGGGGCCGTCGCCAGGTAGGTCACCGCCTGGGCCATGGGGATGGCCGCCTCGGGCATCCCGAGATATTCCCAAGCATCCTTGGCGGCCACGGCCACCTGCAGCGCCCGGGGATCGGCGTTGGACACATCCTCGGCCGCGAAGATGATCATGCGGCGGCAGACGAAGGCCGGGTCTTCCCCCCCCTCCAGCATTCGCGCCATGTAGTAGACCGCCGCATCGGGGTCGGAGCCCCGCAGGCTCTTGATGAAGGCCGAAATAACGTTGTAATGCTCTTCGTAGGCCCGGTCGTAGCGCAGAGTCGGACCGGACTGGACCGCATCGAGGATTGCCTGGTCCAGCTCATCCTGCCCCTTCCGGCAGGCCAGTTCCACCCCCGCCTCCAACAGGTTGAGCACCCGTCGCCCGTCACCGTCAGCCACCCTGGCCATGGCCTCGAACAGGGCACCGGGAACACGCACGCCCTTGTCTGCCAACCCCCTCTCCCCGTCTTCCATGGCCCGCCGAGCCATGTCCATGAGGGCCGACCGGTCCAGGGGGAGAAGTCGCACCACGCGGCATCGCGACAGCAGGGGCGAGGTCACTTCGAAAAAGGGATTCTCGGTGGTGGCGCCGATGAGGGTGATGGTCCCCGCTTCCACGTGGGGAAGGAAGGCGTCCTGCTGGGCCTTGTTGAACCGGTGGATCTCGTCCACGAAGAGGAGGGTCCTCCGGGTGTCGGCACGCCAGAGCGCCGCGGCCTCCTTCACCACCAGCCTGATTTCCTTGACGCCGGACAGCACGGCGGAAAACGGAACGAACCGGGCCTTCGTGGAGTTCGCCACCACCCGCGCCAGGGACGTCTTGCCGCTTCCCGGCGGGCCCCAGAGGATCAGGGACGGGATCTCGTCCTGCTCGATGGCCGATCGGAGAAAACCATCCCCGGACAAGGCCTCGTTCTGCCCCACCATCTCGTCCAGGGTGCGGGGGCGCATCCGTTCCGCGAGCGGCTCGCGGCCGGGGGTCACGTCCTTCCTGTGCCCTTCGGGCGCGCCCTTGACCCCGAAAAGATCCTGTTCGTCCATTGATTCTCCGCCGACTGTCGCCGGCCGCACGCAATGCCGTGCCCTGTCCCTTTACAGGGCTCGCCTATTCTATTACATTCCCTCAATTCTCCCATGGTCTCGAAACTGGAGACTTGACAATGGAACAGAAGGAGATCTCGACGGCCCTGTCATTCGACGACGTCCTGCTGGTACCCCGGTACAGCGAGGTCGTGCCGAGGGACGTGAACCTCGAGACCCGCATCACCCGCAATCTGAAATTGAAAATCCCCCTGATGTCCGCGGCCATGGACACGGTGACCGAGAGCCGGACCGCCATCGCGCTGGCCCGTGAAGGCGGCGTGGGCGTGATCCACAAGAACCTCACCGTCGAGGAACAGGCGCGGCAGGTGGCCAAGGTCAAGAAATCCGAAAGCAAGGTGATCGAGAACCCGGTCACGGTGCATCCGGACCACCGCCTCACCGAGGCCCTGGAAATGATGCGCCGGCACAGCATCTCGGGACTCCCCGTGGTGAAGGACGGGTTCCTGGTGGGGATGCTCACCCACCGCGACCTCCGTTTCGAAACGGACCTCGACCGTTCGGTGTCCCAGGTCATGACCACCGATGTGATCACGGGCAAGGACGGCGTGTCCTTCGACGACGCCGTGGCGGTGCTTCGGAACAACCGGGTGGAAAAGCTTCCCATCGTGGACGAAGAAGGCAGGCTCAAGGCCATGATCACCTTCAAGGACATCGAAAAGGAATTCAAGTTTCCCTTTGCCGCCAAGGACTCCCGTGGACGGCTCGTGGCGGCCGCTGCAACGGGTGTTGGCGTTAACGGCATGGAACGAGCCGAGGCCCTGGTGAAGGCCGGCGCTGACCTCCTGGTGGTGGACTCCGCCCATGGCCACTCCAAGGGCGTCATCGACGCCGTGGCCGAATTGAAGGCCAGTTTCCCGAAAACCGACGTGGTGGCAGGCAACGTGGCCACCGCCGAGGCGACCCGGGCACTCATCGACGCCGGAGCGGACGCGGTCAAGGTGGGCATCGGACCCGGATCCATCTGCACCACCCGGGTGGTATCCGGAGTGGGCGTGCCCCAGGTGGCGGCGGTCAAGGCGTGTTTCGCGGAGGCCCGCAAGGACGATGTCCCCATCATCGCCGACGGTGGGGTCAAGTATTCGGGCGACATCGCCAAGGCCCTGGCCTGCGGCGCCCAGGTGGTCATGCTGGGCAACCTGCTGGCCGGCACCGACGAGGCGCCCGGCGAGGTGGTTTTCTACCAGGGCAGGACCTACAAGGTCTACCGGGGGATGGGCAGCCTTGGCGCCATGCGCAAGGGCTCGAAGGATCGCTATTTCCAGGACGACGTGAACCCGGAAAAGCTGGTGCCCGAAGGGATCGAGGGCCGGGTTCCCTACAAGGGTCCCCTGTCCAAGGTGGTGTACCAGCTCATGGGCGGGCTGCGGGCCGGCATGGGCTACTGCGGCGCCCCGAACCTCGGCGAACTGGCGGAAAAGGCCCACTTCGTGCGCATATCGGGTTCCGGCCTTCGGGAATCCCACGTGCACGGCGTCCAGATCACCGAAGAGCCACCGAACTACAATGTGAGCTGACATGGCGTTGATCGTCGATCGCTGGATCGCCGATCGTCCCGGATAAAGCACAGATGTCTTCCATAACGATCGACGATCACACGATTAACGATCGTCGTTCTGCGGTCAGGCGGCCTTTCCCTTGCTCTTGCCCTTGGGGGCCCCGGGCTTGCTTTCCGACACGTCGGCCAGCGAGTACTTGCTCATCACCGCCAACATGGCGTCCTGCATTTCCTTCCAGACATCGTGCATCTTGCAGCCCTTCTGGAAGCGGCATTCCTGGGGATAGAGCAGGCAGTTGTTCACGGACAGGGGGCCTTCCATGGCCAGCACCACGTCGGCGATGTGTACGTCCTCTGGCGGCTTGGCCATGCGGTAACCACCGGTCTTGCCACAGGCCGACTGGACGAAACCCGCCTGGGTCAGACGCTGCATCACCTTGGCCAGAAACTGCGTGGGCACGTCCTCGTCGGCTGCAATCTCCTGTATGGAAAACCACCTTTCCTCGTCCTTGGACGAAAGAAACCTCAAGGATCTCAGTGCGTATTCGGCGGCCCGCGTCAATCTCATGTCACGGCTCCTGTTGATGTCCGAAATGAAACCTACCTAAATGGGACAACTCCGGTCAATGATCAATGGCTGAAAAAACCAGATAGGGAAACGGCCGGTGGCGCAGGTGCCTGGGTTCGGCCCTGAACAGGAGTATTCCGTCGTGCAGTGTGAACAGGTCGGGATTGTCCTGGATGTCGTCCTCCCGCCCGGCCCTTTCCCCATCCCGGACCGCCGCGATGTAGACGCCGGCCTCCCGGATGATTGCCCCCTCCTCCACCTGCACTTTCTCGTTCCCGCCCTCATCGAATCCCTTCACGGACACGGACACCACGAGTCCGGCCTCACCGGGCTGGACCCCGCGGGCCAGTTCGTCGCTCAGACCGAAGGTGGCCACCGTTTCTTCCTGGACCAGGGGCATGGCGCCATCCCTGACCCGGTTGCCCACCTCGATGAGCCATTCGGCCCGGCGCACGTCGGGATCCAGGCCCCGACAGTCCGGGACCGTGCTATGAAGGGTGACGTCCACGGCACCGAGTCCCCCGCCCGGCGATTCCGAAACCAAGGGCTGGACCGGGGCCGTGCCCTCGATGGTCCTGCCGGCCCTGTAGTAGACCAGTGACAGTCTTGGCGACATGGGCTTGGCGTCCTTCGGCAATGGATTGACGAAGACTACCAATTGACTCAAATCAGATCAACCGGAGACATTGCCCGATCGGATCCAAATGGGTTACTTTCTGCCATTATGGTAGAGCAAGACAAGAAGACATCGTTCCCAAAGAGCAAGATCGAGATCGTCCTCCTGGAGGGCATCCACGCCCTGGCCGTGGAAACCTTCCGGAAGGAGACGTTTTCCGTGGACCTCCACCCGAAAAAGGCCCTGGGCGAGGAACTGGCCCGCATGCTCGAAACGGCTCACGTGGTGGGGATCCGATCGGGAACCAAGATGACCCGGGAGGCGCTGGCGTCGCCGCGACGGCTCCTGGCCGTCGGCTGTTTCTGTATCGGAACGGATCAGGTGGACCTGGAGGAGGCGTCGAAACTGGGCATACCGGTGTTCAATGCCCCCTATGCCAGCACCCGAAGCGTGGCCGAAATGGTGATCGCCGAGGCCGTGATGTTGCTTCGACGCACCTTCCAGAAGAGTTCGTCCGTCCACGCCGGCGACTGGCCGAAGACCGCGGAAAAAAGCTTCGAACTGCGCGGCAAGACCCTGGGCATCATCGGTTATGGGCACATCGGTTCCCAGGTCTCGGTCCTGGCCGAAAGCATGGGCATGCAGGTGATCTACCACGACACGGCAGACGTGATGCCCCTGGGAAATGCCAAGAAGGCCGACGGCCTCCACGGGCTTCTGGAAAACTGCGACGTGGCCACGCTTCACGTGCCGGCCGACGAGACCACGTTGGACATGATCGACGCAGAGGCGCTGACCCACATGCGGCCCGATTCCTACCTGATCAATGCCTCCCGGGGCTCCGTGGTGGTAATCGATGCCCTGGCCCAGGCACTCGAAGAGGGCCGCGTCGGCGGGGCGGCCGTGGACGTGTTCCCCAAGGAACCGGCCTCACCGAAACACCCGTTCACGTCCCCTCTGCAGGGGATGTCCAACGTCATCCTCACGCCCCACGTAGGGGGCTCGACGCTGGAGGCCCAGGCCAGCATCGCCAGGGACGTGGCCCACAAGCTGGTCCGATACGTGAACAACGGGTCCACGTCGTCGGCGGTGAACTTCCCCGAGGTGGACCTGCCGGTCCAGGGAGCGCCCAACCGGATCCTCCATATCCACCACAACGTCCCCGGGGTGCTGACCTCGGTGAACGGGATCCTGTCCAAGGCGGGCATCAACATCCAGGGTCAGTACCTCCGTACCCGGAACCGCATCGGCTACCTGGTCATGGACGTGGATCCCAAGGCCCCGGCCGAGGTGATCGAGGCCCTCAGCGGCCTCGAGCAGACCATCCGCATCCGGCAACTGTATTAGGAACGTCTACCGTCTACCGATCAGGGTTCATAGTCGATAGTCCATAGTTTCCTTGGGAGGCGACGGAGCATCCATGAGCCCCGCCCGGATGTCCGCCAGCTTCGGCGTCCGCCGGGGTTCCGGCGTGGCGGTCACTTCCCAGGTGTCGGGCAGTTCCAGGACCATCTCTTTCCCGCAGAAGGGAACTCGAACCGTGTTGCCCGCCATGCCCCCCCCCGAGGGTCCCACCCATGGTAACCGAAAACACGCATCCACTCTGGACCTCGGCCACTGTACCTCCTAGAATGCAGCATCGAGTTCAGGGCCGGGCAGGCAACCATGGCCGAGTACTGGCAGACCCACGGCGAAAGGGAAATCCTGTTCCGGATAGGGCAGGCCATCATCCCGCAGGGACGCGTGTTCCCGCCGTTCACCCGGGAGGCCGTGCTCCGTGGGGAACAGGTTGCAGGCAGCCTGCCAGCGTCCGTACGACAGGCCGTCAGGACCATCATCTGGCTCATCGAAATGGGGTCCATCCCCCGTTACGGCCGGCGCATGTCTTCCCTGAAGACCCCCGACCGCCTCCACTATCTGCGGACATGGTCCCAGGGCAATGCGGCCCGACGGGCGGCCTTCCGCTACATCACCCTGCCCCAGAAGGTCTTCTATTACGACGATCCGGACAAGTTCGAGATGCTGGGCGTGGAATACAGGAAACCACCCGTTCAGGACGAGTCCCCCCGGTGGATGGCCAACGTGACGCCCGGGTCCGACCTGACCGAGGACCTGGAAATCGAAACCGAGGTCGTGGTGGTGGGGACCGGCGCCGGGGGGGCTGCCGCGGCCTGCGCACTGGCCGAAAAGGGCGACACCGTGGTCATTGTGGAAGAAGGGCACTACCACCGCCGATCCGCCTTCAGCGGTCGCCCCTTCGAGATGCAGTCCCTCATGTACCGGGGTGTGGGCGGCATCGCCATGACCCTGGGCAACCCCCCCATCTTCCTCCCCACGGGATGTTGCGTAGGCGGCACCACCACCATCAATTCGGGCACCTGTTTCCGCACGCCCTCCCGCACGCTGAAGCGGTGGCGCGACCTCCACGGCCTGGCGGAATACACCGACGCCGCCATGGCCCCCTACTTCGATCGGGTGGAGGCCGAGTACCAGGTGGAAACCGCGAAGATGGAGTACGTGGGCAAGTCCGGCGAAATCCTGGCCCGGGGGGCCGAGAAGCTGGGCTACAGCCACGGGCCGCTGGACCGATGCGCCCCGGACTGCGACGGACAGGGCATCTGTTCCTTTGGGTGCAATACCGGGGCCAAGCGGTCCACGGACGTAAGCTTCGTGCCGCGGGCCCTGCGCAACAACGCCCAACTCCTCACCGGTGTCCGCGTGGACAACCTCCTGGTCAAGGACGGCCAGGTTCTCGGGGTGAGCGGCGTCTCCCTGGCAACGGGGACCGCCGTGACCATCCGGGCCAGCGTGGTGGTCCTGGCCATGGGCACCCTCATGACACCGCTCTTCCTGCGCCGGCACGGGGTGGGAAACTCCTCGGGCCAACTGGGACGCAACGTGTCCATCCATCCCGCCAACGGCGTGACCGCTCTCATGGACGAAGTGGTGGACGGGTGGAAGTGCATCCCCCAGGGCTACATGGTGGACCAGTTCGAGTCCGACGGGATCGTCATCGAGGGCGCCTTCGCCCCCCTGGACTCCAGCGCCGTGCTCAATCCCATGATCGGCCCCGAGTTCCAGGACATGATGGAAAACTATCGTCACCTGGCGGTCAGCGGCTTCATGATCGAGGACGACTCCCGCGGCACGGTGCACAACGGCATGAACGGCCAGGCCATGCTCGCCTACAACGTGGTCCCGTCGGACTGCGAACGAATCGTCAGGGCCTTTTCCATCCTCACCCGCATCTACCTGGCCGCAGGGGCCAGAAAGGTCTGGGCGCCCGTCCACGGGTGGTCGCCCATGGCGGGATTCGACGACCTGGTCCGCAACCTCGAACGGGACGTGCGTCCGTCGGACCTGGAACTGTCCGCCTTTCACCCCCTCGGGAGCTGTCACATGGGCTCCGACCCCACCCGTCACGTGTGCACCCCAGAGGGTGAGCTTCATGACCTCGGCAACGTGTTCATCTGCGACGGCGCCGCCATTCCGCCCGCCCTCGGCGTCAATCCCATGGTGACCATTTCGGCGGTGGCCATGCGCATGGCGGACCGTATCCATGATCGAATCAACGGGTAGGAGGGGATATGGGTGTCCTCTCGACCCTGGACTACACCGTCATCGCCACCTACCTGGCCGTATCCCTGGTGGCCGCCACCAACTTTTCCATCGACACCCCACAGGAGGCCATCACCCAGTACGTGGCGGAACAGGGTGTGGCCGGCGTCTGGTTCTTCTGGAGCAACGCCATCAGCGCCCTGCTGGCAGCCTTCCTGTTCGCCCGCCTCTGGTCGCGGGCCGACGTGGTCACCGACGCCGAACTCATCGAAAAACGCTATTCGGGTCCCGAAGCGGCGGGCTGAGATTCTTCAAGTAGTTCTATTTCGGCGTGTCCCTGGCCATCGAGTCCGTGGGCGTGGTGGCCATCTTCAGCCTGAACTTCGCCGTGGGGAGTTTCCTGCTGGGACGGACCATCACGGCTTGTCTGCTGCTGGCGGTTTCGTCCCTTTCCGGGGTATAATTGTTTTTCCGCCTTGGCTGGGGTAAACCGAACAAGATGCACCGCCGATGGTCTGACTAGAGAGCAGTGGATGCTGTCCGGCCTGCCGCCGGTAGAAGGATGAGTCCGTCTTGCCAGTTTCTCGACAGCGATGCCCTGTATTCGCGGCGTGGCTGCTGGCCGCGCTCCTGTGGATACCCGCCTGTCGGAACCTGACCGCGCAGAACGAGCGCGGAGTCCGTACCATCCAGACCTCCGGCACGCCACAGGAATGCCCCGCGGGTGACCTGACCCCGAAAACGCTCCGCATGGGCCTGGGCGGCTTCTGGGGCTCCAGGGATTCCCT
>JADHTP010000217.1 GCA_016784945.1 Deltaproteobacteria bacterium | reverse complement strand
CCGACGGCCTGGCCTACCTGGTGGTGGCCGCCGACTCGTTCCAGGTGGAAGAATCCGACTGCGGAAACCAGGGAACGGCCGCGACGACCCTATTCTGGTTGCGCATGGCTGAAAACGCCCCCAAGGAGGAAACGCCACATTGAACCACCGCTTCGAAAACCAGGTATTCCGGAGTTTCGTCTTCGGCCTCGTGGCCATCTTCCTGGCGGCAGAACCCCACGGTGCAGGAGCCGACACGCCCGACCCGGTGACGGCGTATGTCCCCTGCGCGCCGGAATCGGGGTTCCCGCTGGTGGAAGCCGACGGCATGGGTTGGTTTCCGGAAGGCTATACCCCGGACAAACTGGCATTCATGGCCCCGGACGCGGTGGCCGAATATGCCGGCGTATGGGCCGCGGCCTACGAAACCCTGGGCGTGGACCGCGTGGTCCTGGCCGCCCTGGCCCGGGACCTGTCCTCCTGGGGGGCGGTGGAACCCGTGGCCGGCCGGTCCTATGAACGCTACCAGATGACGGTGCTCGACGCCCTGGTGCAATCCTACCGGGGAAAGGCCCTGGTGGTCCTGTCATCGGAGAACCCGTGGGACCACGGAGGCATGGGCCTTCCCACGGATCGCACGTCCTTCGGCGAATACGTCCGGGCCGTGGTGGAGCGCTATGACGGCGACCTGGACTTCGGCGTGCCGGCCCAGGATCCGTCCTACCCGGATATCGACGGAACCGGCCAGGTGACCCCCGCGGACTGGGAGGCCACGCCCGGCGAGAAACAGGCATGGGCCGACGCCCACGTCACCTCGGCCTACATGGTGGAAAGCGTACTTCCCGATGACCCTTCGGGGTTCTACACCACCGTGCTGGATGACGTCCTGGACGAGGCAGTCAAGGCGGACAAGGAGGTCCGGATCTGGATCGCGCCGATCCCGCTGGGCCTGTTCGGCAAGGCCAAGCTCTCGACCTGGCTCGGTCCCTTCGCCGACGATTCCGGCCCCGTCAACGGCCTGGCCTCGATCCTGGCAACCCTTCCCGCGACACCCTACGACATCACGGCCCGATCGGGGATGGAGGACCTGGCGGATCTCCACGAATGGCTGAAGGACCTGGGTTTCAGGCCCGGCGAACCGGACGGCGTGGAGCTGGTCCTCGGCGGCATTCGTCCGGCCTGGGGCGCACCGACCTGCCCGTCGCCACAGTGCGATGACCAGGCCCAGACCGAAAACCTGGCGAAGGTCCTGTCCCTGGCCACCATCAACGGCGCCGGGGCCGGGGCTTTTGACGGTCTCCTGGCCGATCCCGATGTACCCACCGGATTCGGGATGGCCACGCTGAGTCCCCTCGGCAAACCGCCCATGGTGGACTTTCGTCCGGCAATGCCCACTGCCCCGCTTCTGGCCCGGGCCCTGGGAGCCACCGGGACGCCGGTAAAGATCAACACCCCGGTTCCCTCCACCCACGTGGTTCAGGCGGAACCCTGTGAAGGCGTGGTCACCACAATGGTCTGGTATGACTGGACACTGGAGGTGGGAAAGGACCAGCCCTACGGCGACCTGTCCAAGGCCCTGGATATCGACCTGGATCCAGCCTTGTCCAGGGCGTTCCCGATTGACGTCCCGGACCCCGATCCACGGGCACTGGATACCGACGACCTCCTGGCCATCAACTTGTCCCAGGGCAACCTTAACCCGGCCGACGGGGGAGGATCGCGGCTGATCCTCGACAGGACACCCGTGCTGGTGGTGACGCTGGAGTCGGGCTGGGGGCCCCCGGAAGAAACCGAAAAGCAACCCGAACCGGCCGAAGAGATCCCCGTGCCCGACCAGTCGGAAGCCACGGTGGAGACCAACGGCGGCGGAAGCTGTGCGACAGGCCTAGCGTACACACCCCCGGGACCTTTCGCCCTGGTGGGCCTTCTGGCCCTGGTGGTGCTCCTGCGCAGGCGCGTTGGACCATGAGACGACTGACCCCGTACCTGCTGCTCGTGTCCCTGCTCCTGGCGCCTGCCAGGGGCCACACCTTTGGCTCGGCGACACACCGTGCCGTCACGAAGGCGGCCCTGCGAGGCATCCTGCCCGGGGCCGACAGGCCGGTACCCTGCACGGGCAATCCCGATCTGACCGCATTTTTCCGGTACCTCCACGGCCGGCTGTCGTCCGCCTCGGACGCCGATGCCGCCAGGGATTTCCTCGCGAGGTGGCCATCGCCCGGGAAGTTCGACGCCTACGAGGCCAAGGGATTCCTGGACCTGACCCGCAACCCCGAATTCCGAGTGAACGGTTTCGATTTCCTGGCCTGTAATCCCGTGCGTGACGGGGCGGAGCTGGTTCGCGAGGAATCGGTGCGTCCCGACGACGACGGCAGGAATCAGGCCCGCATCGCCATGGCACAGGACCGGTCCCCCCTCGGCGGCACTCACGGCCCCTACCCCGAAGACCCGGCGGTCATGGACCTGGGCGGCCTGGAGGGCCTGGCCAGCCAGGCCCACGCACATTACACGCTGGCCAGCCATGGGCTCACGGCCAGTCCCGTGGCCCTGTGGCGGCAGCCGGAACTCTTCGCGGCCGCCACGGTGGTTCCCGACGGCCCCCTGACCCTGGGGCCCGCCATGGTGAAGGCCCATTTCATCATGGCCCTGTTCGCCGCGTCCTGGGACGACCCCGCCTCCCGGCGCCTGTCCCTGGCCTACCTCGGCCACGCCCTCCACTACATTCAGGATGCATCCACGCCAATGCACACCGTCCAGGCAGGCGCCCCCTGCGTGGTCATCAAGGCCTTGACAGCCTTTGCGGGACGGGCCCTGGTCACCCTTGGCGGCTATGCCGGGGACCTGAAGCATCCCTTTTCGGTGGCGGCCGACTTCATATCCAATTACCACCTGTGGATCGAAACGGCCTGGGACGAGAGGGGTCCCTGGATCGCCCCCGAATGGACCTTCACGCCTTCACGGACCCCTGGCATCGCAACGGGGCCATGGAGGGACCACGGGTCGGCGCTGGATGCGGCCATGGACGTGGCAGACGAGGCCGCCGACCGGGTCAGGCACCTCGGGCCCGAACTGTACAAACGGGCATGCGAACAGTCTCTGCCCGTCCTGGGCGAGTACGGCTTCGAACTGGAAGACGGACGGTTCCGGGCCGAGGACTACTTCCGGGACTCCGCAGAACCGAACGCTATCATTGGCCCGGGGGGGCAGGCCGTGCAGACCGCAGTGGTGGCGTCGATAACCCTGGTTCGCGCCTATGCCCGACTGGCAGCCTGGGCCTCCACACCGGAAGGCGGACGGACCCTGGCCGACCGCTTGCTGAAAGAACGCCTTCCCGCATTGTCGGCCCGGGAGGCCCGTCTCATGGCCTTCATGGACGACAACCCCGACGGAGTGTCCCCGAAGGGACCACAGCGCTTTCCCTCGGTCGTGGTTCTGGAGGCCCTGGTACTGCTGCTTGTGGCCTGGGCCACGGCCCGACTGGTCAGGCGACTCAGGCGTCCAAACAGGAAACTCCGCCTGTAGGAGCCCCCGCGAAACCGGATTTCAACCGGACACGATTTCACGCGAATCCACGAACTTCTGACAACCCCCGAGCCACAGGGCAAACGCATCAAAATGTTGAAACAGAAGCTACGCACGACCGATAGACAACGTGAACGTGATCGTGAACGTGGACGTGGACGAAAGGTGCCTGACATGTTGGCTTACGAACGGCTCGATGTGTACAGAAGTTCGATAGAACTGTTCGCCCTTTGTGCCCGTGCCATCAATCACTTTCCCAAGGGCAACCATGTTCTGGCCGACCAACTTCGTCGTGCGGCCCTTTCCATTCCATTGAATGTCGCAGATGGGAGTGGGCAGATCAGGCGAGATGGACCCCAGGCGCTTCTTCCTGATAGCCTCAAGGTACAACTATGGAATGCGGGGCCATAATGGACGTCTGCCACATCCTCGGCATCATCGACCCGGAGACGGACGGAAGATGCGAAAGAACTCATCCGCCGGATCGTCTCGATGTTGACAAAGATTGGCCAAAGCGTCCACGACCACGACCACGATCACGACCACGAATCAGATGCGTTTGCCCTGCCCCGAGCCACGGGACGAATGCTTCCCCCGGGCCACAACGTGCTACACTTTCGCCCCATGATTGCGAAGCTCTATCACAAGGTAATCACCGAGCAGCTGGAAGCCGTGGACCGGATCCAGGACGAGGTCACGTCTTTTCGGCGATCACCCGCTTTCAAGGCCGTGTTCGGGTCCATTGCCGTGGCCGTCCTGCTGACCGTGATGAACTTCTATGTCCTGGACGGACGGTTCCAGAGCCGGATCTCGAACGGGGTCGTGGACCTGGTGTCGAAGATCCCGAACGAAACACTGCGCTACGATCTTCTGGGCGTGGCGCCCCTGTACCAACACATCGCCTGGTCCCTGGGCTGCTTCACCATCTACTTTGTGATCCCGACGATCATCATCTGGGGCGTTTACCGCGAACCCCTGCGGAACTACGGATTCTCGATCCGCGGTTTCTTCCGCCACCTGCCCATCTACCTGATGCTGTTCCTCCCGGTGCTCGGCGCGGTGGTGGTGGTGTCCTATACCCAACAGTTCCAGAAGACCTATCCGTTCTATCACAACCCCGACGGCCTCTGGGACCTGGCCATCTGGGAGTTCTTCTACTGCCTCCAGTTCTTCGCCCTGGAGTTCTTCTTTCGGGGCTTCATGATCCATTCGATGAAGCACCGCATGGGGTCCATGGCGGTTTTTGCCATGGCGGTCCCCTACTGCATGATCCATTTCCAGAAGCCCATGGCGGAAGCGCTGGCGGCCATCCTGGCCGGTTGCGTCCTGGGGGTGCTGTCGCTGCGGACCAACACCATATGGGGCGGCGTGTTCATCCACTCCGCCGTGGCCGTGACCATGGACTGGACCTCGCTTCTCCAGCGAGGCTGGACCCCGTTCCAATAGGAGAATAAACCGTGTTCGAGCCACTCAAGGAACGCATCAGCGCCCTCCGTGAGAGGACCCAGGTCCTCGGGAGGTTTCTTTGACCCCGAGGCCAAGGCCACCCGCATCGCAGAAATAGACGAAGAAGCCTCCAAGCCCGACCTCTGGAACGATCACCAGAGGGCCCAGGCGCTCATGCGCGAAAAGGCCCGTCTGGAAAAAAACATCGAATCCTACGAACGCCCCCTCCGGGAGATCAAGGACGCGGAAGACATGCTGTCCATGGCCGAGGAGGAAGGCGCGGAGGAATTCGGCGAAGAGGTGGAAGCGGCGCTTGGGGGTCTGGAGAAGCTGGTGGACAAGCTCGAGTTCGCCAGGATGATGAGCGGGCCCAGTGACGGCTCGGGCGCCATCCTCGGGATCCATGCGGGCGCCGGCGGGACCGAGTCCCAGGACTGGGTGGAGATGCTCCTGCGCATGTACGTTCGATGGTGTGAGCGGCGGGGTTTCGCCACCAGCCTCCTGGACTCCCTGCCCGGTGAAGAGGCCGGTCTCAAGAACGCCACGCTGTCCGTGGATGGCGACTACGCCTTCGGCTACCTGAAGGCCGAATCCGGCGTTCACCGCCTGGTGCGGATCTCGCCCTTCGACGCCAACGCGCGCCGGCACACCACCTTTGCCAGCGTTTTCGTCCTGCCCGACATCGAGGACACCATCGAGATCGAGATCAAGGATGACGACCTGCGGGTGGACACCTTC
>JADHTP010000216.1 GCA_016784945.1 Deltaproteobacteria bacterium | reverse complement strand
TGGCGGTACAGCCTGCGGTCCGCAGACCGGATCGCGGGCAGGGCGGTGGTGATGCTGCGTCGGAAGACGCAGCCGGAACAACTGGCCCTGGCCGGTCCCGCCGATGCCCTGGCCCGCGAATACAAGGCAACGGTGAACTTCTTCACCGGTGCGTGGTACAACGAGGAAGAAGGGATGGACCGGAAGGTCCTCAAATCCTTCAAACGCGCGGCCAAGGCCTATCGGAAGGCGGCCGCGAGAGCATTGAAACTGTTGTAGGATCCCCTCTACGGAAGCAGGCGGGCTGAATCCCGCCGTCAAGAGGAACAGGGAGGAAACATTGGCTGAACAGGCAGACGGACCACTGGTTGCGATTATGACGGGCAGTCCCAGCGACCTGCCCATCGTGGAAAAGGCGAAGGCCATGCTCGACAGTCTGAACGTTCCTTGCGAAGTCAAGGTGCTTTCGGCCCACAGGACGCCGGACCTGGTGATGGACTACGTGAAAGCCGCACCCGGAAGGGGTGTGCAGGTCTTCATCGCCTGTGCCGGCATGGCGGCCCACCTGGCCGGGGCGGTGGCGGCCCATACGCTTCTGCCCGTGATCGGCGTACCTATTGCTGCCGGCGCCCTCAACGGACTGGACGCCCTCCTGTCCACCGTGCAGATGCCCCCGGGAATTCCCGTGGCCACCGTGGGCGTGGACGGCGCCAAGAACGGGGCCGTACTGGCGGCCAGGATCCTGGCCCTGACCCACCCCGACATCCGGGCGGCGCTGGCCGATGCACTGGCCAACGAGCGCAAGCGGTACGAGGCCTGAATACATGCCGGTAGAGACCCTGTTCGTGGGGACCCCGTGGTTGTGGATCGGCTTCACGGTCTTCGTCCTGGCCATGCTGTCCCTGGACCTTTTCGTCTTTCACCGCAGGGCCCACGAGGTAACAACCCGGGAAGCGCTGGGTTGGAGCGTCTTCTGGGTTCTCCTGTCCCTGGCATTCAACGGCTTGCTGTGGTGGTACACCGGGTCGTCCGACAAGGCCCTGGAATTCCTTACGGGCTACCTCCTGGAGAAATCCCTCAGCATCGACAACCTGTTCGTGTTCCTGCTGCTTTTCTCGTACTTTTCGGTTCCGCCGGCACTGGAGCACAGGGTCCTTTTCTGGGGCATCCTCGGGGCGCTCTTCATGCGGGCGCTGTTCATCCTGCTGGGGGCCGCGCTCCTCGATTCCTTCCACTGGTTCATCTATGTGTTCGGCGCCTTTCTGCTGGGAACGGGTGCCAAGCTCTTCTTTTCCGGTGACGTCAGCGTGGAGCCGGAGAAGAACCTGGTCTTCCGTTTCTTCAAGCGGTTCATCCCGTCGGTCCCGGAATACCGGGAGGATCATTTCTTCGTCAAGGTGGGGGCACGATGGTTCGCCACGCCCCTCCTGGCCGTACTGCTCGTGATCGAGGCCTCGGACGTGGTGTTCGCCGTTGACTCCATCCCCGCCATCTTCGGCGTCACCCGGGACACCTTCATCGTGTACTCATCCAACGTGTGCGCCATCCTCGGTCTTCGGGCCATGTATTTCCTGCTGGCGAGCTACCTGCGCCGGTTCAAGTTCCTGCACTACGGGTTGGCGCTGGTGCTGGTGTTCATCGGTATGAAGATGCTGGTATCGCCGGCCATCCTGTCCATCCCAGTATGGCTGTCACTGATCGTGGTGGCGGCCCTCATCGGCGGATCCATCCTCGTGTCCGTGGCAAAGACGCGCGGCGAACAGTAAACGGAGTGTCGCTATAGGCCGGGCGCGGGATCGTCGGGATCGAGGGGAACACCGCGTTCGATGATCCGGTCGGCGGCCGCATCGAGGCGGGGGTTGGTCAGATCACCGCGGGCCTGTACATGGTGATCGCCGAAGGGGTAGGTCTGGTAGTCCAGGGGCAGCAGGAGTTCACGGTCGCTGCCGAAATACTGGTCCAGGATGTAGCCCAGGAAGTCCAGGGCCAGGCTTTTCCCTGCCTCCCGTGACAGGTCCTTTCCCAGTGGTGCGCGAACGGACATCTGGTAGCAGAAGGAGCCGTCCGCCTTTTCCAGGAAGGCCTCGATTTCCACGAAATCGGGTTCCGAGCGGCCATCGACGCGAAGGCATTCACCCTGGAGATGGACGCCGAACCTGGATAGCAGCAGCTCGACGACCGCACCGGCTTCATCGTCCCTGAACAGCTTTCCCATAATTCCTCAAGGCAGGGGATTCCACGTGGATCGCCTTGTCGTGACCAAAGTGCAGCGACGCAAGGTTGGTTTCGATGAAGCGGGCGGGCAGGACCCGCTTGATGGTACGGGCAAAAGATTCCAGTTCGAAGGGAAGGACCCCCGATCGCACGGCGGTACCCAGCAGGGCCACGTTGGAGCGCAAGAGGCCGACTGGTGTGTGGTGTTCCGATCGTCCATTGAGGGTCCACAGGGAGGCGCCGGAGGACAGGAGTCCCTCGATGATCGATTCTCGGGAAGGATAGGGCCGGTCGTCGGGCGACATGCTGGCCGGGGGATTTTCCACCATCCATACGGCCAGGGTACCCCGGGGGCCGGTCAAGTGGAGGGCGCGCAGGGCCTCCAGTGGCTCCGTGGCCAGGAGGAGGTCCGCCGACCCGTCGGGCAACATGGGACAGTTTCCACCGTTCAACACCACGGTGGTGGCCACCACGCCGCCGCGCTGGGCCATGCCGTGGACCTCGCTCATGGCGACCTGGGTTCCGGAAAGGACGGCGGTTTCAGCCATGAGCCTCGCACACAGGACCACGCCGTGGCCGCCGACGCCGACCACCGCGATGCGGACGGTCCGGTCATTCCTGCCGGTGTCGATTGGTACGGGCTCACTCACTGGAAACGATGGCTCCATTAGGGCAGACCATGGCACAGAGTCCGCATCCGTTGCAAAGGGATTCTATCACTTCGGGGCCGTCTGACCCTTTTTCGAGGCGCAGGGCGGGACAACCCGTCAAGGAGACACAGGACGTGCAGTTGGAACAGGACTCCTTGCCGCCGTTGACGATTCGAACGGGGGGGCGTGGAGCAACGGCGCCGGTGCGCAGGGCGTGCCTGGCGCAGGGGCTTCTCATGACCACCACGGCCACGCCATCGGAACTCCAGCCCGTACGTACGGCGTCCATGGACTTTTTTGGATTACCGGGGTCCACGGTGAGAACCGGGTCGGCACCGCAGGCCTCGGCCACCTTTTCGATGGCAATGCGTCGCCGGCCATTTCCGGGGGATCCCGGGTGGGGCTGGTAGCCCGTCATGGCCGTGGTTTCGTTATCCAGGACGACCAGGAGGAGCTTCCTTCCATTGGACGCAGCGTTGACCAGGCCGGGAATGCCGGCGTGGAAGAAGGTGGAATCGCCGATGAAGGCCAGCACGGGCCGGTCAAGGGCGGCACCCAGGGCGGCGCCCAGCGAAACGGAACCACCCATGCAGATCTGGAGATCGCCCATGCCCAGGGGCGGAAAAAGACCCAGCGTGTAGCAACCGATGTCCGTGGCCACCAGGGTGTCGGGCCCCACCACCTGACGGGTCATGAGGTAGGAGGCGCGGTGCGGACAGCCGGGACACAGGATCGGGGGACGTGCGGGCAGTTCGTCAACGGACGGCACGGCGTCGGCGCCGGACCAGGCGGGTAAAGGCGATCCGGTCAGGTCGGCAAGGGCGGCGGTCACCTGGTCGGGGCCCAGTTCACCCAGTTCCGTCAGGTGCCCCGTGTGCTTGCCGAAGATCTCGGCGTCTGAATGGCAGCGATGTGCGATGGCGGATACGGCGTCTTCCATGAAGGGTGTCAGTTCCTCCACCACGAGGACTCGCTTGTGGTCCTGCAGAAAAGACTCGATAGCCCGGGTGGGAAACGGGTAGGTGAATGCCAGTTCCAGCAGGTCCGCCCCGCCCTGTGCCTTCAGGTCCCTGAGGGCGCTGTCGGCCAGGTTCCTTCCCGAACCGGTGGCAATGATGCCCAGGTTCGATCCGGGGCCGTCACGGCGACAGAATTCAGGGGAATTGGCCGCTGAACCGGCATCCTCCAGCATCCGGGTCATTTCGCGGTGCCGCCTGCGGGCCACGGAGGGCACCATCACGCGGTTCATGGGGTCACGGGTGAACTCGCGGGCCGCCACCGGCCGGTCGGGAAGGGGGCCCGGGTCCACCGCGGCGCGCATGTGGGCGATGCGGGTGGTGAGTCGCAACAGGACGGGCAGGCGAAACTGCTCGGACAGTTCGAAGGCCCGGCGGGTGAGGACCCGCAATTCCTCGGGGGTGGCCGGTTCCAGCATGGGGGTGCCGGCCATGCGGGCCAGGTGGCGGTTGTCCTGCTCGTTCTGGCTTGAATGACAGCCGGGATCGTCGGCGGAAACCACCACAGCGCCGCCTTCCACGCCCAGGTAGGGAAAGGTCATGAAGGCGTCGGAAGCCACGTTGAGGCCCACGTGCTTCATGGCTGCCATGGAACGGTATCCCGACAGGGAAAACGCGATGACGGTTTCGACCGCCACCATCTCGTTGACGGCGTACTCGAAAAACAGACCGGCCTCGTCGGCCAGCCGATACAGACAATCGCCAATTTCCGACGCCGGAGTGCCGGGGTAGGTGGAAAAGGCCCCGATCCCCGCTTCCAGGGCGCCGCGAACCAGCGCTTCGTTTCCCAGGAGGAGAGTGCGGTCCTTGATGTCAAGCAGCGGGTCCATTGACCGATCTTTCCTCCGAGCGTATCGATTGCCAAGGGAGACAATCAACGTAGAAGGACCAATAGTCAATAGTCGACAGTCAATAGTCCATAGTCAATGGCTGCTCACCTGCAATTCAAGGTCGGTGTTGTCGGACGGCCACAGGGGGCTTCGGCGACAAAGTTCAGCACCCGATCCCCAGTGCGTTGAGTGCATTCAGAGCGGCCGCCTGCTCCGCCTCCTTCCTGGAACCGCCGGTGCCCTCGTGGCCGACGCCGTCGGGCAGGACGACCCGGATGGTGAACTGCGGGGCATGGTCCGGGCCTTCACGACCGACAACCTGGTAGACGGGGGTCTGGTGGGACTCCCTCAGGCAGGCGGCCTGGAGTGAGGACTTGGGATCCGTCAGGCGCCCCCGTTCGAGGCAAGCCTGGATAGCGGGGTCCAGTTGGGACAGGATGAAGCGTTGTGCCGTATCGAACCCTCCGTCCAGGTATACGGCGCCCACCACCGATTCGAAGACATTGGACAGTGCGCTGGAGGCCTGGCCCACCCGATCGCTCCGGGCCGCCCCCCGGCCCAGGAGCAGGAGTTCACCAAGGCCAAGGTCGCTGGCCTTTTCAGCCAGAGCCGGACCGCAGACCACCAGGGCCTTGAGGCGCGTGAGGCGTCCTTCGTCCCAGTCCGGTTCGAGGGCATAGGTCCTGTCCGCCACCACCAGGTTGACCACGGCATCGCCCAGGAACTCCAGGCGCTCGTTGTCTTCCATCGGGTCCTGGGACTCGTTCGTGAAGGAACGATGGGTGAGGGCGGTTTCCAGGAGAGACGGGTCCTTGAACCGGTGTCCTATGGTCGTTTGCAGGGCTTCCAGCAGATCGGTCCGGTTCATGTGTTTTCAACCTCCGCTGTCACACAGGGCCCATCGGAACCCGTGACAAGAACGGTGAAACGGTCCCGGCGAACGGGCCCCCCGCCTCGCCTGAACACCCGCGTGTAGTCTTCGGCCAGGGATTCGATGC
>JADHTP010000010.1 GCA_016784945.1 Deltaproteobacteria bacterium | reverse complement strand
TACAATCCTGGAACGATCAACGATCAACGATCAACGATCAACGATCAACGACAAGTCGTCCTCAGAACTTGCGGAGGTACTTGGCGATGCCATCGGTGGTGTCGTCGATGAGGTCGTGGAGAAACGCGGTGGTGTGGGTGACGGCGCCGTCCACGCCGTCGCGCAGGACCTGGTTCACGGCCCTCGAAACCCGTGTCGGGACGTCGCGCTTGACCTGGGTGTCCAAGCCCTCCATTTTCGCCACCAGTCCCGTGTACATACCGATGGAACGCTGCATGGCGGGCTGGATCAGGGGGTGGACAAGACGCAGGGCGTACTTGGCCAGTCCCAGTGGATGGGCCCGGTCCTCCTCGCGCTTGTATTGCTTGAACTGATCCTTATTGTCCACGAAGCGGATGGCGTTGACGGGACGACCGCCCCGGGTACGCCCCGTGACCAGGATGAGGTTTCCTGTCTTGTATCCCCATATGCCCTTCAGCAACAGGTCCTTGCCCGCGTCGTCGGGTCGCAGGTCGGGCACGTGGCCGGTATCGAGGAAGTACCGGTAGACCAGGGTGAAGAAGACCACCAGTTTCCTGGCCAGGTCGGGATGGCGCCGCAGCACTTCCTGGTCCGGGGAGTCCTGGATTTCCTCCAGCGTGAGCACTTCCTCCACGTACCCCACGGACTCCACGGGATGCTGGGCCCGTTCCTGGAAAGAATAGAAGGTGCGTTCCACCCGGCGGTAAGGCGCCGTTCCGCCGTCCAGCAGGGGCACGCCTCCCCGGATGGCCACCTCCCACAGCATCTCGTTGACGATTTCCAGGAACTCCACCCGATCGTCCCCACGCAACCCCTCCAGGAGGCCCATGACGGGCCCCGCCTGACCGATCAGGTCGTCTGTCAACGGGTTCCGGCGTTCCGGGACGTCCGCGCCGGTCAGGTGCACCACCAACCCGGCCAGGACCCGAAGGGTGGTGCGCAGGCCGGAGGTGCTCACGATGCCGGTGTAGGGTTCCACGTCATAGACCGGGTAGTCGAAATGGAGGTGCAGGATCGCCGTGGCGATCCCTGCCAGTTCGTCGTCGGTCCGGGCCATGGTCCAGGACAGCGGCATCCGTTCCACCATCCATCGCGCGAAGGCTTCGGACGCCTTCCGGTTGCCCTGCAGCCGGGCATCGACCTCGGCCGGTGTCCGCCCGATGGAGCGCGAGTAATAGTTGATTTCCGGCGGCAGGAAATTTTCGGTGCCGTAATCCTGGAAGCACCGGCGGATCACGTCCTCGGCCTGGGCCCATCCCATGTCGGGATGCCGGGCACCTTCGGTCCAGCGGAGCGTGTCACGCAGTCCCACGGTGATGGGCGCCTCGAAAAAGGCGGACAGTTGGTCCCTGATATTGGTGTCCAGGGGATTGTGGCGAAGAAACTGCTGGAAACGGGCCAGGTCCTGGTAGCCGTGGACCGTTTCCTTGAAATAGGGATCCTCGGACAGGATGTCCCAGACCTTGTGGGGTACGCGGATTCCCTGTTTTTCCTCCATGAGGAAAACGGCGTCATCGGGGGAAACCGGGGACTGCCGCCCATCCACCGCAGCCCGGGCGTCCTCCAGCACGTCGGGCGCAAATTGCTGGGCGGGGGAACCGTACGAAAAAAAAGGGATTTCTCTGACGGCTTCCCGGGTGTCGATATGGACCTTGTGGCTGCTGGGTGCGAAGTCATACCCCACCGGCCCGAAGATCTCCGACATGAGCGACCGTCGGAACACGCTTTCCCGCTCGCCCGACAGTTTGACCACGTAGTCCCGGATGTTTCCCACCTTGACCAGGAAGCGACGCCCGATCCGCCTCCCGCAGCGGCGGGCGGCGGCCCGTCCTTCACTGTCCGCACCGCGGTCCCCCGCCAGTTCCGCCAGCACCTCGCCCAACTTCTTAGAATCAAAGGCGCAGACCCGCGTGTGGGACCCGGCCACGGCGGACAGGGGCCGCATGGCGGACTGCATGGCGTGCAGAAGGTCGTAGTCTGAAATCGGCTCTTTCATCAATGGCCCTGCTTCGATGGTACCTCAGGATGTCATGACGTTCCCGATACGACCGGCCAGTTCCGACGCCTCGCCCTCGTTGTAGGACACGGGATTCAAGTTGAATGTCAAACCGTCGCCGGCGTGGCGCGGGATGATGTGGATGTGGTGGTGAAACACTTCCTGGCCGGCCTCAACGCCGTTGGTGTTGAACAGGTTGAAGTCCGTGGCCCCGGTGACCTCGAGAACCGCTGAAGCGATCCGCCGGGCCAGGGGCAGTTCGGCGGCCAGCAGGTCATCTGGCAGGTCCGTCAGCCGCTCGGCATGCACCAGGGGAATGACCAGGACATGACCCCGGTTGATGGGCCGGATGTCCAGGAATGCAAGGAACCGCTCGTCCCGGTAGACCACGTCTGCCGGGATGTCGCCCTTGATGATCTTGCAGAAAATGCAGTCATCCATGGCCTTTCCTCCCATTCCGGTCAGCGTCTTTTCTACCACAAGAGGCCCGCTTGGGGCCAGCGTTCCCGCTGGTTCCTACAGGTGGTCGAGGGTGCGGACGGTTCGTCCTTTGGATAGTCGCCTGACTGCGTTTTCGAATCTTTCCAGGCGGCGTTCCAGGGGGATGGTCAGGGCCGGTTCCACGGCCAGATCCGCTTCAATTCCATCCTTTTCCCTGTCCAGGAAGTCCAGGGCGTGAAACTCCAGGTTGACGAAAGGAAGGCGCCCGGCCCCGCGCAATGGCAACGTCCCCTGCAGTCCCCCACGGGCCAGGGTCGTGCCGATGAGAGGTAGCCTGCCGAACCCGCACGCGGTGATGGGGAATTCCTTCAGCCCCGCTGACGGCTCTCCCCAGGAAAACGGCACGGGCGTCCGGAAAAAGTCGCCGGCCCTGCCACGGATGGACGCGCTCGTACGGCCCTTCAGTGCCATTTTCCCGATCACGGCCGCCCTGGCCAGGTAGTAGGCCGGTGAAGGCAGCACGGACGAGTCGTAGGTGTGACCCGCGCCGGCCACCACTTCAAGGAGGGCGGGCGTCAGGTTGTATCCCGGGGCGCGGAATCCCGCCACCTCCAGGCCCAATGCCTCGCCGATCACCTCCCGGGCCTTGTGGACCTCTTCATTCATTTCGGACCGCGGCCGCCGGGAGAGGTCATAGAAGTGGGACAGGCTGTGGCTCGCCACCTCGTGTCCTTGCGCAACGGCCCGGGACAGACCGTCGCGCGCCGATGACCATTGCATATCCCGACCGATGACGAAGAGGGTCGATCGGACGCCGGATATTTCGCAGAAGTCCAGGAAACGGGGCACGGCCTTTTCGAAGATCAGCGGCGTATCCGGCCCTTCGGGCAGCCCGTGGATGGCGCGGTAGTAACGCAAGTCGTCAAGGTCGATGTTGACGCAGAGGGTTCGTTGCGGCGAAGTCATCTCGGTTTGCGTCCCAGACGAATGACCAGGAACAGCTTCCACAGATTGCGAAGCACGTTGGGCACCCTCTTGAACAGGTTGATGGACGGGGGCCTCTTTTCGGCGATGTCCAGCGGGACCTCCACCACGTTCACCCCGGCCCGTTCGGCGCGAATGACCAGTTCGCTGGCGAACAGGTCCTTTTCCACCACGCACAGTGCCAGCACGGGCAGGATCTTTTCCCGGTTGAAGGCCTTCAGCCCGTGGGTGTCCGTTCCCCGAAATCCCAGGAAGATCCGCAACATCAGGTTGATGACGCCGGTGGCGAATCGCCTGAGGGCGGGACGCCGGTCCCTGGCCTCGGGGTGGCGCTTGCTGCCCACCACCATGTCGGCCTGTCCCGAGGTCAACAGCTCGATGGCCCGACCATGGAAATCCACGTCGCAGAGGTCGATCTCGTCACAGATGCAGATCCGCCCCCGGGCTTCCTCGATTCCGCGGCGCATGGCGAGACCGTAGTTGGGCTGGTCTGAATGGAGGACTCGCACGTTGTTCCGGGTTTTCGACAATTCGTCGGCGATCTCGCGCGTGTGATCCTTGCTGCCGTTTTCCGAGAGGATCACCTCGAACACCAGGGGGATGGGCTCCAACTGGCCCAACAGATCCCGCACCGCCGTGGCCAGCAATCCCTCTTCGTTGTACACTGGTATGACGATGCTGACGTCAATGCCCTTTACACTTTCCCCGCCGTCCTGCATCACAACCCCCGAATCCGCCTGGCCGCCACCATCCCGTCCAGGATCGCATCTTCCATTGAATTGTAGGTCCATGCCCCGTACCGGCCGATGGACTGGACCTGGTTTCCGTCAAAGAAATCCAGGATGGTCCGGCGGGCCCGGGCGCAGGGCTTGTCGTAAATCACGTAACCGTAAGGGTGTTCCCGGAATGCGGCGAACAGCAATTCCGATTCGTCCCGGATGCTTCCGATCTCCTTGAGGAAGGCCGCGATGGCGCGGACCACGTCTTCCTGGGGCGCCTGCTGGTCGTTCGCCAGCTCAACGTACAGGGATGAGCGCCCCGGAGGGGCCAGGGACGGTACCGCGTTGGAAGCCGAGCCCACGCGGTAGAAGGGGAACCGGGCCTCGGGCAGGTAGATCCAGTGGCTTCCGTCAAGGGGCCTTTCAATCGACAGTCCCACGTTGACGTAACGCAGGGGCGAGCAACGGAGACGACCGGCCGCGCGACGGATGGTCCCGGGTGCGTCCCGGGTCAGCGCCACCAGTTCCGGCAGTGGCAGGGTGGATACCAGGTGATCGTAGGACGTTCTTTCGCCCTCGATTTCCACCCATTTTTCCGACACGTTGATGGCGCTGGGCTGGGTTTTAAGCCGGATACGGCCCGGGTCCAGACGCGATTCCATGGCCCTGGGGAGGCTCTCGATGCCCCCGGCCGCGGGATAGAGGAAAGTGGCGTTGTATCCCATGGCTCGGTCCGCCGTGCCCAGGGCGCCGTCCACGATCCCGGCCACGTCCGGAACGGGCACGAAACGCTGGGTCCAGTCGGCCGTGACCTCGCCGGGCGACACGCCCCATAGCTTGGTGTTGTAGGGCACGATGAAGTAGTCGGCAATACCGTCGCCGAAGTGGTGGCGCACGTATTCCAGGAACGACTTCGGCCGTGACCGCGGCTTGGCGGCCCGCCGCACTGCGGCTTCCACGGCGTTCTGAACGCAGGCCCTCAGCACCGGGGCCGGAAGTCCCGCCAGGTTGGCCTGAAACGGGTACCCGGTGAACACGCCATGGGTGTAGATGCGGGCCTTGCGATCCACGGTGAGCATGCCGTCGGGCAGGAGGTCCGCCACCAGCTGCTTCACGTCATCGTTCCGCAGATGAAGCCAGTGGCCGGTATGGTTGAAAAGGAAACCGTCGATGTCCTCGGTGCGGGTCAGCCCGCCCACCCGCTCGTCCCGCTCCACGAGAAGGTAGTCGCCCCCGGAATGCATGGCGGTGGACAGGCCCGACAGGCCGGCTCCCAGGATGATGACGTCGTGCTTGTGCATGGTCCTCCCGGCCGGCGAATTGTACTTGGTTCAGCGTGGATCGTCCAACGTTGAACGATGATCGCGGAACGTGGGAACGGGGATGAACCACGGCTGATCCGTTTCGAATAAAACGTTACCATTGACGTCGAAGCCCATGGAGACCTCGGGATGTGTCCCATGAAAAGGCATTCGACTTCTTTGATGGTGTCGGGCTTGATGACGGTGGCGACCGTCCTGGTCATCGCCGGTCCGGCCACGGCCCAGATCGTGCGAATCGTGGCGGCGGATGGCGTCCTCGATGCCGACGTGCGGATCGGGGAAATCCCCGTGAGGCCCGGACAGGTGGTGTCCCTCACCGCGGACGAGGTCTGGAGGAACGCGGACGGCGAACCGGAATTCGCCTTCCGTCCCGTGGAGGACTTCATCTGGTCGGTGGCCGAAATGGGCGGCGACCGGTGCGATCCCGAGGAGGGATGCGCGGACAGCCTCTATTTCGAGGTCACGGACTACGGGATCAATTTCTATGTGCCCCGGGACGCCCCCGCGGGCATGCGGGTGACGGCCAGGCTGCGCTGGGGCACCGGCTTCGATTCGGTGACCCTCGTCAACACCTACGTCCGTGATCGGTCCGAGCGGCCCTACTGGGACACCTATCTGAACGGGCTGGGGCACTGGGTGATGGTGGGTGGAACACTGGTCTTCGTCCCCCTGCACCACGGCGATGACTGGGCGCCCTACCGGCACGGTCACTGGTACTGGTCCGTCCACGGATGGACCTGGAATTCCTACGACCCCTGGGGTTACGTGACGGATCACTGCGGCCATTGGCGCCACAGCGTGCTGTACGGCTGGGTCTGGATCCCGGAGTCCGCCTGCCACTGGAGGCCGGCGGTGGTCAGCTTCTTCCATGGCCCCACGTGGATCGGCTGGTATCCCTTCGATCCGGGCTGGTACAACGGGTATCGTCACGGGTACGCGGACGGGTACAACGATGGATTCTGGACCGGACTGTGGGTGGGCCAGCGCCTCGGCCGGAAGGGTCGCCTGGCGTTCCACCCGGGCCTGACCATGGTGGCCTATGAGAACTTCTACAAGCCGGGTAAAAGACACAAGGCCCATGCGGGATCGTCCGGTGGGAATCTCCATTTCCCTGGAAACCACAAGGCGGACATGTCAAGGGTGATGGTGACTGACCCCGTGGCGTCCAACAAGGCCTTCAATGACGCCGTGAAGAAAGGCCACGTGGGCCCGGTTCCCGGCGGCGGCAAGGTGCCGGCTGCGGGGCGGATGTTCATTGCCGACCGGATCGGTTCACGGCCCGACGAAGTGAAGATGCTCCCGGCCTGGGACGACAGCAAGGGGCGCCGCGGCATGAAGTCCTGGATGGAGCCTGAAGGGGCGGGGCGCGAGATGCCCGACCGCTACAGGGACGTGACCCAGAGGACCCCGGACCGCACCGTCGGCGCCAAGGCCGACAGGGACCGCGGGAGGCTGATCCGCGATGGCGGTGGGACTGCCCGCAGGGGACCGGCCGCGCGGCCGCGGACCAGTCGGAAGTCCCGGGACCGATCCGTGGCCTGGGAACCCCGGGATCACGGTTTGAACGTGGACCCCGCCCTGAGCCGCAAGGGATCCCGGGCCGAGTCCCGCAAGGTGCGTGACGAGGGTGCCCGTGGTGGGAAATCGCTCTATGACTTCCAGGGGCGGCCCAGTCGGATGGACACGAAGAAGCCCTCCCCCTCAACCAGGCTTCGTCCCCACGAGGATCGGTCCTCCGGTCGACCGCCCGCGACCACGCGACACGAGGCGCCCGCCCGAAAGGCCGACCGTTCCCCCGGGGCCGTGAAGAAGGTCCGCCGTTCGGCCCCTGCGCCCGCGCCGAAAGCCAGAGGCAGGGCGATCAAGGGACGATCGACGCCGCCCCCGAAACGGTCCGTGTCGAAACCGGCTCCGGCCTACAAGGCCCCGAAGAAGGCCCGGCGCCCGAAGAAGCCCGAACGCTCGCGCCGGGTTCAGTCCCCCCCACGATCCCGTCCGACCATGGACCGCCCTGACCGTGGCTCATCGAACCATCAGGGACGCCCGGGCCGCCGCCGGTAAGTTCCGGTCGGGTCACGGTTTCCTCTGAAAGCGATTGACGATCGACTATCGACGATCGACGGTTGACGCCCCTCCCGCCAGCTTTCAAGGGCATGCGCTACGGTGCTATACTGCTGCCGGCAATGGTGGATGGTCCCATGGCGCTCGACCTGCCGCAGACTTTCGGAAAATACGTACTGCTGAGAAAACTCGCCGTGGGCGGCATGGCCGAGGTCTTCCTGGCCAAGTACCTGGGGGCCGAAGGTTTCCAGCGCACCGTGGTCATCAAGAGGATCCTGCCGTCCTACACGGAGGACGAGGCCTTCGTCAGCATGTTCATCGACGAAGCCCGCATCGCCGCTGCCCTTCATCACGCTTCCATCGTCCAGGTCATCGACTTCGACATGCAGGACGATGCCTACTACATTGCCATGGAGTACATCGACGGGCGTGACCTTCGCCGGATCATCGACCTTGGGACCAAGGCCGACCTGGCCATGACCCCCCTGATGACGGCCCACGCGGTGGCCCATATTGCGTCGGGCCTCCATTACGCCCACACCCGCAAGAGTGACGAGGGCGAACCCCTCAACATCATCCATCGGGACGTGAGCCCCCACAACATCATGATTTCCCTGGGCGGCGACGTGAAACTGGCCGATTTCGGGATCGCCAAGGCGGCGGCCCGTTCCACCAAGACACGTGCCGGGACCGTCAAGGGCAAGTGCGCGTACATGTCTCCCGAGCAGGCCAAGGGGAAACCCCTGGATCCCCGGTCGGACCTGTTTGCCCTGTGCACCGTGACCTGGGAGATGCTGACCTACAAGCGCCTGTTCGAAGGCGATTCGGATTTCGAGATCCTGAACAACGTTCTGAATCAGAGCGTGCCGCCGCCGTCCCTTTTCCGCAAGAGCGTCCCGCGGGAACTGGACGCCATCATTCTCAAAGGCCTTCGCAAGGACCCGAAGGAACGCTACGCCAACCTGGCCGCCCTGGAGAAGGACCTCCAGAACTTCGTGTTCAAGCAGGCCTCCGGCCGGGACGAGCTGGACCTCGCATCGTACATGCGGCGCCTGCTCGAGGCCGACGGCGGGGAACAGGGGAATGACTCGAAGCCCACACCGAAAATGGCGGCCGAGGCCAAGTCGGCACCGTCCTCCGAAGCGGGCACGGAACTGCTGTCCGAAGACAGGGAAATCACGCCGAGGCAGGCCCCGGAACCCGAGGCTGAAACCCTCGCCATCGACGTCTCCGATGGGAGTCCGCCCACCACGGTGCCGGTGGGCCTGCTGAAAGAGGAACTGGAAGAGGTCCTCGCGGCGTACGAAACAGTTGAAGAGGAGTACGACGCGGCCGGCGGGGTGGAATCCGCGCCCACGGTGGCCCTTCCCGAGTCGGAAGTACGGGCCGTGCTGACGGACACGGGGGACGACCTGCGGTCCACGGGTAACCTAAAAAGGTGGGCCGCGTCCAGGACCGACGTGCGTGCCGGGCGGGCGTCCCGTGCCGCCATGTGGCTCTTCTTCGTGCTGGTGGGTGTGGCCCTGGGCATCGGCGGCTTCTACGGGGTCATGGCCTTCGGAGACTCGGAGGCCTTGTTTGGCGAATCCCCGGTCGAGTCAATTCCCACACCGGTCAGGACCGATCCGGGGTCGTCAGGCGTTCCCGTCGTGGTGACCCCTGACACAGGTCCCGCCATGGTCCCGGACGTCCCGGCCGTGGCCGCGGTTCCCGATGTGTCATCGGTGGACGGAGGTCAGGTCGCCACCGCGGGAAAGGACGCGTTGAAACCCGCGGCAGTCCAGGCCGCCGTGGTCACCCTGGAGGTGTCCCCAGCGAAGGCCCGGGTGCGCGTGGACGGGAGAATCGTTCAGCCCAAGGACGGGAAGAGGGTCCTGGCGGACCGGTTCGAGGTGGGGGACCGGCTCTTCGTGGAGGCCATGGCCTCGGGATTCAGGACCCATCGCAAGAGCTACGAGGTGACCGTTCCAGAAGAGTTGATTGCGATCTCGCTGGCCAGGCCGCGGGTGGTCAAACCCAGGCCAAAGCCGAAGCCGGTCCCGACGGCCACGGGGTTCGTGACCATCAACGCCCGTCCGTGGGCCCACGTCTATCACAAGGGTGTGAAGGTCGGCACCACGCCGCTCCGTCGGCGGGAGTTCCCGGTGGGCCGTCAGGTCTTCAAGTTGAAGAACGAGACGGCGACCAAGACCATCACCATTACCGTGGACAAGGGAAGTACGACCTCTCGGGTCGTTGATATGTGACGTCACGAGCGCCGTGACGACCGTGGTCCGTTGCGGTTGACAACGGAACAGCGGGATTGGACAATCGCGCGGGAGCCATAAGTGAGGATGAGATGAAGCGAGTGTTTTTGGCAATTCTGGCCTTCATGGCAATCGGTGCGGTCGGCTGCGGGGGCAACCCCTGTGAAAAGCTGGTCAAGCACTACTGTGAACAGAAGAAGAACGAGAAGCTGTGCACCATGTTCACCGAAAAGGTGGAGATGGGCATGCCGAAGGAAGCCTGCGAATCCACTCTCGGCGCGGCCAAGTAGGGCCTCGCTCTAATGGATCGTCGTCCGTGAACCGATCCCCGGTGTCCTGTGGGCACTGCGCGTGCTCCCATGCTTACGGGGTGCGGTCACGGATCCTTCCCGTTGATCACGACTGATCGGCGTCCCGGGAGGCTAGCGGTGCAATCGGACAAGTTGATCAATGTGGTTGCCGCCGTGGTCGAGCGCGACGGCCTCTACCTGATTTCCCAGCGCCACGCCCACGCCGTCTTTCCCCTGTACTGGGAGTTTCCCGGCGGCAAGGTGGAGCCCGGGGAGGATGATTCCACCGCCCTGAGACGTGAAATGAAAGAGGAGTTGAACGCCCAGGTCGAGGTGGATGACCTCCTCGAGCGCAGGGTGCACTGCTACGAAGGATTCAGCGTGGATTTCAGGGCCTACCGATGCCGCCTGGTGAACGATGACCTGAAGCCGCTCTACGTGGCTGACTTCAAATGGGTGGTCATGGAAGACCTGGCACAGTACAGGTTCCCCCCGGCCGACGAGGCCGCCATCGCCCTGTTGACCGGAGTCTCCGACGAGGTCGAAGGGTGTCGTTGACTGACCGTCTCACCTGGGTACCGATCAGCATTCTGGCGGTTCTGGCGCCCCTGTCCGCCACGGCGGGCGAGCCGGTGGACGACTGGGTGCTGGGCGCCATGGAGCAGGAACTCGCCCGTAACCGCGACGCCCTGCGCATGGACGACTACGAACCGGCCTATTTCATTTCCTATTCGATCAGGGATTCCGACAGGCAATACGTCAGCGGCAAGTCCGGCGCCCTGTTCCAGAGCAATCGTTACCAGAACCGGTTTATCCAGGTCGACGTGCGGGTGGGCGACTATGCCATGGATTCCTCCGAGGACGGCGAGGCCTTCTTCAGTTCGGGGCAGAAGTTCATCCCCAACAACCTGGCACCGTTGGAAGAGTCTGCCACGGCACTGCGGCGTGTCCTGTGGCTCCTGACCGACTACAAGTACAAGGGGGCCCTGGTTTCGTTCCTGAAGGTCAAGGGCAAGCAGGTCAATGAACCCCGGAAGCGGACCGTGTCCAGCATGACCCGTGAGGATCCGGTGCGCCTGGTGGAGAACCCGAAACCCCTGGAGTTCGACAAGGCCCAGTGGGAAGAGGCCGTGCGACAGCTCTCTGGCGCCCTGCTGGACTTTCCGGAGATCTTCGATTCCTCCGTGGAGGTGTCGGCCACGCGGTTGACGCGCTATTTCGTGAACACCGAGGGCACGGTGGTCAAGACCGTGGATGACTACTACCTGGTTTTCGTCACGGCGGTGACGCGGGCGGACGACGGTCGGCTCCTGCAGGACGCGATCAGCTTCTACGTGCGGTCCCAGTCGGACCTGCCATCCACGAAGATGGTGGAAAAAAAGGCTCGCGAAATGGCCGGTCGGCTGGTCAGGATGCGCGATGCCCGGGTGCTGGATCCCGCCACGGTCCCGGTGCTCATGTCACCGGAGGCCACCGGGGTCTTCTTTCACGAAACCGTGGGCCACCGGCTGGAAGGACAGCGACAGGATGACGACGAGGAGGGGCGGACCTTCAAGGGGCGCCTGGACCAGCGGATACTCCCCGACTTCATCGACGTGAAGGACGATCCCACCTTGAAGCAATGGGACGGCATTCCCCTGAACGGGCACTACCGGTCCGATGACGAGGGGGTTTCGGCCAGGCCCGCGTTCCTCGTGGAGAATGGCGTGTTGAAGGGATTCCTGCTGTCCAGAAAACCCATTGAAGGTATTGACAAATCAAACGGTCACGGACGGTCTGACGGCTTCCAGAGACCGGTGGGGCGGATGGGCAACCTGATCATCCGGGGCACTCGGCCCGTGTCCTCCCGGCGGCTCGAAAAAATGCTGCTGGAGGAGGTTCGTAGGCAGGGCAAGCCATATGGGCTTATTATAGACACCATCGCGGGTGGATCGACGAACACCAGTTCCTACGGGTACCAGGCGTTCAAAGGGGTTCCGAAGGTGGCGTACCGGATCGATGCGAAGACCGGAGAGAAGGAACTCATCCGGGGCGTGGAGATCGTGGGAACGCCCCTGTCATCCATCAGCAAGATCGTGGCCACCTCCAAACGATACGGCGTCTTCAACGGCTACTGCGGGGCCGAATCCGGTTCCGTGCCGGTGTCCACCGTGGCCCCGGAAATGCTCTTCGCCGAAATCGAGTTGCAGAGGTCCCAGGAAGGCAAGGAAAGGAAGCCCATTCTGCCTCCACCCTGTTCGGCAAGTGTGGAGGCCCGGCAAGAGAGGTAGATGGCTGGTCTGACCACGGGTTGCGCGAACACTTCGGTAGGACGCGTCCGTCAGCGCAACGAGGATGCATTCCTCGTCATGCCCGAAAAGGACCTCTTCGTGGTGGCGGACGGGATGGGGGGGCACCAGCGCGGCGACGTGGCGGCCAACCTGTGCATCGACGCCGTCAAGGAGTGGTTCACCGGTCACCTGGCGCCCGATGCCAGGCAGGATCTCATCGACCAGGTCAGGGAGTTGCACGGTGTGAGCCACCGCCGGGAAATCGACCTCGTGGCTTCCGTGGAATACGCCAACAAGCTGATCGTCAACACGGCCATGCAGAGCGAGGCCTTCAAGGGAATGGGGACCACGGCGGTGGCCACCCTTTTCTATGGCACCACGGTCTTCATCGTCTACTCCGGTGACAGCCGGGTCTATCGATTCCGCTCCGGCCGCCTGACCCAACTCACCGAGGACCATTCCCTGGTGAACGAATACATCCGGTTACAGATGATCCGGCCGGCCGACGCCCGTTCCTTTCCGTACCGCAACGTGATCATGAAGGCGCTCGGTCTGAAGGAACGGGCGGACCTGGAGTTCTTCAAGAGGCGGGCGAGACCCTGCGACATCTATCTCCTGTGCTCGGACGGACTGACCGACATGGTGGAAGACCATGATATCCGACAGATCCTGAAGAGTGACGGGACCCTGGAAGATCGTTGCCGGTGGCTCATCGACGCCGCCATGGACGCCGGCGGGTTCGACAACATCACGGCCGCCCTAGTGGAATACGACCGTTCATAGAATTCCCGCGAAAACAGCGGTTCAGAACAGATAGAAATCGGTGCGGCTGCTGACCTGCTCCAGGTCCCGGCGTCCCTCGACCAGGTTGACCAGTTCGTGGCCGAAGAGACGTCGAATGGGCTCCTCGAACTGTCCCAGGGCTTCCCGGATGCGCTTGTTGCGCAGCATCATGTGGGTGCTCACCCAGCCATCCATCAGGTCCCTTTCCGTGGGGTAGCGCCGGTGGACCTGTCGGGCACGGGACACGGCCAGGGCCCGTGCCAGGAACCAGTGGAATCCGTGGCCCGCCGCCGCAGTGACCACCTCGGCCGGGGCCAGGGCCTCTTCCTTGGATGACCAGAAGTTTTCAGTGACCATGAGGGCGAAACGCGCGGCCTCACCCTCCTCGTCCGCGAACACGGTGCCCGCGAAGAGCGGAACGTCCGTGAGGGCTTCCACCAGCAGATCCAGGTTTCCCGTGTGAAAGCGGATCCGGCCGCCTTCCTCGGAATAGCTTTCCTTGAGCTGCACCAGGGTTTCACCCACCTCCCCGACCAGGGAATAGAACGCCACCCGCAGGTCCGCCGGTTCGCTGGGGGGAGGCACGGGGAAGCCGCCCGTCTCGCACCTTTTCGCCAGGACCTCGAAGCCGGCCAGGATCCGCGTGAATCCCCCGCCGTCTGCCGCCCTCACCGCCGCCAGGATGGACTTTTCCAGGGCCTCGTATTCGTCGTAGGGGATCGCCAGTTCGCCGTCCAGGGAAACGAAGGGTCGCACGGAGGGCACGGTGGGAACCAGTTTCAGCAGTTCGCGCAGGGCCGGTTCCTGGTCCCGGACCCGTTGCCCCCGGGAGGCCTCCAGCATTTCGCGGCATTCCATCTGCAACCCCACGTGGATGCCGTCGGGGCCCAGCACGAAGCGGTATGGGAAGAGCCGGCAGACATGGGGCTTGGCCTCGGTGCCGAGCCGGCGGTGGACACGGCACAGACCGTCGGGATCGAGGAACATGCACGCCCCGTTCATGGACTGACAGACCCGGATCTCCCGTTCTTCGCCCTCGGGGACCATGGAAAAGAACAGGCCCCGTCCCGAACCCTTGCCGGTGCGGATCTCGTCAGCGTGGTCTTCCAGGTTTCCGACGATATCCTCCGTCACCGGGCCGATGTTGACGCCCACGCAGCAGGAACCGCAGGATGTGCAGGTGAATCTCAGGTCCGGGTCCACCACCAGGGGCACGGTAACGTCCTGGTCGTCGCCCTGCTTCCCACGGGTCGCGCGTCCCTCCTGGACCTCGCCCCTGGCCGTGGACAGGTTGCCCGAATCCAGCAGACCGAGCCCTTCGAAGGAGGCCAGCACCCGGCGCAGCGCGTCGGGTTTCATGGGGCCGCCGGCGGTTTCGGCGATCCGGGACAGGAGTTCGGTGGTGGTTTGCGGGCGGTCCAGCAACCTGGCAACCTCGTGGCCCCGGTGGTCCACCTTGAGACGCCTGCCTAACCGCTCGTCCACGATACGGAACACCGTCTTGCCATCTTCCGTGGACTCGTCCCAGGCAAGGTCCCTTCGCAGCCGGGGAACGGTTTCGGCGTTTTCCTTCATGGACTTTCCCCCTGGTGGGATTCCAGGCTCCCCAGCAGTGCGGAGGCCCTTTGCTTGAGTTGCTTGAAGATCATGGACAGGGTCTCGTCATCGGGCTCGGCGAGGGACAGCAGTTCCCGACAGATGGCAGCGGCATCCCGGGGCTTTCCCAGGCCCTTCAGGGCTATGGCCATCTCCAGGCGGACCACGGGCTCGCGGTCGTTTGCCGCGGCCAGTTCCCTCAGGATCCCGAAGGCTTCGTAATAGCGTTTCTGGACGTTGAGCAAGGTGGCCAGCCGCATCTGGACGGCCGGCGTGGGCCGGATGTCCAGGGCCGTGCGCAGGGCCGATTCGGCGTCGTGGTAGTTGTCGAGCAGGAGGTGGGCCTGACCCAGGTCGGCCCATGACTCCAGATCGTCCGGTTCCATGCGCGTGGCCCTTGTCAGGTGTCTGGCCGCCTCCTCGAACCGGCCCTTGGACAGCAGCGCCCGCCCCAGGTTCGCCCGTGTCCGTGGTCCGTCCCTGACCTTCAGCGAGGCTTCCAGTTCCGCAATGGCCGAATCCATGTCGTTTTTCGACAGGTAAATGGAGCCCAGCAGTTCCCGGTACTTGACCGCCGTGGGCCGGATCTCCAGCAGTGCTCTCAGGTGCCTGACCGACAGAGCGATGTCATCGCCTTCCGACCGGTACAGGAGGGCCAGGCCCAAGTGGGCGGGCCCGTTGTCGGGTTCGGCGGCCAGGGCTTCTTCGTACAGGCTTCTTGCCTTTTCCATGGCCCTGGAAGTCAGTTCCAGGTGCCCGCGAGCGGCGAGCGTGGTGGCCCGGTCCCCCGGGAAGGACTCTTCGGTCAGTTCGATATCCAGCAGCACCTCCCGGGCATTGGTCGAAGCCATTTCTTCCGGGTCCCATGCCAGAATGTGGACGCGATACCGGGACAGGCGGTTCATCAGGGCGGCGCTGAAGAAACGGGAGCCCCGGACCCGATTGAGTGCGACCAGCGCTTTCGCCGGATCGCCCGCTTCGAAGGCGGTTTCGGACAGGGTCGTGAACCGGACCAGGGTGTCGCGGTCCTCCTGGTCCCGGGCGAAGCGGGACCACTGCGTCCAGGCCAGCGGAACCAGCAGTCCTGCGGCGACCAGGGCGGCCAGGATGACGGCGACGGGTCGTTTATTCATGACGCACCTCGATGGGGCTTCGAGAGAATAGTCACTGTTCGCCCGGTAAAGCAACCCGAACCTCGTCACTTGACCGGGCAGGGTACAAGACCGATAGTATTGATCAGGAGGTGCGAATTGGCGTCGACGGATAGCGACTGTGAGGAAGGACTGATCACGGAGATCAACGTGACGCCCATGGTGGACGTCATGCTGGTCCTGCTGATCATCTTCATGGTGACTGCAACCTATATAACCAAGCGGGCCATCGAGGTGAAGCTTCCCGAGGCCGCCACCGGGCAGGACGTGAGTGTGACGACCCTGGCCGTGGTGGTGGCCCCTGACGGTGCCTTGTTGCTCAATGGCGACAAGGTCACACTCCCCGAGGTGCGCACACGCGTGCCCGCCCTCCTGAAGGAAAACCCGGGAGTGCAGGCCGTGGTGGATGGCGACAAGGAAGTGCCCTATGGCCGCGTGATGGAGGTCATCGACACCTTGCGATCCCTGGGGGTGAAAAATTTTGCCGCCTCGGTGGAGCACAAGGTCGAGGAACCTCTGTAACGGACGGTCGGGCATGAGCACCATACGCCCAGACTCCATGAAAAAACCGCGGCGGGACAGTGGCTCCAGCCAGGTGTGGCTGGGCCTTGCCCTCTCCCTCCTTCTGCACGTCCTCCTGGGATTGTGGCTGTGGAACATGGAACGGCCCGAGGAGACCAGGGCCGACCTCGTCAGCCTGAAACTGCTGGACAAGAAGCCGCCCACCGCCTTGCGCCTGCGCAAAAGCAAAACACCTCTCAAGGGCCAGGTGGTGGACCTGCCGAAACCGGTCAAGGAAGAGGTCCCGAAGGAGGCCCGCTTCCTCAGCCAGTACGACACCCGCGTGGAAAAGGAACAGAAAACCCGGCACCGGGGTCGCAAGAACAGGGAAGCGGCCCGTGCGCGAAAGGCCCCCTCGAAAAAGGCCACCACGCCCGCACGGCCCGGGCGCAGGCAAAAGGAAGCCGACAAGGTGGAGGCCGTCCCCAAGCGTGAGACGGAAACCCCGACGGGCCTGAAGGGTCTGGCGGGTCTGAACCGGTTGCTCATGCCCACCATTGGCGGTACCCCCGGGGCCAGTGCCATGGCTGCGGGTGGACGGGGCATGTTCATGTCCGATGACGCCATGCTGGGTGTGAGGGAAGAAGGCGACACCACGTTGCTCAATTCCCGGAGCTTCAAGTACTGGGACTTCTTCCAACGGGTGAAGGACCGGGTCCGGGAGGAATGGGAACCGGGCCCCGTCTATCGATCGAGGGATCCCTATGGGAAGATCTATGGACAGAAGGACCGGCTGACGGTCCTGTCGGTCACGCTGGACGCCAAGGGGATGGTGCAGAGGATGGAAGTGACCCGCGAGTCCGGTCTCCCGTTCCTTGACAAGGAGGCCATGGCGTCCTTCAGGAAGGCCTCGCCATTCCCCAATCCCCCGGGGGGCCTGGCGGACGAAAGAGGCCGGATCTCGTTCAGCTTCGGTTTTCTGCTGGACCTGTCCTCGTCCAAGTCGCGGTTCTTCTGGCGCAGGCCTCAATGAACCGCCTTTCAATCATACTGGCAGTGATTGCCCTGGTTCTGGCCCTCCCATGGGGCCGTGACGCCGGGGCCGAGATACGTACCAGCCATTTCCGGTTCGTGCCGGATTCCGGTTCCGTGGGTGTCGCAGAGCAACTGGCCAAAACCGCCGAGTCCGAACGGGGCTACGTGTTGAACCTGCTGGGCACCCGGGACGACCGCGTGATCGAGGTCCGCATCGCGTCCAACGAAGAATCCATGATGCAGATGGTGGGTACCCGGCGGCCCGTACGTGACTGGGTGGCCGGACTGGCCCTGTCGAGTCGGGACCTCGTGGTGCTTTCCGCCCGGGGCAACGAGGTTTTCAAGGTCGCGGACACCTTCGTGCACGAACTGGCCCACATCTACCTTCGAACGGCCCTGGATGGTCGCAGCGTCCCTCGCTGGTTCAACGAAGGATTCGCCATGCTAGTGGCCTCGGAACAGGTCGGCGAACGGCTCAAAACCGCCATGGGCGCCGCTGCGACGGGTTCCTACATTCCACTGGAACGCCTCGTGGACTCCTTCCCCGTGGACCCCCCGACGGTCCACCTGGCCTACGCCCAGTCCATGCTGTTCGTTCGGTACCTGCACCATCACGGCGGTCGGGACGCCATCCCCTCCCTGCTGACCGAGGTGCGCGCCGGGATGCCCTTCGACCTGGCCTTCAACCGGGTCTTCGACGGTTCCGTGTCCGCATGGTGGGACCGGTTCGAGGACACCCTGGATCCGGCATCGGCCCTCCTGTGGATACTGTCCAGCACCGCTGTCCTCTGGGTTCTCGTGACCCTGCTTTTCCTGTACGCGTACTTGGTCAAGCGGCGAAGGGTCGCCCTGAAGAGGCAGGCCTGGGCCATCCAGGAAGAGATCGACCGGGTACGGGAACAGGCCAGGAAGAGGGGGATCGACCCCTACGAGGTGCAATGACGCCCCTGCTTGTCACGATCCTTGGGGACCTCCATGACCCGTCGTGGGAGGACCTGCCGGCCGGGAAGAGGGACCGCCTTGTCCTGCCCTGGACGGAGGGCGATGAGGCGGCCCTTTCCGATGTCGTGTCCAGGGCGCGAGAAGGTGGATTCAGGCGGGTGAGGATCCGGTCCAGGGGGCCGTCGCCGTCCCTCGGTTCCCTGGAAAGCCTTGTCCGGGCGGGTGCCGATGAACTGGAACTGAAACTGCCCGCCGAACTGCCCGCGGACGGCATCCGGGCCCTGGGTGAGACCGGGGGGCTGGCCCACGTGGCGCTGGTCCTTGAAGTCGGGGGCGATGACGTTGCCTGGGCCGACCTGGACCCCAATCCCTGCGGGGCGGACGAGGCCGTGCTGGAATGTGCGGCCGACACACCGCTGGGCGGGCTGGATCGGCGTGTCGAGAATCTCTGCGGGAGCTATCGACGCCTCTCGATTCGGGGACTGCCGCTGTGCGGACTGCCCGGGCTGGACCCAGGCAAGGTGCTGGCCAACGCGCTGGATGCTTTTGTCCCTCCCGGCCACCTGGATCTGCGATTCGAAAGGCCGGACAGGGTCTTCCTCGAGACCTGCCGGCGGTGCAGTCTTGCCCTGGCCTGCGACGGATTTCCCCGTGATGTGCTTGCGTCCGGAAAGGAACTGGAAACCCGCCCCTACGTGTCGGACCACGAGCGTGGGCCCAGTCCCCTGAAGACCTGGGCCCGAAACCGGTCCCATCCCCCGACCTTCGTGAGCGGACGGGTCCACGTGCAGGGGGTGCTGGCCGGCGCCAGGCCCTGTGGCCGCATGGTGGTGCCCCGGGGCGACCTGGATCGACAGGTGGAGTGGCTTGCCGGGCTCAGGCTCGAGGTGCGGGTGGTGGACCCGGGGGAGGCACCCGCCGATTGTGACGGCGGATCCGGTGGTCCATCCCGCTGGAAGCTGTCCCACGTCTTTTTTTCACCTGTTGCGGACCGGGTCGAGGAGGCCGCCAGCCTGGAGCGTGCCTACGTCAACGCGGAAGAGGGGGCTCGCCCAATGGGGGCCGACGTCTTTGCCCGGGCCATGGGCCGAATCCTTGGGTATCCCGACTGCTGTGTCCAGGCCTTCGTGGACGCCGGTTCCACGGCCACCACCACGGACCTGCTGCGGGCGGCCTTCAAGCGGAGCAGGGCCTTCGACTGGCGTTTGAACTGCCTGGATCCGCGGTCGCCCCTGACCCTGGTGCCCCACGTTCCCTGCAGTTTCGACTGCCGGCCCAGCCGTGAACTGGCCCACCGCATCGCGGGTTCCCTGACGGGCATCTTTCCCTACCTGGACGGGACCGCCGGGAATCTGCTGGGACGGACCGTCCTTTTCGTGGACGCCGACCGCTGTGTGGCCTTCACCGGTGAACCGGATTCCGATGGCCAGGGCCTGACCTACACCGTGGCGGATCGTCTGGGCGCCAGGCCACCGGCCGGGACCGGCCCCGACAAGTCACGTTTCCAGCGGGAAGTCATGTCGGCCTTGTGGTCAGGTGACCGTCTTCGCGTGGAGGGGCATTGCCTGTCGGTTTTCCACCATGGCGGGGAGATCCTGGCACGGGAGTTCCGATCCGCGCCCCTGCTGATGCCTTTCTAGAGGTTGGCTGCCTTCTTTAGCAGGTCGACGCAGCGGCAGGAATAACCCCATTCGTTGTCATACCAGGCCACCACCTTCACCATCCGGCTGCCGGCCATGGGCATGGTGCTCGCGGCGTCGAAGATGGAGGAATGGGGATTGTGGACGATGTCCGAAGACACCAGGGCATCCTCGGAATACTCCAGGATTCCCGCCAGCGGTCCCTCGGCCGCGGCCCTTATGGCGGCGTTGATTTCGTCTTTCATTTCGCCCGGCTTTCGCACCTGGATCCGTTCCAGTTCGCAGGTGAAGTCAACCAGGGAACCGTCTGGCACGGGGACGCGAACGGCCATCCCGTCGAGGCGGCCTTCGAGTTCGGGCATGATCTTGCCGATGGTGCGGGCGGCCCCGGTGGTGGTGGGAATGATGTTGGCGGCGGCGCTGCGGGCCCGGCGCAGGTCGCTTTTGTGGACCACGTCCAGGATCTTCTGGTCGCCCGTGTAGGCATGCACGGTGGTCATCAGACCACGGACGAGGCCGAAGTTTTCGTGCAGAACCTTGACCACGGGGGCCAGGCAATTGGTGGTGCAGGAAGCGTTGGAGATGATCCGGTGATCGGCCTTCAAGGCCTCGTCGTTGACGCCCAGCACGACCAGGGCGTCGATGGTGTCCTTGGGGGGTACGGTCAGCAGGACCTTCCTGACGCCGCCGCCGGCGAAGTGCCCTTCGATCTGCGCCCTTTTGCGAAATACGCCCGTGGACTCGATGACGTAGTCCACGTCGTGATCGGCCCAGGGGATCTCTTCGGGAGAGTCATGAGAAAGGACCTCGATAGGCTGGCCGTCCACCACGATCTGACGATCGGTCAGGTCCACGGTGCCGTTGTAACGTCCATGGGTGGAATCAAACTCGAACAGCTTGCCCATGAAGTGTACGCCCTTGGCGTAGTCAGCAGGATTGATGATGTCGTTGATGGCCATGATGCGGAAACCGCCCTGTTCGAGCATGGCCCGCGTGACGAGCCTGCCGATCCGGCCGAAACCGTTGATGCCCACCTTCAATTCGTCCGCCATGGTGTCACCTCGTTTGACTGGAGTTCCATTTCGATGTTGATGCGATTCTAGTCCCGGATTATCCGTTGTCAATTGAAGCAATCTGCGGCGATGCGGGTTCCTGCACGTCGACGATCGTCTATCGTCCATCGCGTCATTCTGATCACGAATCGAGGCGGATTGCTGCGACTGCAACGCGGTCTCGCAAGGGGGGTGGTGCCCCGCGCGAAGCCGAAGGCGAGGGTGTGGGAGGGGGGGCGAGCGCGCCCCCCTGGCTGTTGTTGCCCGAATGCATGGATACGAAACGGGTGCGGTAGTTAATTTCCCGAATGATCCGTGTTGGTGCCTTTGGAGTGCGGCAGCTTGCTGCCGCTGTGGTTCCAGCGGAGCTTGCTCCGCCCTATGAAAGCGCAAGCAAGCTTGCGCACTCCACAAATCGTCACATCCAAACTGACCCACTACTCAATCAGTGTCCGCATTGACATCCGGCACCTTTAGCCCCATCATTTGCCGGTCTTTTGGAGGTATTGGGATCATGTTGGACATCTGGCGCGACGTCGTAATGAAGGCGGTGCTCGAGCGCTTCTCTCCCATCGCGCTCAAGGTTCTTTCGGACCAGCGGGTTCAGACCCTTCTGACCCAGGCCCTGAACCTCCAGGCGGACATGCGACAGAACATCGAGGCGCAGGTCAAGCTGGTCGCACGGACGCTCGAACTGGTCACCAGGGATGAGTTGTCCTCCCTGCGCGCCGTGGTCAAGAGCCTGGAAGCCGAGGTCAACCGGATCAGGCGTCCGGCGGCCCCCGCGCCGGCCCCCGCGGTACCGACCCCGAAGCCCGAGCCCGTGAAGAAGCCCGTGGCGAAGAAAGCGCCGGCAAAGAAGAAGGCCCCGGCCAGGAAGCCCGTGGCAAAGAAAGTCCCTGCGGCCAAAAAGCCCGCGGCAAAGAAGTCTGCTGCGAAGAAGACCCCGGCCAGGAAAACCCCGGCAAAGAAGTCTGCTGCGAAGAAGACCGCCAGGAAGAAGTAAGGGCCGTCAATCCCAGGTGAAGTTCCTGCCGAACACGCCCAACCCCGAAGCGTCCTGACTTTGTGACTGCCACAGCACCACGAAGGAACCATCGTCTTGCGTGGCCACGGCTGGCGTGGTCTGGTCACCGGTGTAATACTCGTTAACCTGGAACTCCGCCGCCAGCGGTGAACCGTTGCTGCCGTACCGGCGCGCGAAGATCCCCATTCCCGACCCGTCCTGTCCCGACGAGGACCATGTCACCACCATGCGTCCGTCGGCCATGGCACCGACCTTCGTTCCGAACTGCTCGGACGGGGTATGGGAATTCAACTTGAATTCGGTGCCATTGGGCGTCCCGTTGGAATTGAAGCGGCGGGCATACAGATCCACGTCCGACCCCTGGACGAAATCCCATGCCACCACGAACTTGTCGTCACCGTACACGGACACGTCCGGGTACTGGTACATGCCATCGGGATTGGCGTTGACCATGGACTCGTCGGCTACCGGCGTCCCGTTGGCCTCGAACATCCTCAGCATGATGTTCTTGAATCCCACGGCGCCCCCGTCCGCCTGCCAGACCACCATGAAACGGTTGTCCGACTGGCTGGCGATGGCCGGTGCGATCTGGCTGCCGGTGGTGGAGTTGTTGACCTGGAACTCCATCCCGATGGGCAGCCCGGCGTCGGTCAGACGGCGCGCCAGCACGCCTTCCGCGTCACCGTCCTGCCCGTAGGACTGCCAGGCCACGGCGAGGGTTCCGTTGGGCAGCCCCGTCACGTCGGGATTTGTCTGCCAGCTGGTGGTGTAGGTGTTCACGATGAATTCCTGGGCCGACGCGAAACCGGGGCTCGCCCCGCCGTTCTCCAGGTCCATGTCGTAGGCCCGGCCGTAGATTCCCCACCCGTCCGTGTCGTATCCGGAGGCCTGCCAGGACTCAAAGACCACCACGAACTTTCCGTTGCCGTAGGCGGCGATCTCTGGCGACTGCTGGTTGTTCAGGGTGTAGGTGTTCACGAAGGTCTCGCCCGGGGACTCCTTGGGCAGGCCGCCCGAAGACAGGAGGCGGAAGGCCACGTCCCTTTCACGGTCCTGCGGCGAAGTGAAATTCACGTAGTAGGCGGCCGCGTATTCCCCGTTGCCCAGGTTCGCGATGCCCGGCGCCGCCTGTTCCCCGATGGTGGTCTCGTTGATCCGGATTTCCGATACCACGCATGCCGTGCACCCGTCCCAGAGCAGGCCGTTCCCGTCGTCGCACTCCTCCAGGGGGTCCAGGAGCTGGCCGTCACAGTCGCCGTCCTTGCCGCAGACGCTGGCGCCCGGGTGAATGGTCCCGTCCTGGTCGTCGCAGTCGTCGTTCAACAGGGCCGTGTACCAGGTGGCGTCGTCCGGTTCGCACAGGCAGACTTCGTTCACCGTCAGCCCGTAGCCGTCCTTGTCCCAGTCATAGTAGTAGGACGTGCAGTCCTGGGCGTCTTCGTCATCGGTGACGCCGTTGCAGTCGTTGTCCTTGTCGTCGCAGACCTCGAGGAGGCCGGGTGCCATCTGGGCGTCGTTGTCGTTGCAATCGTCCGCCACCAGCGTGGAGAACTTGATTCCCGTATCGGGGCCGCACAGGCACAGGGCGGGCGGGTCGACCACGCCGTGCTGGTCCTGGTCGAAGTCATAGTAGTAGTCCTGGCAGTTCAGGGAGCCCGCTTCGTCCGTGTCGCTGTCGCAGTCGTTGTCCTTCTGGTCACAGGTTTCCACCGTGCCCGGGCTGACCTGGGAGTCCCCGTCATTACAGTCGCTGCCCTGGATCGCGGTGTGCTTGGTGAGGGGGTCGGGGTTGCACAGGCAACGGGTGGCCTTCGCGTCGTCTCCGTAGTCGTCGAAGTCACCGTCGAAATAGTAGGTCCCGCAATCGAAGGCGCCCTCTTCGTTTTCGCCGCCCGAGCAGTCGTCGTCCTTGCTGTTGTTGCACAGTTCGGGCTTGCCCGGGTTCACTTCGCCGTCGTTGTCCAGGCAGTCGCCCCCTTCCACGGCCGTGTACAGCCCCGTCAGGGCGCACAGACACTTCTTCAGGGTGGAACCGTATCCGTCGAGGTCGTAGTCGTAGAAGAACCACGTACAGCCCGTCCCATTGGCCTCTTCGGTCTGGCCGTTGCAGTCGTCGTCCACGTCGTTGCCGCAGGCCTCGGGTACCCCCGGGTGCACGTCCAGGTTGTCGTCCTGGCAATCGCCCGTCTTCAGCGGCGCCCGGTAGAACCCGTCAGCCGTGCACAGGCACTTCTTGAGTTCGGTTCCCCATCCGTCCCCGTCGAAGTCGTAATAGAAGTCGACGCACTGGGGAGCCCCCTCCTCGTCGGTGAGGCCGTTGCAGTCGTTGTCCTTGCCGTCTCCGCAGGCTTCGGGCACGCCGGGATTCACGAAATCGTCCCCGTCGTCGCAATCTCCGGTTTCGATGGCTGTGTACGGGAAGGACACCACGCAGGCGCAGATGTTATCTTCGGAGCCGTACAGGTCCTTGTCCTCGTCCTTGAAACGGATCAGGCACCCTATGGCGCCGGCCTCGTCGGTGGCATCGTCACAATCGTTGTCCAACTGGTCACAGACCTCCGTGGCCTGTGGATTGACGCCCGCATCCCCATCGTCGCAGTCGCCGGCCACCAGTGCAGTGAACTTGGTGGGTGGATCCGGCGCGCAGAGACAGCGCACCTGGCCCGTCGTGTTGCCGTAGTCGTCCCCGTCGCCGTCGACGTAATAGTTGGCGCAACCGGGTGAGCCCTCCGGGTCGGTGAGGCCGTTGCAGTCGTCGTCCTTTTCGTTGCAGAACTCCTCGGCACCGGGGAAGATCAGATCGTTGTCGTCGTCGCAGTCGCCGCCCTCGACCGCCGTGTAGAAGCCCACTCCGCCACACAGACACTTGGAATCAGCGGTGATCCCGAAGTCGTCCCTGTCGTTGTCCAGGAAGAACAGGGTGCACCCGCCGGCATCCTCTTCGTCCGTTTCCCCATCGCAATCGTCGTCCTTCAGGTTGCAGGTTTCGGCTATGCCGCCGTGGACCAGTTCGTTGGCGTCATCGCAATCCCCGCCTATCAGGGCCGAGTGGGGGGCCTCGGGCGCGCACAGGCACCGGGTGTCAGTGGTCACCCCGTAGGTGTCCAGGTCATCGTCGCGGTAGTAGACCGTGCAGTCCGCGGCGTCTTGTTCGTCCGTGTCACCATCGCAGTCGTCGTCCGACGCGTTGCAGAGTTCCTGGGCGGGGGGCGTCCCCACGCAGATCTCCTTGCCATTGTCGCACTGACTCATGCCGGGGCACTCGCCCCACCCGTTCTTGATCAGGCACACGTGGGCCACGGTGTCGTCGGTGAAGTCGTTGCAATCGTTGTCTTCTCCGTCGCAGACCTCTTCTTCCGGCGTCTTAGCGTCGCAATCGGTCAGTCCGGATTCGAGGCACTGACGCTCACCGGGGCAGGACCCGAACTCGTTTTCGCTGAAACAGATGGTGGCCACGGAGTCGGCGATGGACTTCTTCGAGCAGGTGCACTCCCCGGAGTCGGGAACGCACTGCATCACCTGGGAGCTCGCGGCCGACGTCACGTTCTGGCACCCGTAGCCCTCGGGGCAGTCCTTGTCCAGGTCACAGGGAGAGCCGCAGAAACGGCCCTCGGGATCGTTGCTCACGCAGACTTCCGTACTGTCGGGCGAAATGTCGTCGCGGCAATCGGCGTTTTCCTTGCACGGCTTGCACAGGCGGGGATGGAGGAACTTGCAGATGTAGATGGGCTCGGGACCGGGCACCTCAACGCAGTTGTACCCCGAGGGGCAGGCTTCCGTGGTGCAGAAGGCGGCGCATTCCTTGTCGTCGAAGGTTTCGATGCAGAACCCGCTGTCGCAATCGACGTTTTCCTTGCAGGGGCAGCCGGGCAGGCCCGGCTCCTCCACGCAGGGATCGGTGATGTCACCGTCCACCTCGGGCCCCTTCTCCGGGGGGATGTCGCATTCCAGACACGGCCCCGGGTCGTCGTTAATGATATCGGGGATTTCCACCGGGATGTCGGGCCACTCGGGAATGACAGTGGGGATATCCGTCTTGCCGTTGTCCTTCTTCGGGTCGGTGCCGCTGTCCGTTACGCCGCCGTTTCCGCAGGCGACAAGCAGCAGGGCGCAAAGGCCCGTGAAAACGGCCGTTGATGTCCTTGAACGCACGAATCGCAAGGCACTGACCTCGTTAGGGAAGTCCGCATAGAGTCTACCGACGGGGACCTGCCGTTTCAAGTTAATGGGGCGGGCTGTAGTGGGTCAGTTTGGGTGTGACGGTTTTTGGAGTGCGCAAGCTTGCTTGCGCCTTCATACGGCGGAGCAAGCTCCGCCGGAACCAGAGCGGCAGCTAGCTGTCGCACTCCAGAAGCTCTGAAACGTCCCTATTGAGCGATGAAAGTATGCAGGACTGACCCACTACTGGGCAGACTGTTGTCTTACTTTTCGGGGACTTTCTTTTCGAGGGTGAAGTCGCGGTATTCGATGGCGAGCTTGGATCCCCGGATCTTCTCCGATGCCGCCGCTTCGAGCTGTCGGATCCGTTCACGGGTCAGGTTCATTATGCGCCCCACGTCTTCCAGGGTCACCGGACCGCGATCGGCTATGTCGAGCACACAGGACTGCTCCATTTCCCAGGGCTCGATATCCGGGAAATTCAGCTTGATGGAGCCGGTCCTGGGGTTGATGTCCAGGTAAAGGTGATACTTGCAGGCCACCCATGGGCAGGGGCGCGGGCCTTCGATGCATTCGGCCCTCTTCTTGGGCCGGAATTCGTCCAGATCTTCGTCGATCCCGAGGCCGTCGGACAGGTCAACCTTGCTCAGCCTGCGGGCGGCGATGGTCCGCGATTTGCGCTTTCCCTGGCGCCTGTCGAGGCCCCTGTTGCGTCCGAAAAACGGCCCGGATTTCTTCTTGCCAGGTTCCATGCCCGTCCCGCTTGGGTTCAGGAACGTTAGCACATAGCCTGCGGCCATGAAAGCGTTAAATCGAGTGGCCCGCCATGTCAGGGAATCGGTCCAGCACCGAGCTCGGGCCGTGGCTGTTGCCACAGTCGGACCGGGACCTTGACCCCCCTGGGTTTGAAGGGCAGCAGGACCTTTTGACCGATGCCCGCGCTGTGATAGGCGGCCACGATGATCTCGATGATATCCAGGCCGTCCCGGCCACTCTGCTCGGGTGTTTCGCCCGACCGCATGCACTCGATGAAGTTGCGGTTCTCCTGGGGGTAACCGTTGTTCCACAGGGCCTCGTAGTCCGGCCAGGTCCAACCCTTGTCGGTTTCGAAGGATCCGGGAAAGCCGTTCTCGCTGAAGGCCTTGAGACCCATGCCCTTGAGCAGGTCGGCGTACACCACGCCCTCGGTGCCGAAGACCTCCAGCGTGGAGTCCATGCCGCCCTTCAGGGCCCAGGAGGCCTCGGCCTGGCCCAAGGTGCCGTCCTCGAACTCCATCAGGATGATCACGTGGTCTTCCTCCTTCGTGATCTCCCCGTGCAGGTAGGTGCCCATGTGGGCATAGACAGACTTCACGCGGGGTTTGCCGAGGACCCAGTGGATGCACGAGATGGCATGGCAACCCATGTCCATGAGTATGCCCCCGCCGGCTTCCTCCTCCTTCCAGAACCAGGGCGAGTAGGGACCTGCGTGCTTTTCACACTGGCGGACCAGGTAAGGCTTTCCGATCCCTCCGCTGTTCACCATTTCCCGGGCCCTGATGAACTTGGGGACGTAGCACAATTCCTCGGCGTAACCCAGGACCAGGCCCTTCTCCTCAGCGGTCCTGACCATGGCCTCGCCTTCTTCCAGGGACAGTGCCAGGGGCTTTTCACAGATCACGTGCTTGTCGGCTTCTAAGGCGTCCATCACGATCCGGTAGTGGAAACAGTTGGGTACGCCGATGACCACGGCGTCCACCGCGGGGTCCTTCACCAGGGCTTCGTGCCCCAGGTGGAACTTCGGCACGCCGTTGCCGCTGGCGAAAGCCTCACCGCGGCCCTTGTCCACGTCCGCCGTGGCCACCACTTCGCAGTTGGGCAGGAGGCGGAGCGAATCCAGGTGCGTCTGCGCGATGTAGCCCGATCCCACGATTCCCACACCGATCCTGTCTGCCATGTCGTCCTCCTGGAGCCTGTCGGCCAAAGCGTCCTACTGCGATTCCGGCTGCATCCCGACAGACTGCGTTGCCTTCCCCTCAACGCCCTCGACGTAGGACAGGGCTACGCCTCCGGTGTTTCGGGGGCCCTGCGCCTTGCCTGTCGAGCG
>JADHTP010000215.1 GCA_016784945.1 Deltaproteobacteria bacterium | reverse complement strand
AGGATATCGTCTGGGCGAACAAAAGGGGTAGCTGCAAAACTCCATATGGCCACAGTCGAGGAACAACCGGACACCACGGAAGGTCCCGTCACCGCCTTCGTGGTGGAAAATGTCGCAAAGGACCTGACGGCCCTCGAGGCCATCCTGCGCGACAGGGGCTTCGAACCGGTCAGCACCGATGACCCGGATCAGGCGCTGGACCTGGCCAGGGAAGCCGTTCCCGGCCTCATCGTACTGTCGACGGACGTGAACAAGGCCTTCAACCTCTGCCACCGCATGAAGAAGGACGATGGTCTGGCTGAGATCCCTCTTGTGCTGGTGGCCGGCAAGGCAAAACCCGACGTGATCCGTAAGCACCGGATGTTGCCTACCCGGGCCGATGCCTACATCAACAAGCCCGTGGAAGACGGGGGCCTGGGCCAGGTGCTGGACGAACTGTTCGCGGCCTCTGCCCAGATGGACGTCCTGGCCGAAGACCTGACCGATATGGTGGACGAGGAGCCCCCGCCACTGGCGTCTCCGCCCGAAACGCCCGAGGAAGCGAGCTTATCGGAAATCGCCGAAGTGGACGTGGGCGACCTGCCGGACCGGACCCTGGTAACAGGGGGTCTCGAGTCCGCCGTGGTGACCTACGTGGAAGAGGAAATGGGCAACCTCCGGGACATGGTGGCCCGCCTCGAAACGGAAAAGGGGGAGCTCAACGCCAAGGTCCAGGCCCTGGAGAGCCAGCTGGACGGCGAAAAGAAGCGCCTGGATTCCGGGCTCAAGGTCCTCCTCGAGAAGGACAGCCAGTCCTGCAGGACGGATGATAAATCGGTGCAGGAAGCCCTGGAAGAGGGAAAACTGAAGGGACGCCAGGAGGCCAGCGCCGAGGTCGACATCCTGCGGACGAAACTGGCCCGCTACGAAGAAGAGGCGGCCGCCGCAGCCGAGGGTGACGCCACCCTGAAGGCCGAACTGGCCCAGACAACCATACTGTTCGGGAGACTGGAAGCCGGATACAAGGAATCCCTGGCCACGGCCGAGTCGCGCCGGCAGTCGGCGGAAGAGGCCCTGGCCGGCGCCGAGCAGAAGGCCGAGTCCCTTCGCGAGCAAGTGACGACGCTGAAGGCCTCCGTGGAAGACCTTCCGTCGCTACGGGAAATGGCGGCACGCGCCGAGCTTCTGGAGGAGGACAACGGCAAGCTCCAGACAGAAATGGAAGAACTGCGCGCCGGGACGGATGAATTGAAAGCCGCCCAGGGCCGCATCGCGGAACTCGAAAGCGCCGCCAGAGAATCGGAAGGGTCGCGGGTCGACCTGGAAACCAGGATGCAGGAACTGACCAAGACCAACGACGAACTGATCAAGACGAACGAGGAACTCACGGCCATCAACGAAGATCTCGCGGCGGCCACGGATGAGCTTCAGAAACAGGTCGATACGGAAAACGAACGACTGGAGGCTATCGAAGAGTCAAAGCATTCGGCGGAGCAAACCGCCGAATTCGCACGGGCGGAAGTATCCGAGATGATGGACAAGTTCAACAAGCTCAAGTCCATCATCGGTGATTCCATGGAAACCTCCGGCTTGTCGCAGAGCGGGGCCCAGAGTGATGCCCGGTCGATCGTGGAGGAATCCATCGAACTGGTGGACGATTCAGAATGAACCAGACTCTCGTACTTGTTGTTGCTGCGGGCGTGGCACTGACCGCCTGCGGGCGCCAGATTGGCGACGACTGCGGATCCAACGTGGACTGCGGTTCCGGCCGGATCTGCGACACGTCCCAGCCGGGGGGGTACTGCACCGTGTCCCCCTGCAGGCCGGACTACTGCCCTTCCGAGTCCATCTGCGTGGAATTCACGCCGGACGACACCTACTGCATGCGTCAATGCGATGCCAACGAAGAGTGTCGCAAGGACTATGAATGCGTCCTCGGCTTCCAGGCCGACGATCAGGTGTACTCGGGCTTCTGCAACCCGATCGCCGTCGAATAGACTCGAACCCCAGGGCCGTGCCACGCCAACCGCGGGACACTTGCGTTTGAAACGTTGTGCCCCGGGGTCTCGATAGACCAGACATCCTCCGGATCCAGGCTGCTTCAGGAGGTTTGACTGGGAATGCCGCGTTCCATACAATCGAGGGAGACCCGTAGACCTGAGGATGCGGACCATCTCGAGGAGGTACATGGAAGACAACCCCATCCCCCGGCCCGATCCCGCAGTCCCTGCCAACCCCTTGGTGCTCCCGGACGCTCCGAAGAACACGGAGTCCCTGGCCAGTGCCATCGTGAACGCGGCCTGGGCGAAGAACGCCTACGACACACGGATCCTGAACGTTTCGACCCTGTCGGGCTTCACCGATGTTTTCGTCATCCTGACGGGCCGATCGGATCGTCACGTGGGCGCGATCTCGTCGGCCATCGAAAAGGACCTGAAGACCAGGGGTCACCTGCCAACGGGTGTGGAAGGGCGACAGGCGGGGACCTGGGTCCTGCTGGACTATGGGAACATCGTGGTCCATGTGTTCGAAAAGACGACACGGGAGTTCTACGACCTGGAAACCCTCTGGACGGACGCCCGGGAAATCACCGTGGAAGAACCTCAATGGGTCCAGGACTTTGCCAGGATGGAGGCGGAGGGCGATCCCTACTGAGCCGGGCCCTGGGCCATTCGCCAGGCCTCATTCGAATCGCCGCCGGCATTACACGACGACTGCTCGACATCACGCTGACGCCCTGCTGCACGGCCTGTGGGCAACTTCTGTCCGGGGTCCCTGAATCGGGCCTGTCGCTGTGCGATGCCTGCGTGACCACGGTGCAACGGATATCCCATCCCCTCTGCCCGGTGTGCGGAAACCCATGTCAGGCGGCCGGTCCCCATGACGTGACCTGCGGCGATTGCAGCCGCAGCCCTCCCCACTTCCACCGGGCGCGGGCCTCGTTTGCGTACGCCGGCGCCATGGTCCGGCTCGTGATGCAATTGAAGTACGCCCGTCACTTCGACCAGGCCCCGCCCCTGGGTCGTATCATGGGTGCGGTCGCCGCGGTGGAGGAATTGGACGACGTGGACCTGATCGTCCCGGTCCCCCTGGCTGTGCCGCGTTTCGTACGACGGGGATACAACCAGGCCGCCCTCCTGGGCCGCGCCACGGCCTCCATCCTGGGCCGGCCCATGAAAGCAGGGATCCTGAGACGGGTCAGGGATCTGGGGCCACAGGGGCGTCATGGCCCAAGGGAACGTGCGGCCCGGGTCCGGGGTTGCTTCTCTGTCATCGACGAAGGGATGGTTCAAAACCGCAGGGTGCTGCTCGTGGACGATGTGCTGACCACGGGCGCTACGGCATCGGAGTGTGCCCGTGTCTTGACGCGGGCGGGGGCGGTCCGGGTGGATGTGATGGCCTGTGCCCGGGCCATCCGGGATTCAGGCTAGCCCTGGGAAAGCGCGCCGGCCAGGAGTTCGGCCCTTGCCAGGCAGTTTTCTGCCATTACGGACTCACCCAGGGAAGCATAGGCCGTCGCCTGCCCTTTCAAGGCACGGATCTCCATTTCCACCAGACCCGCTTCGCCGGCCATTGCCGCTGCCTTCTGGAGTCCTTTGACGGCTTCCCGATCCCGGCCCGCCGCCGCCTTGAGTCGGGCGACTTCCAGGAGGCACAGGATGACGCCCGTTTCAGCGCCGGCCTCGTCCCAGGCCCGGGAGGCGCGCCCGAGAGCCTCGATGGCATCGTCACTCCGATCCTCGGCCTCCAGGCGGTCCGCAGCCTCCATCAGGACCTCTCCGGCCGCCGTTGGCTCACCGCCCCCGGCAAGGTAGGCGCCCGCCTGCCGGATGCAGAGGGTTACGGCATCGGGTCGCCGGCCCACGTCATGACAGCCCGCCAGGAAGATCAGAGACGTGGCTGCGGCATTGAAATCGCCCACGGCAACGGAGGTTTCCAGAGACGTGCGACCGACCCTGATCGCCGCCTCCAGGTCCCCCGTGTCGCGGAGATCCTGGACTTCTTCCCACAGTCCCAGCAAAACGCTTGAGGCCAGTTCATTGCTGCCCGCATGGGACAACAGGTCCCGGATTCGCGCTTCAAGGTCGTCCGACTCGAGGGCCACCGCCGCCAACAACAGCTCCACGCAGATCACGTCCAGCCCGCCCAGCGATCCCGAGGCCACCAGACGTTCCAGCGGCGCCACCAGGGACCGCAACACGGGGATCGGTCCTTCTTCCCTGGACGCCCTGGCCTCGGCCAGTTCACACAGGTGGACCCCCAGTGCGTCCTCGTGGGCTTGGAACAGGTCCCGCGCCCTTGCAAACACGGGAATATGCGGATTCGATTCCCCTGTCACGTGGCGGGTCCCTCCTCGTCCGGGTCACCCAGATCGGGATCCAGCCGGTGGGTCTCCACGATAACCCGTCGGAATTCCTCGTCACCCAGGTCCGTCCGGAGGGCCTCGATGGCGTGCTGAAGGGTTTCGACCTGGTCCGTCGCGTCGCCCCGACCGACCAGACCCGATTCGGCGAGCGCCATGAGGTGGTAGGCGTCCACGGGTGATCCACCGGCCTGGTACATGGCCGCCATGTGGATGATGAATTCCGTGTAATCATCCACGGTCCCGTGCTCTCTAGATCGCTCCAGTGCCTCGAATCCCACGCGGAGGCCTTCGGCCAGTTCGCCACGGGCCTCCAGGGCCTTCATCTGGAGACCGCGCAGCGTCATTTCCAGTTCAGGACTGCCGTCGGGCCCCGCCACTTCCTTCAGGGCTTCTTCCATGAGTTCCAGCGCCCGATCGGTCTGTCCCGCCACCATGAACATGGGCACCAGGGATACGAGGCAGGTGCCGGCGTCCGACGCAAGACCGTGGGTGGAAGCCAGTTGACGGGCACGCTCCAGGATCTCTATGGCATGGTCCACCCGATCCTGGCTCATGAACACGTAGGCCAGCTTCTGGCAGGTGTCGTACCGTTCCCCGTCCCTCAGGGGCCAAGGATCCAGGGAGTTCAGGAGGTCGTTTGCCCTTTCCTCGGCTTCGGGTTCGTTTTTTTCCGTCAGCAGCAGGGCCACCTCCACCACGTCCTGCCAGATCCAATCCGTGGCCTCCGTGCAGGAACCACGGGCCTTTTCCAGTTCCACCCTGGCCCCCGGGGCCCGTCCCTCCGTAATCAGCATCATGGACCGGGCGAGGGAGGCATGCCCTGCCAGCCTGGGCTCGTCGGCAGCCCTCGTCTCGCTTTCCAGGTAGGTCGTCACTTCCTCCGCAAGGTCACGGGCTCCCACCAGGAGAGCGGACCGGACCAGCATCACGCCCGCCTCCGCCAGTAGTCCCGGGGCCACGCCGGCAAACTCCTCTTCCATCAATGGCAGCAGCAGACCCAGGTGGAGAGGGGCGAGCGATGGAAACCTGGGAATATCGCCCGCCGCTTCGAAACGAATGGCCGCCTTTTCCAGGGCGTCGCTGGAGGCATCGGCACTCGAGATGGCCTCCTTCGACCGTCGTCCATATTCTTCGATACTCATACGCCCCCTGTGGATTCTATACGGCCTCTTCTTCCTCCCGCACCAGTCGTCCCAGTTCACGGTACTCGATGTCCGCCGCCTGCTTCAGGGACTTCATGGTCAGGCCCGTGTCACGGTCCGCAGACAGGTACGCCGCCCGCAGCATCGCGTTGCGGATGTGGCCGCCGCTCATCTCGTACTGGCGGGACAGTTGCCCCCAGTCCAGGTCCCCGCTCACCTGAGCCTCGGGGGGCAGAAGGCCTCGCCAGATTCGCTCACG
>JADHTP010000214.1 GCA_016784945.1 Deltaproteobacteria bacterium | reverse complement strand
AACACGCCCCCGGCCATGGTCACGGCCAGCGGTTGCGCCCCGCCCATGCCGCCCAGTCCGGCGGACAGCACCACCCGGCCCGCCAGGTCCGACCCGAAGTGCTTGCGCCCGGCGGCCACGAAGGTTTCGTAGGTCCCCTGCAGAATTCCCTGGGTCCCGATGTATATCCACGAGCCCGCCGTCATCTGGCCGAACATGATCAGGCCCTGACGTTCCAGTTCCCGGAAAGTGTCCCAGTTGGCGTAGGCGGGCACCATGTTGGAGTTGGCGATGATGACCCTCGGCGCGTCCTCGTGGGTCCGCTGGACACCCACGGCCTTGCCTGACTGGACCAGCAGGGTTTCGTCCCCTTCCAGGTCCAGCAGGGCCTGCTCGATGCGTGCAAAGCAATCCCAGTTCCGTGCCGCACGGCCCGTCCCTCCGTACACCACCAGTTCTTCGGGATTTTCGGCCACGTCGGGCTGGAGGTTGTGGTGCAGCATCCTGAGGGCCGCCTCCTGGCCCCAGCCCTTGCACCGCAGTTTCGTTCCGGTGATGAGTTCCACGTCACGCATGGATCGGTCCCTCCTGGAATGTGTCGTTGATCGTTGATCGTTGTTCGCTGATCGTCAATCGTCGCGGTTCCTGCCGGACTGTCCCCGGGTTTCGATCCGACGGACGGCCTCCCCCACGGGGCCGCCACGGCGAAAAGCCAGGCGGCAGGGGTCATCGGCGGCCTCGTATTCCCCGGTCCGGACCAGGAGCCAGCACAGGTTGGTCAGGGCGGGGACCATTCCCGGCCGGTGCCGAAGCGCGAGGGTGAAGGCCATTGCTGCGTCCCTGGGACGTCCAGTGCCTCCCAGCAGAAGTCCCAGGTTGTTGTGGGCGTCGGCGTTGGCGGGATCGATGTGAAGGGATCGGCCAAGGTGCGCCTCTGCCTTGGAAGGCCGCCCGGTCTTGAGATACTGGAGACCGAGATTGTTGTGAAGGCGCGTGCTGCCCGGCCGATTCGCCAGGGAGGAGGCGAACAGGGCTTCGGCGGATCGGTAATCCGTGGCCCTGTCCCAGGACAGCGTGCCCAGCACGAGGCAGGCCGTCAGCGTCACGGCCACGGCCGCCTTGCCTGCCAGGGGCCGTGTCCCCGTGGAACTCGACCAGTGGTGCAGCAGGGCTGCCAGGGCCACGGCGGCGCCCAGGGAAGGCAGGTACAGGTTCCGCTCCGACAGAATGATGGAGTTGGGGAACAACAGGTTGGAGAACGGCGCCCAGGCCACCACGCCCAGGAGGATACCCAGGGTGACCAGGGGGTATCGGCAAAGGCCCCGGAAGGCCGCAAAGGCCAGGCCGGCCAGCACCCCGGCTCCCGCCGCCGCACGCCACGACCAGGCGCCCACGGGCAGTCCGAGCACGTTGAAACCATAATCCACAGTCAGGTGGATGGGCGCCACCAGTAGACGGGCCGATTCGGCCAGCACGGCCAAGGCGCCGGCGACCCGCGTCGCTCCGTCCGCCAGTACGAGGGGGTTGTCCTGCCACGGGATGAAGTCCGACAGCAGGCGGCCCAGCACCGCGTGACGCAGGGCGAGATAGGCGACCAGCACCAGTACCAGGCCGCCGGAAAGAGCCAGGGCCCGCGACCAGGAAAGCCGGGGCCGCAGGGGCCAGGCCACGGCCAGGGCCAGGACCAGGATCGGGGCCGTGGCGGCGGACTCCTTGGACAACAATCCCAACAGCGTCAGTCCGCCCACCAGCGCCGCCCGCGCCGGGGTCAGAGATCTCGTGCCCCCCGGGGCGACGCCCAGGGACGGGAGCAGCGCGAACAGGGCCCCCAGGTAGAACAGGCCCGCCATCAGTTCCTCGCGGTTCACCACGAACAGAACGGCCTCTGAATGCAGGGGATGGACCGCGAACCACAGGGCGCCCGCAAAAGCCGGCACCGGCCGGATCCCCAGGCGGGCCAGGAACCAGAACAGCAACACGCACACGGCCACGTGAAGGGCCACGTTGGTGGCGCGGAACGGAGCGGGTTCGGCGCCCCACAGGGCCCGCGTCACGCTCAGGGTCAGGACCGACAGCGGACGGTAGTGCATGTGGGGGTATTCGGGCCGGTTTCCCCACGAGTTGGACGTGAAGATGGAGGCCAGGTCCACTTCGCCGTCCACCAGGGGATTGTCCACGACAGCCCACCGGTCGTCATGCAGAAAGGGATGGTCGAGGGTGCCGCACCAGGGCGCCGCGGCGCAAAGAGCCACCAGCAGTGCGCCCGCCAGGAGGGTCCGGCGACTCGGTCCGTCCATCGTCATGGGTTGTGGGTACCATAGTGGCTTTGGAAGGTCCATAGTCCATGGTCAACCCAAATCCACCGTCAAATCTGCGTCAGAGACGGCGGATACGAGTGCTTTGGCAAGGCAGCAAGCCGATTTGGGCGCAGGCGTACTGGATGTACGTCGAGCACCCAATTGGTGAAGCTAACGCAGCCAAAGTGCCGTAGCCGTCGTCGAATCGCGATGCAGGCGGTGGATTTGGGGTCAATAGTCGATAGTCAGGTGGGCGACTCGGGAGCGTCGCCCCTACAAGGGCCCGGGGGAAGACGCCCTGCGGTTTCGCCGATGGTCCAGCAATCCGTAATCAATTGACTCGACCAGGGATAAAACCGATACTTCTGGGGCTTGATTCATGGCTCCTTCCGAGGATACGGAAATGACGAAACGCCTGTTCATGGCAACCGCAGTCACCCTGATCGGGATGCTCCTCGCAACCCCGGGCTGCAGCGGCGGCAAATCGCCCGGCCTGTCCGACATCGAGATCGAGATCGACGGCAAGCCTTTCGCCCCGCACACCGGCGAAGTCAAAGTGGACATCGGCGCCATTCCCGTCGGCAGCACGCGGACATTCAACATCACGGTCTACAACACCGGCCAAGGGAAGATCCTCGGCCTGCTCAACATCGTCATGGATTACAGCCCCCAGAATCAGGACGAGGGTCCGGGGGCGGAAGACATGGGTTTCTACCTGCGAAACCTGCCGTCACTCCCCGCCGAGGTGGCGCCCACCAACGAAGGCACGGACACCGTACCGGAATTCGAGACCTTCCAGGTGGTGTTCAAGCGGTTCGACGACGTGCTTCCCCGGTCCGCGGTGGTCACCGTGCTCAACGACAACTCCAAGGACTCGGACAAGCAGAACCTGACCATCACGTTCGGGACAAGGGACTGCAACCCCAGCCTCTCGGCACCCAGCCAGGTGGACTTCGGCCAGGTCCAGAAAGAGACCCTGCGGGACATCAACATCTCCAACACCGGTTCCTGCGAACTGATCATCGACGGCTTCATTTTCACCGGCCACACGGACTACACGCTCATCGCCGAGGAAACGGAATACACGGCTGACCTGTCCAGCGAGAAGGTCCTCTTCGATCCGGCACTGGTCATCCCCTCGAACTCCAGTGTCACCTGGCAGACGCGGTACTCGCCGGACTCCGGTGACCCGGCCCAGGCTGACCTGTTCGTGTTCGCCACCAACGACGAAGAGGCACTGGACGGTCGCCGCATCGAACTGCTGGCCAACACCAGCGGCCCCTGCATCAAGGTCACGCCCTCCCCCGTGGACTTCGGCGGCGAGCTTATCGGGCAGACCGCGAAGATCGACGTGGAAATCAAGTCCTGCGGAACCGGCCCCCTGATCATTTCGGACATCGTGTTGCAGAGAAAAGACGACGAGCACCCCGACTGGTTCGACTCCAGCCTGGACTTCAGCCTCGGCTACGACAAGCTCCCCGGAGGCGTGAGGCCATCGAATGCCGATCCCCTCGAAGTGGGCGTGAACGACTCGGTCCAGTTCACGGTCCAGTGCACGCCGGACCAGCAGAATCCCCTGGACCCGGTCACCGGCAAGCCCCTCAAGGACGAGGGCGTCATCCAGATCGACAACAACACCTTCGACGCGAAACTGCCCATCCAGACCATCTGCTTCGGCGTGCTGGAGGAATGTCCCCAGCCCGTCATCCTGATCACCGAGGGTGAGGAAGTCCCCCCCCAGACCCTGCTGCACCTGGACGGGTCCCAGAGCGAGGCTTCCAGCGGCGCCATCGTGTCCTACCAGTGGAGCCTGGAACAGCCCGACGACAACAAGTTCAACCTGGTCCCGACCTACAACTTCCCGGACCCCACCCACGAAGTGAACGTGGCGGGGACCTACACCTACTGCCTGGACGTGTGCGACGCCCAGTTCTGCAGCAACGACCCCGAGTGCAACACCACCGCCTGCAAGAAGGTGGTGGTGGTGCCCGACCAGGCCATCCACGTGGAGCTGACCTGGGACACGCCGGCCGACGCCGACCCCTTCGACGAGGGGCCTGACGCCGGGTCGGACATGGACATCCACTTCACCCATCCCTTCGCCACGGGCCCGGACATCGACCTGGACGGCAAGCCCGATCCCTGGTTCGACCTGACCTACGACTGCTTCTGGTACAACCCCGTCCCCGGGTGGGAGAGCATGAGCCCCAACGTGGAGGACGACCCATCCCTGGACCGCGACGACACCGACGGGGCCGGGCCGGAGAACATCAACCTGGACATTCCCAAGGACGGCCGCGTGTACAAGGTGGGCGTGCACTACTGGGACGACCACGGGTACGGGGCCTCGTTCCCCACGGTCAGAATCTGGATCTACAGCGAGATGAAACTCGAGGTGAGCCTGAAGGACGAGGACATCAACCTGATCAAGGGCGACATGTGGGAGGTGGCCCACATCGAGTGGGATTCCACCGCCACCATCCTGCCCGTCAAGACCGAGTCCGGCGGCCACAAGATCACCCACGACTACGTGAACCCCGCCTTCGAGCAGATCAGCGGGGGGAACTAGTGTCCCGTCCCGTTATTTCGTCACATGATTCGTCGGCCCTTCACGACGCTGCCGGCGTTACGCCTCCTCAAAATACCACCAGTATTCCTTCGTCGCCGTGCCTTGGCAGCCCCGCTATTGACTCGACGACTTCTGCAACGAACTTCCAAAGACAGGACACTAGTGTCGTTGATCAACTGGAGCGTTCTAGACGATGAACGATTTACGACCTACGATCAACGGCTCCCTTGACACCCTATAAGGTAATTAAGATAATCTTTCGGTCTGTTTTCTTGGTCCATCCGGGGGTACCTCAATGGCCAGACGTGTCGTGATCGCCGTTTTCTTTGGAATCCTCTTGCTCGCCGTGGGCGTCCTTGGCTGCGGCGGCGGCAAGGTAACCGGGTTCGCCTACATCGAAATTGAAATCGACGGCAGCCCCTTTGACCCGTCGTCGGGGGCCATCCAGGTCGACATCGGCTCCATCCCGGTGGGCAGCACCCGGACCTTCAACGTCACCGTGTACAACACGGGGCAGGGCAAGAACCTGGAACTGAAAACCCTGGACCTGGCCTACACGCCCGTCAACGATGCCGAAGGCGGCGACCCGGAGAACATGGGTTTCTATCTCCGGAACGCACCGGCCCTGCCTGCCTACGTGGCGCCCACCAACGAGGGCACGGACACCATCCCCGAGGTCCAGGCCTTCCAGGTCGTGTTCAAGCGCTTCGACGACCCCCTTCCGCGCAGCGCCGTGCTGACCATCGAAAACAACGCCAAGGACGCGGTCCAGCAGGACATGACCATCAGCTTTGCCACCAAGGACTGCAATCCCAAGCTGTCCACTCCCGCCCAGGTGGACTTCGGACAGGTCAACGAGGAGACGCTGAGGGACATCAACATCTCCAACACCGGTTCCTGCGGC
>JADHTP010000213.1 GCA_016784945.1 Deltaproteobacteria bacterium | reverse complement strand
CGTCCCCCACCCCGTTGTCGTCGGCATCGGCCTGGTCCGCATTCACCACCAGTGGGCAGTTGTCCTTGGCGTCGAACACACCGTCCCCGTCGTCGTCCAGGTCGCAGAGGTCCCCCTGTTCATCGCCGTCCGTGTTCGCCTGGTCCGGGTTCGGGAATTCGGGGCAGTTGTCCTCACCGTTCAACGTGCCGTCGCCGTCCAGGTCCGGGTCCACGCAGTCCGCGAGTTCGTCCTTGTCCTGGTTCGGGAATCCCTCGTCGGTCTGGCCGTTGCAGTCGTCGTCTTCGCTGTTGCAAGCCTCGGGGGCCGGTTCCATGGCCTGACATTCGACGGCGCCTTCCACGCAGGCCGTGCTGCCCTGGCAGGACCCGTAGCTGTTCTCCCAGTGGCAGACCTGGGCCTCGTGGGCCTCGTCCGTTTCGGAGTCGCAGTCATCGTCCTGGCCGTTGCACAGGTCGGGTTCGGGTTCCGAACCGGCGCAGGCGGACGCCCCGTCTTCGCCGCAGTGGAATGTGCCGAAACAGGTCCCAAGGTCGTTGGTCAGGGTGCAGAAACCGGGAAGATGGATATCCTGGGCCAGGGCCGAGCAGGTGCATTCCCCGGACTGGGGGAGACAGTAATCGGGGCCCAGCGTGTCACCAACCGGCCCGCACTCGTGGTCCGAAGGACACTCGTTGGCGCCCTGGCAGGGTTGCAGGCACCGTCCGAAGCCCCCCATGTCCACGCAGTTCATCACCGCCTCTTCCAGCAGGTGGTAAACCCGGCACGTGCCCGAGTCCAGGCAGGGCTGACACCGGTGCGGGGCCGGATGTAGGCAGAAGAAGACGGAATCCTGGAGGGTGGCCGGGCCGCAGACCAGTCCGCTGTCGCAGTCCATGTCCGTTCCGCAGGTCACTGTGCAGCGAAGGCCCGCCGGCGTTTCGGCGCAATGACCGCTCTGGCAGCCTGAGTGGTGGGTGCAGGGCCAGCCCTTCTGGCCCACGGAAGGTCCCTGATCGGCCGTGTCCCCGGGTGTGTCGAAACCCGCCTCGTATCCCGGATCCGCGTCCAGAGGAGGTCCCCCCTGGTCGAATATGTGGATGAGGTCGAGTCCCTTTTCGTCGGGCACGTCCCCAGGTACGCCGCTGTCCGCGCCGCAGCCTGCGAGCAACAACAGGACCATGGATACCGGGACTTTTCTGACCATGGGGCCCTACCGGATCGAGAATCCTGTTTCGGATCATACCATTTGCGTGTGCCCGACCGGCGACAGGCGATGGGCGATTCTCAATCCACGCAGGTCGCGTTGCCATCGGGGCAGGCGAACCGCACGTGGAAGTGGCGCTTGTGGCCGCGGGCGTGACGGATGATGCCTGCCTTCTCGCCACGCGGGCGGGGATACTGCATGATGTACTTCAGTTGCTCTTCGTCGTAGCCCATCCGCCGAGCCGCCTCGTACAGGTGGGGTTGCAGAGAATAGTTGACGAAGATGTACATCACCCGGCCCGTGGCCATGAGACTGGCCATCATGTAGAAGGACTTGTCATAGTCGATCCCGTGGGCGCCAAGGTCCGCGAAGTGCTGCAGACGCCTCCCGTCCGATGCAAAGAACCCGACGTCCACGTCCCTTCCCGAGCAGTGGGAACGGTGCGGCTTCAGACGTCCGCCCTCGGGCCGGGACAGGCTCCCGATGACCACCGGCGGGCTGCCCGGGTACCCTTCCATCACTTCCTGGATGGCGAACATGAGCAGCACCGCGGACTCGTCGGTACCGCATCGGTTCTTGCTGAAGACCACGAATCCCGGGCCTCGCGAAGGGAGGCACCGGCCGTTTTCGAGGCGGCCTTTCGTGGGCGTGCCGACCGACTGGGATCGCTGCCGGTAGTGGAGTGTCACTGGCCTCGCGCGGGTCGAAATGAAGGACAGGCGTCGCATCGTGGGGTCCGACGAAACCGTCCGGTCCACGTCATCGGTCACCGGGTGCTCCGGCGGGGGTGCCAGGGTTTCGACGGGCAGATCGGGGACCAGCCTCGTTTCCTTGATCGCGGCGGTGCAGGCCTGGGCACTGACCAGTGCCAGCAGGAGCATCCAGACCCGACTGGTGTGTCTTCTATTTGTTGAAGCCAAGGGTCTTGACCGTTTTCTTCGTGGCATCCAGGCGTTCCATGGACAGCAGGTATTGCTGGTGTATCAGGCGGACGTCCCGGTCCGTGGGCACCAGGTAGAAACGCCCGTCGCCTTTCCTCACGAAACGGAGCCTCGCCCCGGAGACCGTGGTCACTTCGTAGGTGCCGGCCATGACCTGCCGGATGCGCTTGATCTTGGACGTCAGCCGCTCCCGGATATCCAACGCCGGGCGGCCCGCCGCGTCCATCAGGACAGCCAGGTGCTGGTCCGGCGTTTTCGCCACCCTTACGCCGGGCGGGCCCAGGCTTTCCAGGGCCTGGGCCTTGAGTGCGGGTGGAAAATGGTCCTGAATGAGGCCAACGCATTGACGGATGTTCCCGTGGGCCATGGCGATCTTGTCCCGCAACCGGCTCACCAGCAGAGGGAAGAGGGCCTGGTAATTGCCCTGGGTCGAGATGCCCATGTAGAGGGCGAATGTCCCCCGTACCGTGGTCCGGTCGGGTTTCTGCCTCTTGCACCCGCCCGCGGCGATGGCGCCCAGTAAAAGCAGAAACAGAAATGTCCTGGTATTGAAGGCGTTGCAGGTGCTGCTGTTCATGCGGTGAATGGCGTAATCATTTTAAAAATCAATGGGTATGATGCCGGGATCCACCGTGTCCTTCCCGCCGTCGCCACCGATGGCATCCGGGACCAGGACTCCGCCCTCCACGTCCAGGGAGTGGTTGAACTGGGCGGGGTTTGGTCCGAAGAACGATATTTTTGACGTCGCGCAGTTCACCGTGCATCCGTGAGCCGGATCGTCGTGGGCCTTGCCTCTCCCGCACCCTGGCAGGAGTGACATGACCACAAACAGCAGCGAAATTCCCAAGGCAGCCATCGTCCGCATGGCGCATTCCTCCATGTCCACTGAAGATTGTACCAACTGGGAGACCGGTGACCAAATAGAAACCTAACCGCGTGATATGTCTTGTGAATGGACGGATGCGGCGGTCGGCCAGCCAGGCCCCGTCGGGTTGACAGAAGTCACGGATTCCGTTACAAAACATCGTTTTCTCAGGCCAATGGAGCAACCCATCGTGCCCCATTTCATCCACCTCGGTTCCGCCCCCCTGAAACGGTCGTCAGCCAGGCTCCTGGGCCTGCTTTCGGCGGGCATCCTGGCCCTGTCCCCGGTCGCTTGCGGTGGCGGGCCGTCGGACCTGGATGTGATCCAGAACCCGGATGCCGGGGACATTCAGGCGGACCCCGGGGTCCAGAAGGACGTGGACCAGGGGGTCCTGACGGCGACCATTCTCATCGACAAGCTCAAGGGCAACGCGCCCCTCACGGTACACCTGGAAAGCGATGTCAAGGGATGCGCCCCGGCCGATTCCGAGTACCTGTGGACCTTCGGACCGGGCACCTATTCCACCAAGAAGAACCCCGGTGACTTCATCTTCCACACCCTGGGCCTGTTCACCATCGAGTTCCAGGTCACCTGCAAGGCCACCGGTGAGACCGCCAAGGACTCGGTTCAGGTCCTCGTGCTCGACAGCGCGGATCTCGACCTGTCCCAGGTCAAGATCACCTCCGCCATCGAGGTGGCCCCGGGGGACGTGGTCCTCATGACCTTCTCCCTCTTCAACAAGGGCGACCTCATCGAGGATCCGTTCAAACTGCTGGTGGCGCTTTCCAAGGACGAGTTGTACCAGGAGGACAAGGACCTGGTTCTGAAGGAAATCACCCTGGACGGCATGGATGATGGTCGCTACAAGGAGGTCAAGGTCTCCTACGTGGACGAGGCGGCCCCCCTTCCCCCCGACACGCCGGAAGGCTCCTATTTCCTGTTCGTGATAGCCGATCCCGACGACGTGGTGACCGAAAGCGACGAGGACAACAACGTGGAGCAGGCCACGAGCCTGATCACCGTGTCCGAAACCGCCAAGTTCAAGGCCGACCTCACGGTGACGCCGCCCGACTTCTTCCAGGGGACCACCGTGTATCCTGGGAAATCGGTCAGTTACGCCATTGATCTGGTCAACCAGGGGCAGGCCGAGGCCAAGAATTTCCGGTATGCCGTGTACGGTTCGGTGGACACGGATCTCTCCGAGGACGACATCCGGTTGACGTCGGAAGACTCGGACATGATCTTCAGCCTCGATGCCGGGAAGTCCATTGGCATCTCGGGCCTCCTCAAGGTACCCGTCACCATGGCCATCGGCCAGTATTACGCCATCGCCAGGGTCGACCTGACCAACTCGGTGGCGGAGGACAGCGAGTCCAACAACATGGCGGTCTCGCCCTGGGTCTTCGATGTGGTGGAAGAAGTGCTCCTGGGCTACGATCTGTCCCTCGACGCCATCGAGGTGAGCCCCCACGACACCTACAAAGGCGGCAGCGTCAAGGTGGTGTCCCATGTGTCCAATCCCGGGAACAAGCCGAGCCCGGCGATCCCCATCGCCTTCTTCGTTTCCGACGAGCCCGGTCTCAACCCCAACTACGACACCAAGGTGGGGACCCAGGTGGCTGCCTCCCTGCCTCCGGGTGGCGAATCGACCCTGACCTACGTGGTGCCCATGCCGAACCTGCTGAAGCCCGATGACTACTACTTCAGCGTGGTGCTGGACGTGGACGGGGTCCTGGACGAACTGGACGAAACCAACAACTGGCTGCTGGACGAGCAGGTCCTGCACGTCTACGAGGATGCCTTCGTCGACGTGGGTCTGGCCGACCTGGTGGTCCACCCGGCCGTGGTGGATGCCGGCAAGGAGATCAAGGTCGCCTACGACATGACCAACATCGGCTCCACGGCATCGGGCGCCTTCACCAACTACGTGGTCCTTTCGGAGGACGTGACGGTGAACATCGGGGAGGCGAACTCGGGCAAGGACATCGTCATCGCCAAGGTGGCCCTGGATCAGGTGGTCCCCTCGGTGAAAGTGGAGCGGGTGGAGAAGATTCCCGTACCCATCTCGCTGCCCCACGACATCGGACAGTACTACGTGGGTGTGATCGGGGACGCGGAAGGGAACCTCACGGCCGACAAGAACAAGGGCAACCAGCTCCTGGTTTCCACCAACCCCATCACGGTGCTGGACCCCCAGGGCGGGTGCCACGAAGACGAACTGGAGCCCAACAACGAATCGAAGCAGGCCGTTGAACTGGATGCGGTCCTCACCGAGGGCCTGGGACTGTGCGGCGGCGAGGACTGGTACGCGGTCCAGGTGCAGCCGGGACAGTCCCTGGTGGCGACCATCATGCTGACGAGCCCTCTGTTCCTGGCGCCCAGGCCCTACGACCTGGACCTGGACATCCTGGATCCCGACGGAACGTTGCTCGACCGGGCCGACACCACCGGCGACCAGGACAAGGCTGCCGTGTTCATCGTGGAGGAAGGAGGTCTCTACCGGGTCCGCGTGTTCCCGAAGTCCGTGGGCAACCAGGCCCACTACACCCTGGACCTGAAGGTGCTGGAGCCCGGTGAGGGCGCGGACCTCATGCCCGTCCACGTGGTGGAGTCCCCCGCCATCATCTACCCGGGTGGGCTGGTGACCGTGTCCGCCACGGTGGTGAACCTGGGCCTGGATCCGGCCGCCGCCTCTTCGGTCGCCCTGATCCGGTCACAGGATACCCTGGTGGACGCCGCGGACCTGGACCTGGCCGTGGTGGACCTTCCGGCGGTG
>JADHTP010000212.1 GCA_016784945.1 Deltaproteobacteria bacterium | reverse complement strand
CGATGGGCTCCCTTGCCCAGTTCTTGCCGTCGTAGCGCAGGATGGTGCCGCTCTTGCCCACGGCGAATACATTCTGTTCATCCAGGGCGAACACCGCCCTCATGTCCACGTCCGAGGAGGCGAACACGTTGCGCCATTCGTCCCCTTCCAGGGCCAGGATGACACCGAGCCCCGATGCATACAGTCGGCCGTCGGGGCCCAGGGCCAGGGCGTACAGGTGCCGATTGGTTGGGCTTTCTTCCAGCGGCGTGAACGTGTCGCCTTCCACGTGGACGATGGCCCCGTCCGCACCCACGAGCCAGGCTTCGTCTTCGGACAGGTAGTGCACGGCGTAGAGATCGACCCCCGCGCCCGTGTCCTTCACGATCCACTCACCGTCAATCCGTGTCACGGCGACTCCGGCGCCGCCCACGGCCATGATCTTGCCCGACGGCGCGCCGTGCACACCCAGCAGGGGCTGGGCCGCCAGGGTATTCTCGCTCACCCAGACCACACCGTTGTATCGCACCACCGTACCGGCCTCGCCCACCGCCCAGATGGCTTTTGGCGCCGCTGCGTACACGGCATGCAGGTCCACGCCGTCACCCACGATCAGGGTGGTCGTCTTCCCCTCGAAGAACTCCACCACCGTACCGTCGGCCCCAACGGCATACTGGTGACCGTCGGGGAGGGAAGTGAGCCCCTCAAGGTCCTGGAACGCCACCTGCCCCAGGGATTGGACACCGGTTGCGTCCCCCTTGAGGGCCGCGCCCCCGGTTCCCACGGCCAGCATCCCCGGTTCGCAGGCCAGCAGGTTGGCGTCGGTCCCCGACGGGACCTGGACGAAGACGCCGTCCACCATGCGGATCACCGTGCCGCCATTGCCCACGGCCCACAGGCCGCTTTCCGGGTCGCTGCACAGGCCGTACAGGGCGGCCAGTCCCCAGACGCCCATGGGTGTCCAGGACTTGCCGTCGTAGTGGACGATGGCGCCGCTGCCCCCCACGGCGAACACGTTGTCCGGCGCCGTGCCCGACACCCCGAACAGGGTGGGGAACGAAGTGGGTTGAGCCACGTCTCCGCAGACCGTGGTGACCGTCACGTCGTCGACGTAGACGCCTTCGCCGTTGTTGATCTGCGAGTCCACCGAGTCGAAGTGGAACTGGATCTTCACGGTCTGGCCCATGAATTCCGAGAGGTCCGCCGTGGCGGGCACGAACTGATAGCCCGTGGAACCTCCCACCTCGGCTTTTTCCCAGATGGTCACCGCCGCCCCGCCCGCCTTGACCACCTTGACGGTCAGCTTGTCGTAGGACGACGAGGACTCGGAATCGATGAACACCTGGAAGTCCAGGGTGGCCGACTGCGCGGCCGGAATCGTCATGCTCGGGCTGGTGGCCGTGGCCCCCACGATCTGGCCGTTCTCGAAGAAGGGACAGTGCTGATCGGGGTCGAAGGAACACGGCTGGTCCCAGATCCCGAAGTACAGCGACCAGGCCTCGCTCGTGTACCTCGGCTGACCCGTGGCAACGTCCACGTGGGACACCACGTTCCAGATGATGCCGCCCTTGTCCGGCACGGATTCGTAGGTGTCGGCGACCTCGAACCCGGCCAGGTTGCCTTCGTCAAAACCCGTGTCCAGGGAGGGGTGCCCGCAACAACCCGGCTTGGGAGCGGGAACCAGGACGCATTCGCCGCCATCGCATTGACCCTGGGCGCAGGGATCGGAAGACCCGCACTCGTAGTCCGTGGTGCATTTCTCGCCGCCCCACCCGCCCTCGTAGTGCAACATGCCCCCGTTCATTCCCACCATCCAGAGGTCCTCGGGGCTCGATCCCCAGACGCTGTTGAGAATGGGAGGCGGCGCGGCGGGCGTCAGGTCGATGAACTGGGTTCCGTCATATCCGTAGGCCAGGGGACCGGCCCCCACCACGACCATGGCCTTGGAGGAGGCGCCCCACAAGCCCTTGAACACGTAGGCTTTGGGAAAGGAGAGCCCGATTTCGACCCAGAAGGCCGGCATAGGGGGAACTTCGCCCGTCACGTCTTCCGGGATGTCGAACACCACGTCTTCCAGGGCCGGCTCATCAGAGAAATCGGACGTGTCGCCGATCCCGTCATCGGCCACGTCGGTCAGGTCCCCGGTGCCTGTCTCCACGGCATCGAAACCGTCCCCGGTCCCGTCGTCGCCGCCGGAACCACCGCAGGCGCCCGCGGTCCAGAGGACGCAGACACCGAACAACAAGAGCCGTCTCACGGAAACCCCCGTGGTCTCAAGGCGTGTAAACAAAGAACGTCCCGTTGGCGCCCACCAGGAACAGCGAGTTGTCGGGACCTCCACCCGCCACGGCGCGGAACACGCGGAAGGTCCCGGCATCCAGGTCCGCGACCTCCCCACCCGTGGTGAGGTCCAGCACGGTGCCGGCCCAGCCCACGGCCAGGACGGCGCTGTCCCGGGAACCTCCCATGCCATAGAGGAAAGTGGCGGGCTCCTCGTACACCCGCTGGCACTGGTTCAGGTCACAGGACAGGACCACGCCGTTATCACCCACGGCATAGAAGACGTCTTCGCCGGTTCCGGCCCAGAGGTCCCACATTGTGGAAAACGTGCCGGTGAACACCGACTTGAAGCCCTCGCCCTGGTCCGCGTACATCTTGCCGGCTTCACCGGCCACCACCACGGTGCCCGCCCAGGGCTGGACCACCGCTTTCACGGAAAAACCGGGCAGACCGGAGACCTGAAGGGCCTCGGTGCCCTGGACCATCAGGTACGTCCCGGCGTCTCCCACGACCAGGGCCTCGCCGTCAACGGCCCAGACGTCGTTCAGGTCTTCCTGTGTGCCGGACTCGATGGGCTCCACTTCATCAGCGGTCAGCCGCAGGAGCGTTCCCCCGGTCCCGGCCACGTAACCGCCGTCAACCGCATGGAGATCGGCCGTAACCCCGGAGTCCAGGGTGCCCGACCGGCCGGCCGCGTAGGTGACGACGAGACCATGGGACCCCACGGCCACCAGGGTCCCGTCCCCGCGCACCCAGGCCCCGGAAAGGTCCCCGGTGACACCCAACTGCTGGTCGGCCCACGCCTTGTCCTCCAACCGGACGGCGTGGGACTCCGTGCCGGCCGCGAACAGGGTTCGGGACCCGTCGGGATTCAACAGGCCCGCCACACCGCGGAAATCCGAAAACACGTTGTAGGGGCCGGCGATGGTCATGAGCGTCCACTTCTTTCCGTTGTATTTCAGGATGGCGCCCTGATCGCCGACGGCGTACACCTCCTCCCCCGAAAAGCCCTGCACTCCATACAGGTCCCTCGCCGGGACATAGGTGTCGTTGGTCACCTGGATCTTCCAGGACACACCGTCGAATACCGTCACCGTGCCCAGGGTACCCACGGCGAACATGCGACCGTCCGGGGCGCGCCAGATGGACCGCAGGGTGGATGCCGGCCCGCCGATCTGGGACTGGATCCAGACGGTGCCCTTCAGTTCCACCAGGGTCCCGTAGGCCCCGACGGCATAGACGCCGCCCACCTTGGAGGCATAGGCGCCATAGAGGTCATGACTGACGCCGACCCCTTCCTGGTTCCACTGGCCGTCCTTGTAGCGGAGGATCACGCCACCCTTGCCCACCACGTAGAAGTCCTCGGCACCCAGCACCCCGACGCCATGCAGGTCCGAATCAACGGGCGGCTGGAGTGCCGTCCACTCCGTTCCGTCGTAACGCAGGACCGTACCGGCGGCCCCCACCACCACCACCGTGGCGCCTTCTCCGCCCACGCCGAACAGATCGACGTCGGAGGGGGCCAGCGTCACGGGCACGAAGTCGAGACCGTTGTATCGGAGGATCAGGCCGCCATCGCCCACGGCCCAGATGCCCGCTTCCTGGGAAGCCCACATGGACCGCACCGTACCCACGTCGGCGAGGTCGACAGCCTTGAAACCGGGGTGGGTGGTCCCTTCATCACCTGTCACGTCCTTGCCGGTATCGCCACCAGGGTCGTCGATTCCATCGGCGCCATCGCCCATGGAGACCCCGTCCGTTCCGGGGTCCGACGGCACTTCTTCATCGGTTACAGGGATATCTTTTCCGGTTCCGGGATCCATGACGTCGGGGTCACCCCCGCCCGAGGAACAGGCCGTCAGGTTCCACGCCACAACCAGGAACGCGCCTAGGACCGAACCGAATCGTGAATTCAACACGACCTCCCGGAATCACGGTGCAAAGATTCTACCCAAGTCGGGAGGGGAAGGCCAATCGGTGGGATCGATGGGTGATCAAGATACCAGATCCCATTCCGAGATCCCTAACCATCGACCATCGACCATCGACCATGGACCATTAACCATTGACTACAGACCATCAAGCTGACCCTGTTTCAGGACGTCCTGGAGGGCCCGGGCACGGCCACCACCCGGGCACCGGACAGGATGGCGGCGAAATCCATGGCGTTCCTGCAGGCGGCATACTCGTGGTCCGTGACCAGTAATTCGTCGCCGTCCAACAACGTCAGCGACCGCAGGACCGCGTTCACCCCGGCCGTGGCATTGGGCACAAAGGCCAGGTCCTCCGGGTCCGCACCGATGAAGGCCCCCAGCGCCTCCCGCGCCCGGAAAGCCGATTCCTCCAGTTCCCGGACGAAGAAGCGCACCGGCTCCCGCTCCATCCTTTCCCGCAGTGCCTGCTGGGCCCGCAGCACCGGCGTCGGGCAGGCCCCGAAGGAGCCGTGATTCAGGAACGTCACGGCCGGGTCGAGGTTCCAGTGCCGGGCCGGGCCGCCCGGATCCACGTCGGTCATCGGGGGACTCCTCCGGCAGGCTGGTAACAGGCCGCGGCCAACAACAAGGCGCGCGACCGGCGGATTCACGGCGGATTGACTCGTTGTCGTCACGCCGGCGATTCTATATCAGGACGTGTCGCGTTAGAATCGTCCATCCGGCTGTTGAAGGGACGGCACCATGAAAGCTTCTTTCCCGTCGTGCCGGGCACTGGCCCTGGTACTGGTCATTGCCCCGGCGATCCTGGCGGCCCAGACAAAGGCGCCCGAGCCACCATCCGGCCTGCTGGAGTACCATGAGGTCCTCACGGGCGGGGCCATCGCGGCGGACACCCTGCCCCTCATCGTGACCATCCACGGACTCGGGGACCGGCCTCAACGTTTCGGGGACGAGGTCCGTGACCTCCCGTTCAAGTCCCGGGTCATCCTTCCGCAAGCGCCCACCGAGTACTACAAGGGCTTTTCGTGGTACGTCAGCCACCGCCACACCAAGGACCCCCAGGTGAGACTGGATTCCATCAGGGAATCGGCGGCCCGGCTGGTGAGGCTGATCGAGCACCTGGCCAGGACCCGGCCCACGGCTGGCAAGCCCCTGGTGACCGGTTTTTCCCAGGGCGGGTTGATGTCCTTCGTCATCGCGGCGCAATATCCTGACCTGGTGGGGAAATCGATCCCCATTGCCGGTGACCTGCCCAGGGAATTCGTCCCCGCCAAGGCCCACAAGGGAAAGGCCCTGCCCGTCATCCGGGCCCTTCACGGCGGTCAGGACCCCGTGTTCAAGGCATCGGTCACCACCCGCCGGGTCGAGGACCTGAAACGCCTGGGATACGACGCCGCCATCCAGGTCTTCCCAAAAACAAGGCACAGCGTTCCCGCGGCCATGCGCAAGGTATGGCACCGCCTCCTGGGAACGTCGGGGGACTGAGGCGCGCGGGACGTTGGTCGTTGATTGTTGATCATTGATCCTGAAGAGATAGAATGATCGGCACAGTTCATCGAGGTGCCGAGCCATGCCAACACGGTTCCTCCCGGCTGCAATT
>JADHTP010000211.1 GCA_016784945.1 Deltaproteobacteria bacterium | reverse complement strand
CGCGATCCGCGGCCGTGGGCATCCGGAACCTGAAGAACCTGGGCACGAACTCCTTCCCTCTCACGGAACTGGCCACAGACGGCCGTTTCCACAACGGAATCGTGTTCTTTCCCCAGGTCCTCTACCGCCCCCATCCCACCGTTGGCATCCGGTTCGGCGTGCTGGCCGCGTGGGCCGCCGCACCGGTGGTGGACCCGGTCATGACCCTGCTGTCCGAGGACGGCAAGGAAATCGACGACGACGCGGTGAACTGGCACGGCGGCAAGCCGGCCCGGTATTACGGCACGGAACTGGACATCCAGGTGGAATGGAAGTTCAAGGACTACTTTCTGTGGACCGTGGAGAGCGCCGTGCTCTTCCCGGGCGGCGCGCTGAAGGACGAAAGCGGCAACGCCGTGACGAGCTTCCTGGTGGAGAACCGCTTCACCTTCCTGTTCTGAGGCGTGATGGACGAGGTCGGATGCGATGTCTGAGACCCAACGTGCAAGGAGAGCAGATATGAAGGCCCTGGTGGTGTCGCTGGCTTTCACTTCCCTGGTAGCTGCCGGTTGCGGGTTCGACCCGCCACCCGACGTGTGGATGGCGGCGGGCGAAAATCCCAACTTCGAAGCCGGGGAACCCATCGTGCTGCGGTTCTCGGAACCGGTGCGGGAGGAGTCCCTGGAAATCCGCGTCTGGTCCGGCAAGGAGGTTCTCTACGACATCGAGGCCGAAAGGAATCCCTTCGACGTGCCCATCCTCGAACTGTGCACGCCTGCCACCAGCCCCTGCCACCGTCCCTTCGACTGCAGCGACCAGGACAGCGGGATCCACCCGCGGGCGGTGGAGCCCTGCGACAGTGCACTGGACCTCAACTGCGACGGCGACACCGGGGCACAGGGCTGCCAGGACTGCACGCCATTCTATCGCGACAAGGACGGGGACGGCTACGGCAAGTCGGACGACAGCCTGTGCCTGGCGTCACAGGACGGTCAGCACCGGGCCGTGGAGCCGGGCGACTGCGACGACAACGACCACGCCGTGAATCCGGGGTCCCCGGAGATCTGCGGCAACGCCCGCGACGACGACTGCGACGGGTCCGTGGACGAGGAATCCACCGCCGGGACCTGCGGGGATGACGATGCCTGCGTGGCCCAGGCGGACCAGGCGGGCTGCCAGGAATGCGTCACCTTCTATCTGGACGCCGACGGAGACACCTACGGCGATGCCGGCGACACCAACTGCCTGGCCGGGCCCCAGGGAGGCTACCGGGCGGCACGCGCCGGGGACTGCGACGACGGGGACGGGGGCGTCAACCCGGGAGCGGAGGAAGCCTGCAACCTGGTGGACGACAACTGTGACGGCCGGGTGGACGAGGTGGGCTCCCAGGGATGCACCATCCTGTTCCACGATGACGACGGAGACGGCGCAGGGGCCGCGGGCAACAGCAAGTGCCTGTGTGCCGGAAGCCTGGAGTTTTCGGCCGCCTCGGGCGACGACTGCAACGACGGCGACTATTTCGTTCACCCCGATGCCGACGAGGTCTGCGACAACGCCGTGGACGACGATTGCGACGGCAAGACCGACGAAGACGGGTGCACGGAGTGTACGGTCTTCTATCGGGACGCGGACGGCGACGGGTTCGGCGTGGAGGCCGATTCACGCTGCCGGGTGGACTCCTTCGAACAGCACACAGCCGAAGAACCGGGGGACTGCAACGACAAGGACGCGGCCATCAATCCCGGTGTCCCGGAGGTTTGCGAAAGCCTGGGCGGGGACTGCGACACGCCGGAACTCGACATCTGCGGCACGGGAACCTGGTTCTATTACGACAAGGACGGGGACGGCCACGGCGAGACGGGCCACCGGCAGTGCCTGTGCGCATCTGAAGGCCTGTTCACCGAAACGGCCGGGGGCGACTGCAACGACAGCGATCCCGCGGTAAACCCGGACGCCCCGGAGGCCTGCACCCGGGGTTCGGGCGCGGGCGTGGACGAGAACTGCGACGGCGTCATCGACGAAGAGGACGCCCTGGAGTGCACCACATTCTATTACGACAACGACGGCGACACCGTGGGCAGCGACCGGTCCCGTTGCCTGTGCGCCCCCGACGGGCTGTTCAACACGGGCGAAGTGACCATCACACTCAAGGACGGGCGGAAGGAAGCGTGGGTTGACGTGGCCGAAGGGGCCCTGGGACCCTGGCGCGACCCCCTGGTGCTGGAGGTCACGGGCAACCTGGCCGACGACGAGGGCCACACCCTCAACGTGGACCGGTTCTTCGACTTCCAGATCGTGGGCGGTGGCTTCGACCTGGAGTCCTGCGGCAAGGAGGTCCTGCCCGAACCGCTGGACGTGGTGGAAGGGCCGTTCCTGTTCTTTGCGGACTTCCCCAGCCCGCCGAGCCCCATTCCCCTGTCCCAGCAGTTCTTTTCGGACATCCAGGTGGACCGGGACACGGGACGTTTCGTGGTGGTGCTCACCGACGGGGACCCCCTGGAAGGCATGCCCCTCAACACCAAGGACCCCAAGCAGCTCAAGATCGACAATGGCCCCGAAGGCTTCCTGTTCACGGTGAACGGGTGCATGGCCGCTGACAAGGCCAAGGGCCTGCAGTTCGAAACCTTCCCCTTCACCCTGGCGCTTACCATCGGCCCCATCCATTTCGAGTTGCGGAACAACGTGCTTCGCGGACGGATCGGGCCCGACCCCGACACGGGACTGGCCAAGTGGGACGGGACCATGTTCGTCCAGGAGCTGTACATGAAGGTGGCGGACGGCGAAACCTTCTATCCGCCGGCCCAGGCCAACTGCCAGCTGCTGCAACTGCGGGAAGAGGAAATCCCCGAAAACATGGCCCGTGTCTGCGATGACGACCCCTGCGTGACCGTGGGCGGGTCCTGCGACATCTATGATCCCTGGCCGCCCGTGGAGGTGTGCCCGTAGGGCATCGTTGATCGTTCATCGTCTGACGCCCTCGTAAAAAGTCCTGATCAGCGCAAACCGCTGAAATAATTGTAAAAAGGTGCGATTTCTTCTTGACATCAGCGGTGCCGCGTGGTAGATATACTGTCATGATATCAACCACATACAGGCGATCCTGACGATCTTCACGAAGGACCACAAAACGGGCCACCTTGGCATTTTGCTTTGGACATAACCGCCGCATCGGACGCGTCCGCGTACTTCTGTCCCAAGACGACATACAACCTGCGACGTATCGTGCTGGAGCACGAGCTTGACGGAGTACTGTTCGAGACGGTCACTGGAAAGCTTGCCGAGGTATTCGGAATAGACACGCGCAAGCAGCGTCTGGACTCGGTGCACATCAGGTCCGACATGAAGAAGCTGGGGCATCTTGGCATCATGGTGCGGACAACGCACAAGTTTCTGGTGAACCTGAAGAGGCAGCATCCAGAGTTGTTTGATGGATTGGATAGTCGTTTTGCCGAGCTGTATCTGACGAAGAAGGCCGTGGGGTGTTTTTCGCTGGTCAAATCGTCCGAGGCGTCGAAGAAGCTTTTGGACGCAGCGACAGATCTTTTCGAGCTGGTCGGATTGTTCGCGGACAACGCAGCAGTGAGCTCCCCGGCGTCAAGTAGAAATACCCATCGTGTTGCCTCATTCACGGATGTTACCAAAGATTCCACGGGCCGAAGGCCCCAGTATCATAGCTACTGCAGCGATCTTGTAGCTTCTGGTAGGGCCGCCCCCCAGAGGGGGGTCGCGTGTAACTGTTGGGAATAGCACACGTATCCGCGCGGCACGACGCCGGCGTTGGGAGTCAACCGGATAGGCATGATCAATTCTTCGGGACCGGGTGCGGGGGGCGACACCCTGCTGGTTCACCCGGAACTGCCAGAGGGCATCTACTACGTCGAGGTGGTGTCGGTGGACGGTGAGGAGCAGCTTTCCCAGTACACCATCACCCTGACCGCTACAGATCCATCTTCCCCGGATTGAGGATCCCCGCCGGGTCCATCATCTTCTTGCAACGTTTCGTCAGGTCCAGCATGCCCGGGTCCATCCGGTCCTTCAACTCCCGCCAGGCCCAGACGGGAGTCTTGTACATCAGGAAACCCAGTCCGGTCAGGGCCTCCAGTAGTTCACGGTTGACCTCGCGGACACGCTCCACTTCGGCTGCGTCCCCCTTGTCGAAGATGGTGATGAACCGCAGGACCCCGAAGTGCCCGCCACGCATGGGCCGGCTCACGATGACCGGCGGGAACCCGTGGCGTACCATGATTTCCGTGCAGACCTCCGCTCCCCTGGCGAAACGCGAAATGGGGCCATAGGTCCCGATCCAGGACAGGCCGCCCCCACCGTGGTTCGTGAGGAACTCCAGGTCCGTGGGGAATTGTGCGAAGGCCTCCATGGCGGGATTCACCTTGACCAGCGTTTCGATGTCCAGCGGTCCCACGAACTCCTCTCCCATGGCGCTGACCTCGTCGATGACCGACTGGATGATGCTGGTCTTTACCGCCATCTCCTCCGGGATCTCGGCGGTCACGTCCAGGTACAGGAAAAAGACGGGTTCGCCCTCGTCGGGCACCGGGTGGGGGCGCTGGACGCCCATCATCATCTTGGCGGAAGGCCAGGACAGGCCGCCGATGTCGTCGCAGACCTCTTTTTTGCACAAACGCATCACCACTTCGTAGGTGGCGGTGGGGTTGTAGGTCAGGAAGAAAAGGCGCCGGTTAATGGGGTGCAACGGCCACAGCTGGAAGGCCATACGGGTGGCGATGCCCGTGGTCCCCTGGAAGGCCACGAAGAGCCCCGTGAGGTCGGGCAGGGGCACCCGGCCGTAGGGCGAGATCCCATCCACGGCCCAGGCGCCGGTGCGGACCAGCGAACCGTCCGCCATCACCGCCTCCAGGCCCGAAATGCTCTGGGACTGATCGCCGTACTTGAGCGACCGGTTGGTCAGCCCGCCCAGCAGGGCGTTGGCGAAGATGGACGTGTCGGGGGGCGCCAGGGAGTAGCCCAAAGTCAGGGGCAGGTCGTGCTCCACCAGGTAATCCTTCATAATCCGCTGGGTCACGCCGGGTTCGATGACCGCGTACATGTCGTCCACGTTCACCTCGTGGATCCGGTTCATGCGCGTCAAATCCAGGATCAGGCCCCCGCCCTCGCCCGCCATGCACAGACCGCCGATATTGGTCCGGTAGACCGCCGGTATCACGGGGGTCCGCGTCTCGGTCGCCTTCACCAGGATGGCCTGCACCTGTTCCGTGGTGGTCACGAAGGCCACCAGGTCCGGGTCCGATGGGGCGATTTCGGTAAAATCCTCCCGGTAGGGTGCCAGGTCCGCCGCGGTGTCCAGCACGCCGTCGGCTCCCAGCAGGTCGATCAGGAACTGTTTCAACGGGCACCTCCCGGTTTCACGACGCCTGGATGAGGGGGAGCATCTTCAGGAGGAAGAACGGGTTCCCCCCGATGCGCACCTTGCCCGACAGCACGGGGCCAACGAGACCGCCGCCGGTGACCATGGACAGCAGGTCTTCCATGGCCCCGCCGACCCGGGCGCGCGGTCGTTTCGTGGGTCCCTTCATGATGATGATCCCCTGGCCGTCGAAGCGCAGGCTCACGCCCATTCCCCCTGCCTTCACGAACACGTCGCCTTTCATCCCACCGGCCCTTCGCGCGTTGTTTTCCAGGGACATGGTCTGGTTCAGGAGGCCGGCCATGAGCAGGCCCAGGATGTTCATATGCTCGGATGTGCTGAGGAATATTCATCAGCAAAGCGGCGCGAATCATACCCGTTCATGGCGACAACCTTCAGATCGAGCTCCTGATAGTACCGTTTTTTCAGGAAAC
>JADHTP010000009.1 GCA_016784945.1 Deltaproteobacteria bacterium | reverse complement strand
TACGAAGAATCCGGCATCGTTCGGCCTTGATCGCGTGCGGGACGTCGTCCGTGAGCAGGCCGGCTGTGGTCCCGGGGCGCGGTGAATAGGGGAAGACGTGCAGGTAGGTGAACGCCAGGCCCTCCAGGAACGACCGGGTGGCTTCGAAGTCACTGTCCGTTTCGCCGGGGAAACCGCAGATCACGTCGAGGCCCATGACAAGGCCGGGAATCCTCTTGTGCGCCCGCTCCACGTGGGATGCAAAACCGGCGGCGTCATAGGGCCGGGACATGAGGCCCAGGATCCGGTCGCTTCCCGACTGGAGGGGAACGTGGAAATGGGGACACAGGTCCCGTGAGTCCGCCACCAGGGACAACAGGGACTCCACGAGGCCGTCGGGCTCCAGTGACGACAGGCGGAAGCGGGCGCCGCATTTTCGCGCCAGCAGCCCCTCGAGGAGGTGGAAAAGCGACCGGTCGCCATCCAGATCCCGTCCCCAGCTCGACAGGTCCACCCCGGCCAGCACCAGCTCGGAAGCGCCGGAAGCCCTGGCGCGGTCCACTTCCTCGGCAACCCGGGAAACAGGGACGCTGACGGAGGAACCGCGAACCGTGGGAACGATGCAGTAGGAACATGCGTGATTGCAGCCGTCCTGCACCTTGATGATGGGGCGCGTGCGTGACCCGGCCGGCTTGCCCCTGGGCGGGGCCTCAGGAGGGGATTCACGGTCCCTTTGGGCCATCCGGACGTGAACAGCCTCCCTCAGGCGCCGAACGAAGGCCGGCTGGTCACCGATGGACGGGGCCAACTCCACCCGGTCGTCGAAATCCGGCACGTCTCCCTGCCTTTCCAGGCGAACGGCCATGCAGCCGGTCAGCAACACGGGCCCGTCCCCGGACCGGGTGGCCCGATAGACCGCGTTGCGACCGTCCCGCTCGGCGGCGCGGGTCACGGTGCAGGCGTTGATCACGGCGATGTCCGAGTCAGACCCTGCGCCCACCCATTCGACGGGGAGATCGGCCACGGATCGGACCATGGCCGCCGTATCGGCCTGGTTGACCTTGCAGCCCGTGGTCTTGATGGATATGCGAACGGGTCGTCCGGTCAAGGCATCAGCCCTCGTCCACGATGGACAACACTTCTTCGTCCGTGAGGATATGGTTCTGGGTCTTGGCGTAGGACAGAACCTTGTCCACGGCCTCCCTGGTCGCTTCCCGGCCCAGTCGGGACAGGACGTTCTCCACGTTGCTCGCACCGCTCATGGGTCCCACGCAGATTTCCTGGCTGAGTCCGAACATGGAGGCGGGAACGCCGGAATAGACACGGTCGGCCAGGTAGCTGTCGCCCTTGACCTGGGCCTTGCCGATGGCGGCTGCGTGGACACCCGTCTGGGTACGGAAGGCATCGCGACCTGCCACCGGCAGATTGGTGGGCACGGGATGCTCGAGGATGCGCGAGGCGCTTCGGCAGTATTCCAGGAGGTTCTCCAGGGATCGATCCGGACGGATGGCGCCCACCAGGCGAAGGTTCATGATGAGTTGTTCCATGCAGGTGTTCCCCGACCGTTCCCCCACGCCCAGGGCACACCCGTGGATGCGGTCCGCGCCCCACTGTATGGCGAACAGGCTGTTGGCCACGGCGATGCCCCGGTCGTTGTGGCCGTGCCAGTCCACGCCCACGTCCACGCCCATCCCCTTGAACAGGTCCGTAACGAACCGCAGGAGGACGCGGATCCCGTCGGGCGTGGCATGGCCCGTGGTGTCGCACAGGCAGATACGCTGAACACCGGCGTCCACGGCGTTGTTGAACAGCTTGTAGAGAATATCGGGCCGCGACCGGGTCGTGTCCTCGGTCACGAAGGTCACCGGCAGCCCCTCCTTGCGGGCCAGCGTGATGGCGTCCCTGGATCGTTTCAGCATGGATTCCAGGTTCCATTCCTCGGCCAGCATGCGAATGGGGCTGGAACCGATGAAGGACATCACCTCCACCGGAGTGCCCGTGGCCTGTGCCACTTCCACCGCGGGGAGGATGTCGTCCTCGTGGGTCCTGGCCGCCACCGCCGGATGGATATCCATTTTCTCGTCGCCGATGGCACGCACAATGGCGATGCAGTCCTTCGTGGCCTTTTCACCGGCGCCAGGCAACCCGATGTTCGCCGCGTCGGTGCCCAGGCTGTCCATGATGCGGACCAGGCCGATCTTCTCTTCGATGGACGGATTCACGACGTAGGATGACTGAAGCCCGTCGCGGAGCGTTTCGTCCAGGAGCGAGACCTCCTTGTTCTCCAGCGTATTGAAGGCGTCCACCACGTTCCAGTCGTAGATGACGTCATGGAAGGGTTCTTTCTTGACAGGGCCGGGCATTGCCTTCTCCGCCTGTGACCTCCGGTCAGTCGTCGCTGACCCGCGAAAGGTCCCGTTTCATGATCCTGTCCCGCTTGTCGTAGCTGCGGCGGCCCCTGGCCAGCGCCAGTTCCACCTTGGCCAGTCCGTGCAGGAAATAGATGGACAGGGGAACCAGGGTGAATCCCTTCTCCCTGGCCTTGTGGTCCAGTTTCCGGATCTCCCGGGCGTGAAGCAGGAGTTTCCGGGGGCGTCTCGGTTCATGGTCGTTGTAGGAGGCGCTTGAATATCCCGCGATGTGCGAGTTGACCATGAAGACCTCACCGTCCCGGATCTCGGCGTAGGCGTCGGTGAGGGCGCCGCCGCCATTGCGCAGGGACTTGACCTCGCTGCCTTCCAGGACGAGCCCCGCTTCGAACACGTCCAGTATCTCGTAGTCGTGACGAGCCTTCCTGTTGGAACAAGCGATCCTGCATCCCTTGTCTTCCGTTTTCGCCACAGGTTCTCCGGGAAACGGGCCGCAACATTATAGCCCAGACGGAGCGTACCTTGGCTCACAATCCTTACCAGTGCATAATCGATGCGGGATCCAGGGGAACATTCAACCATGCCTTCAAAGAAAACCGTGTACCTGGTGGATGCCAGCGGATTCATCCATCGCGCTTTCCACGCCATCCGCGGGCTGACCAACAGCCGGGGAATGCACACCAATGCCCTGTTCGGGCTGGCCAACATGCTGCGCAAGTTCAGCCGTGACCGAAAGCCGGAGCACTGCGCCGTGGTCTTCGACGCCGGGCGCATCACGTTCCGCAACGAGATGTATGCCGATTACAAGGCCAACAGACCCCCGTCGCCCGAAGAACTGGCGCAGCAGTTTCCTTATGCGCGGCGGCTGGCCGAGGCCATGGGTTATCCCGTGCTGGAGAAGAAGGGGTTCGAGGCCGATGACATCATTGCCACGCTGTCGGCCCTGGGGCGGGCCCGTGGATTCGACGTGGTGGTGATATCCAGCGACAAGGACCTCCTCCAGCTGGTGGCGGAGGGTGTCGCCGTGTTCGATCCGATGAAAAACAAGACCTACGACAGGGACGGCGTGGTGGAAAAGATGGGGGTGGTGCCCGAGAGGGTGCGTGACCTCCTGGCCCTCATGGGCGATTCGTCGGACAACGTTCCCGGCGTGTCGGGCATCGGCATCAAGGGGGCCGCGGACCTCATCAACGCCTATGGACCCCTGGAGGACATCTTCGAGCACCTGGACGACCTGACGCCGAAGAAGAAGAAATCCCTGGAAGAGGGGCGGTCGGACGCCTTCCTGTCCCGGGACCTGGTAACCCTGAAGAACGATGTGCCCCTGGATCGGACCTGCGAGGACCTGCGGCCTGCACCACCTGCCGGCGATGAACTGGTGCGCCTGCTGACCGAGCTGGAGTTCGGATCGCTCCTGGAGGAAATGGCCCCCCGGGAGGAGGTGACGGTGGAGTCACAGGAGGTCCAGGTCGAAGAGGTTTCCGACGAGGAGCGGCTCGTGGCGCTGTCCCGGGAAACCGATGGGCGGGACGTGACCCTGATCGGAGCGTTTGGTTCCAGGAACCCCGTGCGACCGGACTGCAGGGGACTGGCCCTGGCGCTGTCGCCCGGGAAGGTTCTGGTGATCCGACCCGCCGAGGCGTCCCATGGCCTGGTGGGGTCCATGGCGGAATGGCTGTCCCGTGTTTCGCCGTGCGTGGCCCACTACAAGGAAATCCACCAACTGTTCGCCGCCAGGGCCATCGATCTTCCCCTGCCCGCCATGGAACCGGTACTGGCGGACTACCTGCTTCGTCCCGACAAGGAATCGCCTACCATGGATTCCATGGCCCTCGAACTGTTGCACGAGACGTTGCCCGGACAGGACGAGTTCGGCGCCCAGGCCTTGGCACTGCGGGCATCGGCAGCCTTCAGGATGCGGGGGATACAGCAGGAAAAGATAGAAGAAGGGGACCTGGGCGAACTGCTGTACGAGCTGGAGATACCCGTGTCCCGGGTCCTGTCCGAGATGGAAACCACCGGCGTGAGGGCGGACCGGGACGCCCTGCGGGTGATGTCCGTGCAGTTCGGCAGGGACCTGCAGAGACTGGAAGGTGAAATCATTCGCGAAGCGGGCATGCCCTTCAACCCGCAGTCACCGAAACAACTGGCGCACGTGCTGTTCGGAAGAATGGGTCTGCCGGTGATCAAGAAGACAAAGACCGGTCCTTCCACCAACGTATCCGTCCTGGAGGCGCTGGCAGCGCAGCGGCCCGACATCCGCATACCGGAACTGATCCTTGAGTTCCGGAGCCTTGCCAAGCTCAAGTCCACCTATGTCGACGCCCTGGCCTCGCTCATCAACGAGGAAACGGGTCGTGTGCACACGTCGTTCAACCAGACCGTGACGGCCACCGGGCGCCTGTCATCCTCGGACCCGAACCTGCAGAACATCCCCATCCGGACGGAAGAAGGTCGTCGGATTCGGGGGACCTTTGTCAGCAGGGAAGGGTACGAGTTCGTGTCGGCCGACTATTCCCAGATCGAGCTGCGGGTGCTGGCCCACCTGTCCGGTGACGAATCCCTGATCCAGGCCTTTTGTGAAGGTCGGGACATCCATGCCTGGACGTCGGCTCGTCTTTTTCATTGCGAGGAATCGGAGGTCACGCCGGAACAGAGGCGGGCGGCCAAGGCCATCAACTTCGGTCTGCTCTATGGCATGGGTGCCTTCAGGCTGAGTGGCGACATGGGTCTGTCCAGGGGCGAAGCGCAACGTTTCATCGACGACTATTTCAAGGCGTTTCCCGGTGTGAGGGAATACCTGGACCACACCATCGAGCAGGCCCGGGAAGAAGGGGTGGTGCGAACGTTGTCGGGCCGGGTGCGCCCCCTGGAAGACCTGACGTCATCGAACCACAACCGTCGGACGGCGGCCGAGCGCATGGCGACCAACACGCCGATACAGGGGACCGCCGCGGACATCATCAAGGTGGCCATGGTGCGACTTCGTGAAAAGCTCCTTGAAAAGGGCCTGGATGCCCGCATGGCGCTGCAGGTGCACGATGAACTGGTGTTGGAAGTCCGGGAGGGTCTCGGGGACGAGGTGGCGGGCCTGCTGGCCGAGGTCATGGAAGGCGCCTGGCAACTGGACGTGCCACTGAAAGTGGAAGTGGGTCGCGGCAGGGTTTGGTCTGAACTGCATTGAAACGGGAAACCGGACCCGCTACTGGGACGCGCAGGAAGGCGTGGCGCCGAAGATGGTACCGGAAAGCCCGTTGGCCCCCTTGTTGGCGGAACCACCGCCGCCAGGCCCGCCGGAGCCGGTGAATCCGTTGATCTGGAACTGGTTTTCACTGCAGGCCGGGTTGGAAGAGGCGCCCAGGATGTAGATCCCGAAGGTCGAACCGCCCGCGCCGCCCCCACCGTTTCCACCACTGCCGCCGTTGCCGGCGTCGCCGCCGTTGCCTCCACCACCCGCATTGTCGTCCGATTCGGACCCGCCGATCCCGCCGTCGCCGCCGGAACCGGCGTCACCGCCCTGACCTCCGACGCCCCCGTTGCCGCCGCTTCCTGAAAAGATGTGGTTTCGGGTTATCGTTGGGCTGGCCTCCACGACGAATATCGCGAAGGAACTTCCACCTCCCGCACCTCCCTTGCCTCCCGATCCACCGCATCCACCGCCGCCGCCTCCTCCACCGGCGCCTCCGGCGGTCAGGCAGCAGGAGAAGGGCCATGAGTTGCCATCGCCACCGCCACCGCCACCGCCACCGCCACCGGTCCCATGCTCGCCGTCTAGTCCGTCTCCACCACTTTCAGGCACCCAGCCCCCGGCCGGGTTCAACGAGCCAGTCGCGCCGCCGCCGGCACCGTTCGTGCCAGCCAGACCGTCCTTCCCGTTCCCCCCGGACCCTCCCTTATGGGTCTTGCTGCCGGCAAGACCACCGGAACCGCCGCTCGTGGCCGAACTTCCGGCCGTGCCGGAACTCTCGGAGGGGCCTCCCTTGCCGCCTGCGGCGCCGGACATACCGCACATCGAGTTGCCGCCCTGGCCGGGCTTGTTGTTCGCATTCAAATCGGAATCATTGCAACCGGCGCATGGGGGAAAGATGGAGTTGCCTCCGTACTCAAAGGAACCTGATCCGTTCCCGCCATCGTTTCCATTGGCGCCGTTCTGGCCATAGGAACCGCCCTTTCCGTCCGCGCCGTTGCCTGCCTCCAGGTGGTTGTTGGAAATGACGAGGCCGGCGGACGAATGAAAGACATAGACGCCGTAGGACGAAGCGGAGGACTGGACGGCGCTGCTGGTCTTCAGCCAGAAACCGTCGAAACAGGTGGTGTCCACGATGTTGATAGCCAGGACGGACCGCACGGCCTGCGGCTCCTGACCGTCCCACAGCACCATGGCCTTGTGGTCCTCGATGCTGCGCTTCCAGGCCTGGGCTGCGTCATAGCCGCCGTACAGGCTGACCCCGTTCAACAACAGGATCTGCTCCGCATACTGGCCCTTCGAGACGTAGACCTCCTTTTTGGGGTCGTGGCCATCGGCGAATTCCAGGGCCGCATTGATGGTCTTGAAAGGGTGCAGAATGTCGCCCAGGAGGTTGTCGTCGTCACCCGTGGCGCCGTCCACGAAGACCGCTTCGCTGATGTTTCCGTCGATGCCGTCACAGTTGTCGTCTTCGTACAGGGGGTCGGGGGCATCGTCCGGACCCTTGAAGGAACACTTGTATTCACAACCGTCATCCGGGATGCCGTTGAGGTTGATCCATCCTTCTTCACAGCCAGTGAGCTTGCAAAGACCATCCTGGCAGTCGGCATAGCCATGGTCGAAGACGCACTTGTTTTCACAACTGCCGCAGTGGTCCACGTCGGCGAGGTAGTCCATATCGGGCGCGCACAGGCAGTGACCGCTCAAGGGAATGCACTGCTCCGACATCTCGGATTCGTCCCAGTTCGCCGTTTCAGCGCACTCGTAACCGGCGGGGCATTCCTCGAGACCCGACCCACAGGCCTGGAGGCAGAACTGCTGGGTCTCCATGAGGACGCAGAGGTTGTCCACCCCGCAGTCGCCATTCTTCAGGCATCCGATGGGGTTGCACAGCGTCTCCACCACGGGCATGCACAGGAACAGGGGATCGGTGCCCACCATGCCCACGTTCTGGCAGCCCCAGTCGCAGGGGCAGTCTTCGAAACAGACCTGGGTGCACCGGCGGATGCCCTGTGCGGCATCGGTGATCACGCACCAGCCGCTTTCGCAGTCGCCGTTCACGTTGCATTCGCAACCGAACTTGCCAGGGCAGCCCACGCCAAGGCAGGCATCGATATCGGGCGGTGCATCGAAGGTGTCGTCATCGGAAATATCGAAACCGTAGTCCTGTGGAGGCGTGTCTTCGTCCTGTCCCGGATCAAAGTCCTGTTGTACGTCGAGGCAATGGCCCTCGCCGCACGGAACGTCGGTCAAGACGGTGCCGCCGTTGCCGCCGCAGGCCCAGGCGAATGCGCTGGTCAGAAGCAGGGTCGCTGAGAGTCGGGTCATGGTGGTCATGAAACGTCCCCTTGTTACTACCAGAAAGTGTAACGAAAGGACCCCCCGACGGCAAGGGACTCAAAAGCTATGGTTCGATGGATTCCAGGCCGCCCATGTAGGGCCGCAATACCTCGGGGATCGCCACGGTACTGTTTTCACGCTGTCCGTTCTCCAGGAGGGCGATGATGGTCCGCCCGATGGCGAGTCCCGACCCGTTGAGCGTGTGGACGAAGATCGGTTTCTCGCCCGGTGCGGGCCGGTACCGGATGGAGGCCCGACGTGCCTGGAACGACTCGTAGCAGCTGCATGACGAGATTTCCCGGTAGGCGGCCTGGCCGGGGAGCCAGACCTCGATGTCGTAGCATTTGGCCGCGCCGAACCCCAGGTCGCCGGTGCAGAGTTCCACGACCCGGTAGGGCAGATCCAGACGCCGGAGCACCTCCTCGGCGTTGTCCACCAGTTGCTCCAGTTCCTCGTAGGCCGTGTCGGGCGTTGTGAACTTGACCATCTCGACCTTCTGGAACTGGTGGACACGCGTCATGCCCCTCACATCCTTGCCATGGGACCCGGCTTCGCGGCGGAAACAGGAGGAATAGGCAACGTATCGAATGGGCAGCTGGTCGGCCGCCAGGACCTCGCCCCGGTGCAGGTTGGTCACGGGGACTTCCGCCGTGGGGATCAGGAAGAACCCGTCCGTTGCTTCGTAGGCCTCGTCCCGGAACTTTGGCAGTTGTCCCGTGCCCTGCATGCAGTCGGGGGTGACGATATAGGGTGTCAGAACCTCACGGTAGCCGTGGGCTTGTGTGTGCAGGTCCAGCATGAAGGACGCGAGGGCCCGTTCCAGGCGCGCACCGGCATCCCGATAGACCACCTGGCGGGAACCGGCGATGCGGCTGGCGCCTTCGAAGTCCAGGATCCCCAAGGTCTCGCCGATGTCCCAGTGCTGCCGGGGTTCGAAATCGAAGGCCGGTTGGTCCCCCACCACGCGGACCACCACATTTTCAGATTCGTCGGCACCGACGGGTACGGAACGGTGGGGAAAGTTGGGGAGGCCCAAAAGGATATCCTCGATGGACTCGTCCAGGGAGCGGGACTCGGCCTCGAGTCCGCCGATCTCTTCGGATAGAGCCCTGGACCGGGTCCGGATGGCTTCCCGTTCCTCGGAGGTGACGCCGGGCTTCTTGAATCCGGAGGATACCTGCTTCTGTTCGTGACGAAGCTCGTCACGGCGGGTCACCGTGTCGCGGCGATGTCGGTACAGGTCGGCCAGGCCTTCGAGGTTGAAATCACCGCCCCGGGTGGCGAGACGGGCGGACGATTCGTCGAGGTTTTCAATCAGGCTTCTTAGGTCCAGCATCATTTCCTCTCGGTGCCGGGGGGCGGCTCGGGCGCCTTCGCCTGGAGCGCTTGGCCGTGGTGCTCTTTTTCTCTTCCGCCCCCTTGTCACCGGCTTTGGCCGCGGGAGGCTTCGGGGGGGACTTGCGGCCGGAGGAACGGGAGGGCGCCCTGCGCTTGGGCTCTGCTGCGGTTGGCTTCTCCACGCCGGCCGGCTTGGGTGCGGCGGTGGCGTCGGCGGGCTTCCGCCTTGGGCGACGCCTGGACCGCGATCCGGAAGCGGGCTTTTTGTCCGGGCCGGGTTCCTGTCCCGAAGGCCTTGTCGTTGATCCGTTTCCCGCGGGAGGCGCCTTGTCGGCTACCGGCCTCTCTTCGGGTGCCGGCTTTTGTGCCTGGGTTGATTCTTGCTGGGCCTGGGTTGCGGCGGGTTTGCGCCGACCACGTCCCCGACTGCCTCGCCTGCGGGACGACCTGGAAGGAGCGGGCTTCTTGTCTTCTTCGACCGGATCCTTTGGCCCGGGCCGGGGCGTTGTGGCGCGTTGCGGCGCGGCGCGTTGCACGGCGGGCCGCGAAGACGCCGGTTTCCGCGCAGGCGCCTGACGCGCCGGCGACGGGCGGGGACGCGAAACCGGGGCCGCCGGTCGGGCCGGAGCCGCAGGTCGGGTGTCGGCGGGCCTGGCGGCAGGGGGTCTCGAAGCCGCAGACGGCGCCGGTGCCGCTGGTGTCTGTTCGGGCGCGTCGGCAATTCCCAGAACCATCTTCAGAAAGCTCTTGAAGCCACTGCGTTCCTTGGGCTCCTGATCCATCTCCTCGGAAGGGGGAGGGGGCGGCGGAGCCGGCGTCTCTTCGGCGGTTTCCTCTTCGGAATGGATCATGGCCGTTCGATCGGGCGGCACTTCGGGCAGAACGTCCACGCGAATCTCGTCGGGCTGTGCATCGGCGTCGCCGGTCACGTCAACGAGCACGCCGTGGTGCTTTTCCAGCCCCACCAGCGCGGCCCGTTTCCTGTTGTTGAGGAAGTTGGCGACCCGCACGGGGACCACGACTTCCACGAAGGCGCCGGGCTTGGACTGGGTTGCCAGGCGCTCCCGAACCCGCCTCAAGGCCGACATGGCCAGGGCGGAAGGGGAACGGATCCGCCCCGATCCCGAACACGTGGGACAGGCGAGGTTGACCCCGGAGTCAACGGTCTGCCGGATGCGTTGCCTTGAAAAGGCCAGCAGGCCGAATTCCGCTATGCGGCCGAAGGTGAGGCGAGCCTTGTCCTTGGCCATGGCCGCCTTCATTTCCTCCACCACCCGTTGGCGGTGGGCGTCGTTTTCCATGTCGATGAAGTCCACCACGATGATGCCGCCCAGGTCGCGAAGCACCACCTGGCGTGCGATCTCACGTGCGGCCTCCAGGTTGGTCTGGAACGCTGTGTCCTCGATTCCCCGGCGCTTGAGTCGTCCCGAGTTCACGTCGATGGCGACCAGGGCCTCGGTCTCACCCACGACGATGCTGCCACCGGAGGGGAGAAGGACCTTTCGCCTGAGGAGCGCCTCGACCTGGCGTTCGATACCGTACCGCATGAAAAGTGGAATCTCATCGTTGTAGCGCTTCAGGATCGTGCGTCGCCCGGGCATGCAGGATTCCATGTACCGTTCCAGTTCCCGCATGGAATACTCGTCTTCGACCAGCACCTCGGAAACGTCGCTCGACAGGTAGTCGCGGATGAAGCGAACCGCCAGACCGGAATCCGCGTGGATTTCCCCCGGGGTCTTGGCGGAACGGTAATCGCCGAGGACCGTTTCCCATGTCCTGACCAGGTGGTCCAGGTCCAGTTGGAGGTCCTCGGGTCGGTCCGTGGCCTCGCCGGACGTACGGATGATGACGCCGAAACCCTCGGGCAGTCCCAGCCGCCGCAGTACCTTTCGCAGGCGGATGCGCTCGTCCTGATCCAGCTTCCTGGAAACGCCCGTCCTGTCATCGAAGGGCATGAGGACAACGTAGCGGCCGGGAAGCGAGACGTGCATGGTGAGCGCGGCTCCTTTCTTGCCCACCTCTTCCTTCGTGACCTGCACGAGGACGGTGTCGCCCACACGGACGCCGGAGCGGCTGCGACCCTTGCCGTGACCCGTCAGATCGGACAGACTGCGGGAGCAGACTTCATCAAATGGGAGAAAGCCTTCCTTGCCCACGCCATAATTGACGAAGGCGGCTTCGAAACTCGGCTCCACCGCCATGACCTTGCCGCGATAAATGGAACCTTTCCGTTTTTCACTGGCGGCGCTCTCGACCTCGATGTTCACGAGGCGATCGCCTTCCATCATGGCAGCCCTGGCTTCGTATGGGTCTACCGAAACTACTATTCTTTTAGACACTTGTGTACTTCCTTCTGAACCGGATTGCTAACTTAGCGTTTTTCTGCCGCGGACTGACGGTTCAACATAAACCAGACCCGCAGCACATCGCGCATCATGAGCGCCGAATCCCTGATTGGATGGACGCGTGAGCGCAAGTCGTTTTTCCAACGGACAGGGACCTCGACCACCGGGAATCCCAGGCGAATGGCCCGGGCGAGCAGTTCCACGTCGAAGGCGAAACGCTCTGTCTGCAGGGGTGGGAAGATCGCGTTCGATACCCCCTTGCCGAATAACTTGAACCCGCACTGGGTGTCCGCCACACCGGGGACGAGCAGCATGCGAACCATGAGATTGAAGACCTTGCCCATGGTTTCCCGGTAGAACGGCTGCCTTTCTTCCAGGTCGGAATCGGGGAGTCCCCTGGATGCCACCACCACCGTGTCGGGGGACGCGTGCAGCGCCAATTTGTCAGTTTCCTCGATGGGGGTGGAAAGATCGGCATCGGACAGCAACACGTAGGGATACCTGGCCGCGAGGGCGCCGGTGCGGACGGCGTGGCCCTTGCCGCGGTTCTTGGGAGTGGTCAGCAGGACGAAGCCATCGTCTTCCCCGACGACACGGGAAGCCACCTCGCCGGTCCCATCCGTGGAGCCGTCGTCCACGACGATGATTTCGTAAGCCTTCAAGGAAGACCGGCAGTAGGCCGCGATCTTTTCCAGCGAAGCGCCGATACGTTCGGCCTCGTTGTAGGCTGGCACAACGATGGAGAGGCCATCGATGGGGGAGGGCGCGTCCGATCCTTTGTGTGTCACTGGGTAACCGCCTCGAGCCGCAGCATCTGTCGTCCGATCATGAAGATGTCGCCATCCACCAGAGACAGGGTGCCACGACGGCACAGGTAGGTGCCGTTACGGCTGTTCTGGTCCGACAGGACGAAACCGCGGTCTGTCTTCTTGATGACGGTGTGTTTCCTGGACATGAAGCGATCGGTGCCGTAGCGGATATCGCCTTCGTCACGTCCGATGGTGAACGAGGAGGTCCGGATGGGGAAGACCTCGCCCTCGATACCCTCCGCGAGAATATGGGTGAGTATGGACAGGACCTTCTTTTCCTGGGGTGACCCATAATGACGGAAATCACCGCTGTGGAAATGGGCCGGTCGCAGGGAAAAGCGGAAAAGCTGGTCCCCGCACATGAAGGTGTCGCCTTCGGTCAGGTTGATGTCCTTTTTGAGGCGGGTGTATATGCCGTTCTGGCTCCCCGTGTCGTCCAGTTCCACCATGCCCCCCTTGGGACGCAGCGTGGCGTGCCGCGGGGACACGGTTTCGTCGTTGGGAAACGAGATGTCCACGTTGACGCGACCGATCACCAGGCCCCGGTTCGGCAGGTCGTATTCCGACCGCTGTCCCCCGCCACGGGCCAGACGGACGATGCGGTAGGGTGGATCGGTGGACGCGGCCTTTCTGGAAGGGGCCGCGCGCACGGGGGGAGGCGGTTCAGCTGCGGGCGCCGGTGGTTCCGGTGCCTTTTCAACGGTTTCGGGTTCCGGGGCCACGTCGGTTTCCGTTTCGGTTTCGGCAATATTCTCCTCGGATTGACTATGCGCGTCCGAGCCGTCGAGACATGATCCGCATTCAGGGCAGAAAGCGTAGTCGGGATCCAGTTCGAGTTTGCAGTTAGGGCAGGTCCGCTTTCCCATGTCAGTTCATCCTAGTAAACGCGCCCGAAATTATGGTTCCAAAGTCGCCGAAAGTCAATGGTTTCGGACCACGAAGAAACGCAACCAGATCAGTCGACCGTCCCTTCTTCCACGTCCCCGAGATGGGTGATCGCCCGAAGGACGCGCCGGATGGTTTCCGGGTCGGTGACCTTGCCGCCGTCGCCACCGGTTTCGGTGAAGAAGATGTCCTGAACGATACCGGCTTCCGTGGTGACGATGGCTCCGGTTACGTCGATCCCGCGTATGAACAGGATGTGGGCCACCAGGTGGAGGAGACCGGGGGCATCGGGTCCGGTGACCCGGAGCACGGTTCCACGTTCCGATGCTCCGTTGTCCATTTCGGCCACGTATTCACCTTCCAGCGCACGCAGGGTAGATCCCATTCGGCTCACTACGCGCCCGTGGATGGACCGGTCCCTGGCGGCTCCGGCGACCAGGTCGCTGACCCTCTCCCGTTGAGACCGACTGGAAAGGATGCGTCCGCTGGTGTCCGACACGCGGAATCGATCCAGGACAAGGCGTCCCGGCAGGGTAAAGATCCGGGCCTCCTGGATGGACAGACCCTCCAGGGCCAGGCTTCCGGTGATGGACGACAGGAGACCCAGGTCATCCGGCCCGGCCCAGGTCACGTCATAGGAACCACGGGCACGAAGGGCGCGGATGGAGGCCCTGGAGCCCGAGGCCCTGGATTCGCGCAGCATCCGGACCAGTGACCACAGGGTGGCCGAATCGAAGGCCGTTAGGAAACGGTGGGGCAGGTCGGCGACGAATGTCGACGCCCATGTCCCCGTGTGAGCGCTGCGTTCCATCCGTCGGATTAGTTGATCCCTGCGCTTGATGGCCGTGGCCCTGGACGCTTCCGACCCGCTCTGGCCTTCCATGTGGGTTCTCACGGAATGCCATGTCCTGGCGAGGAGTTCTTCCCTGAAGCCCGTGTCCACGTCGGGACCCAGCGATCGCATGTCCGCGATGGCCAGCAGGAAACACCCGTCCAGCATGACCGAGGACTCCAGGGATTCGGCCAGTCTCGACTGAACGGTGGGGTCTTCGCAGTCCAGTCCCGTAGAGGCCTCGGGGAGCACCATGTGTTTCAGGCAGAGGAAGCGGACCATTTTGGCCTGATCCCTGGAAAGGCCCAGGCGGAGTGAGGCCCCGTGGGCCTTCCGGGACCCATTCACCATATGGGGCGGTCCCATGGCTTTCCCCACGTCGTGCAACAGGGCGGCCAGCAACAGGGGCACCCGTTCGAGTCGTTCCAGGGGAAGTCGCTCGTCGGTGCCCTGGGGGAGTTCCGCCTCACCGTCCAGGAGTCGCGCCATGTTACCGGCCGCCATCACCGAGTGCCGATCCACGGTGTAGGCATGGATCTCGTCGCCCGGAACAAGGCCCTCGGCGTCGCTCAAGGCCGGCAACAGGGACGGCAACAGGCCGAACCGATGCAGCCAGGTCAGTGCTTCACCGCAGGATGGCTGACACAGGAGTTCGACAAGTGCCTGGCCGCCGGTGGAAGATCGCCATGGAACCGAACGGGCGGCGCAGGCCATCGCGGGTTCGGGGGCCAGACCCGTGGGGAGTGCGGCGGACAGGATTTCCAGGAGACGCATCGGGTCCGAGCCGGCACGGACCGGGTCGGGTACATACAGGACGCCCCGGGTCGTCAGGCAGCCGGCCGGCAATCCGCGGCGGGGCCTGGGTCCGTCCCGAACGAAGGCATCTATCAGCGCCTCCCTGACACATGACACCTCCACACGCGCTCGACACAGGTCGGGGCCAAAGTCCTTTCCGGACGCAACGGAACGGGTCAGGCACTCCCGCCTGGCGCCGAGAACACCTCCCATGTGGTGCCTGACGGACAGCAGGGTTTCGAGGGCGGCATCGAGCGGCTTTCGGCGCCCCCGCGCGTTGACCGCGGCCTGGCGGACCCTCCGAAAAAAAACGGAAGACGAATCGGCCGGCACAAGGTCCGCGAGGTGGACAAGCCAGCCAATGGACGCCAGGTCCCTCAGACAGCCTCTGCCTGTCTTGATGTCCGGTTCGGAGGCGAACAGGTCCTGGTTCCGGTCGTGGGCGCGGCGATCGCCCTCGTCTTCGAGGAAGCGGGCGAACCGACGCATTCTGGTACGACCCAGGTAACCGAGGCGGCGTTCGATGGAAGCCAGGACCGAAGGGCCCCCGAAAAGAGGGCGACGATCGAGAAGAGAAGACAGGACACGGTCGTCCCGTCGGGCCATGTTCAGGGCCCGATCCAGGCGATAGACCGCCACGGACGCCCGGATCCCCGTGTTCCAGAGTTCCCTGACCGACTGCTCGAGCTTCCTGACTGCATGACGTGGTTCCGGTCCCACATGGAGCAGCATGCAATCCACGTCCGATCCGAAGGACAACTCGGAACGGCCATAGCTACCCACGGCCGTCACGGCCCAACCCCCATCGCTGCTCGCGCAGGGCCCGATGTTCCCCAGGAGATAGCGGTCCATCTGGCGGGTCAATGCGATGGACGTGTCCCGACCACCGGTTTTTCCGATGGCGAAGTCATCGATGGCGGCCTGCCGTCCTTCGGAAACGGTCCTCTTCATGTCAATCCCATCGAACCTCGTGTCTTTCGGCCGTGACCCTTGTTTCGTCGAACACGCGCCCCCGATCACCGGGGATCGCCCGACCATAGGCGGACTTGAACCTGTGCGACAGGGCGCCGATGTCGACTTTGTCCATGAAACCCCGAACCGGCGGGTCGCCGGTGGCCACGGGTCGATGGTCGGGGCTCGAAGGCGGACTGGAGGGCATCGGCAGGCCGAGGAAACCGGCCACGGCGTCACGGACCATGAAAACCGAACGATCGCGGCCTTCCAGGACCGAGCCCGCACAGTGGGGGGTTGCCAGAGCGCATCGTTCCACCAGGTCCGCCAGGGGGAACGGCTCATCTTCCCACACGTCCAGGCAGGCTACCAGGGACCGGCCATTTTCCAGGTTGTCCAGTAGGGCCCGGTTGTCGACAACGGCGCCTCGCGACGTGTTGACAAGTATCCGGGGTGCGCCCGACAGTTGTTCCAGCAGGGTCCGATCTACCCGGTGATGGGTGGGCCAGGGGGACTGTTGTTCGCTGGTGAGTGGGACGTGCAACGAGATGATGTCGCAGGACAACAGGTCTGTCAGAGAGGCGCCCTTGAAATCCGACCGTTCCTCCAGGGGAGGATCATAGGCCACCCACGGCAGGGCGAAGCGACGGAGTCGGGCGGCCAGGGCCGTCCCACAATTGCCGAAGCCCCAGATGCCCACCCGCAGAGCCTGCATTGGCCGGTCGAGGCGTTGCGTGGACTCCACGATGGCGGCCAGGGCAAAATCGGCTACGCCTCCCGACGTGGCGCCAGGTGCGTGAAACCAGGGGACCGGCCGATCCGTGACGGTCCGGTACCGCGCCAGGGCATCAAAATCCACGTGGTCCGTGCCGATGGTGGGCGAGGCCACGGCCAGAAGGCCGGGGCAGGAAGACAGCAACGGCTCCCCGATGTGTGTGATGCTGCGGGTGACCAGGATTTCGGCGTCCCGGGCCAGTCCCGGGTCCTCTTTCAGTGCGTATCCGTCGAAAAGGGTCACCGTTCCCAGGCCCTCGAAGGCTGACTTACCACCCCGGATGGAGCCGTCGATGTAGATTCTCGCCATGTCAGACAATCGTCCGGACCCGCTCAAGGGACATTAACGCGACAAACGACCGGCCACAAGCGATAGGCGATGGGCGATAAGCTATTGGCGATATGGTAATATCCTGCCGATTCTGAACGAGGTGACAGGCCCCGATGGAAACGCCGGACCCGAGATTCAGGTGCTACAAGTGCAAAGAAGAACTCATGTTCGAGGTCAAGATTGGCCGACGGGACATGTGCCCCAGTTGCTATTCCTACCTGCACTGCTGTTTCAACTGCAAGTTCTGGGATCCCGACGTGCACAACCAGTGCACCGAACACCAGGGCGAGTTCATCCGGGACCGGGCCGAAGGGAATTTCTGTCTCTATTTCACTTTCAAGCCCATTGACGACGCCGGGGACGACGAAGCGGACGCAGCCAAGGAAAAGCTGGCGTCCCTTTTCGGGGGCTCCACGGAAAAGGCGTCTCCCAAGTCGGCTGACGAGGCACGGGAGCGGCTGGAAAGCCTGTTCAAGAAATAGATCCCACACCCCGAAGAATGTTCATCCATAACAATGTCATAGACGTCTCCTTGGTAGGATCCGCCGGACCCTCTTAGACTGAGATCGATGGATCTTTGAGGAGACCGAAATGGAAGCACAAACCGTCTGGGATGGAATGGTCGATGCCGGTTTTCCCATGAAGGGATTCGACATGCCCGGAATCGGCTCGTCGGGAGACGTGGTACGCATCGGCATGAACGGCATGGAAGCGAGGCAGGAGTCCATTCCTTCCGGCCGCTTCGCCTGGCTCGAGTTCGAGTTGCCCCAAAACGGCTACCGGGTGAAGGCCCTCGGTGAGGTGACCAGCGTGGTGGGCGGCAATGGACCGACCACCGTGACCTACCGGTTCAAGCACGTGTTCCCGCGGGACCGCGTTGCCATGAATGACTTCCTGACCGAAGAAGCCGTGGCCTAGGGGCGTCCAGGTTCCCCCATCCGAGTCCCTCAGACACTCTTCATGGCGTCCTCGAATCTGGGCAGTGACCTCTCGATCACCCTGTCATCCACACAGAAAGAAATGCGGAAGAATCCGGGGCATTCGAAACCGGATCCAGGGCTGACAAGAACCAGGCGGTCCTGGAGTACCTTGATGAAGTCCAGGTCGTCCGGCAAGGGCGAACGGGGAAACATGTAGAAAGTCCCTTCCGGTTTCAACACGTCATATCCCATGTCCTTCAGGGCCCCGTACAGCATGTCACGCTTGGCCTGGTAGACTCTGACGTCGGGACGGATCGCCTCGATTTCGGCCAGCATCCTTTGCATCAGGGCCGGCGCGTTGATGTACCCGAGCGTCCTGTTAAGGAAAATGGCCGCATCAAACAGGTCCGCAGCATGGCGACACTTTGGACTGATGGCCAGGTAACCGATCCGCTCGCCGGCCAGGGACAGGTCCTTCGAGTGGGACATGGCCACCAGGGTGTCGTCGTAGTACTTCAGGGGGCTCACGTATTCCAGGCCGTCGAAGAGCAGGCGCCGGTAGGGCTCATCGGAAATAAGATAGATGATGTGGCCAATGTCCTCGGACCTGGCTCTGAGCAGGTTTCCCAGGGATTCCAGGGTGTCCGCCGGGATCAGTCGGCCAGTCGGATTGTTGGGGGAGTTGATGATCACGGCCCGCGTCCGCGACGTGATACGCCTTTCCAGGTCTTCCAGGTCCGGCAGGAAATCCCGGGTGGCGGGCGACACCACCTTCTTCCCCTGATGGTTGCAGATGTAGAAGCCGTATTCGCAGAAATAGGGCGACACCAGGATGACCTCGTCATCCGGTTCGACGATGCTTTTCAGAATCACGTTCAGCGCCCCGGCGGCGCCAACGGTCATGACCACGTGGTCCCGGGTAAATGGCAGGTCGAAGTCTGTTCGCAGTCGGCCTGCCACCCTGTCGCGGGTCTCCGGATACCCGCTGTTCTGCATGTAGACGTGGACGCCCGGCTTTTCGTCCTTTACCACTTTGCGCAGGGCTTTCATGAACTCGGGAGGCGGATCGAGGTAGGGATTGCCCAGGGTGAGATCGCAAACGCTGTCGGTGCCGTGCTTTGCCTTCAGCCGGATGCCCTCTTCGAACATCCTGCGTATCCAGGACCCCTGGGTGATCTGCTGTTTGACGATGTTCGAGATGCTCATGGAAGAATAGATATCATTACGGCGCAAAAGGTCAATCGGAAAGGGACGCGTCACCATGACCAAACCCCTTGACTCATTGCGTCATACTTTCTAATCTCCCGGTGGTATCTGAAAACTCTAGCCTGGAGGCACGTAAATGGCAGAATACAAAGCGGATTTGCGAGACATCCGGTTCGTTCTCTTCGAGTTCCTGAAACTCCAGGACTTGCAGGAAACCGAGCTGTTCAAGGACTTCGGCAAGGACGACTACGACACCTTCACCACCGAAGCCTACCGGTTCGCCCGTGAAGTGCTGGCCCCCCTCAACGAGCTGGGCGACAAGGCCGGCGTGAAGTTCGAGGACGGGAAGGTCACCGAGCCGCCGGAATTCGTGGAAGCCTACAAGAAGTTCATGGAGTCCGGCTGGGTGGGTTCCGTGCAGGAAGCCGAACTTGGCGGTTACGGCCTCCCCCTGGTTATGGGACAGGTCATCCACGAGATGTTCCTGGGCGCCTGCCTGTCGTTTTCGCTGACAGTGGGTCTTTCCGAGGGCGTGATCAACCTGCTTTCCGAGTGGGGTAGCGACGACCTGAAGGCCCTGTTCGCGCCCAAGATGCTCAGCGCCGAGTGGTCCGGTACCATGTGCCTCACCGAGGCTGGCGCGGGCTCCGACGTGGGTGCCAGCAAGACCATCGCCACCAAGCTCGACAACGGGCGCTACTCCATCGAGGGCAGCAAGATCTTCATCACCGGCGGCGATCACGACATGGCCGAAAACGTGGTTCACGCCGTGCTGGCCCGCACGCCCGATGCGCCTCCCGGCGTCAAGGGTCTATCCCTGTTCATCGTGCCCAAGTACCTCCCCGACGACAACGGCAACAAGGGCGAGTTCAACGACGTGACAGTGGGTCGCATCGAGCACAAGATGGGCATCAAGGCCTCCCCCACCTGCGTCATGAACTTCGGTGAAGAAGGCAAGTGCGAGGGTTACATCCTGGGCCAGGAGCTTGACGGCATCAAGATCATGTTCCAGATGATGAACGAGGCCCGCGTCATGGTGGGTTGTCAGGGCATGACCCTGGCTGCCGCGGCCTACCACGCCGCCGTGGACTACTGTAAGGAAAGGACCCAGGGCCCCAACATCACGCAGATGAAGGACCCCAAGGCCCCCCGGGTGTCCATCATCGAGCACCCCGACATCCGCCGCATGCTCATGTGGCAGAAATCCGTTACCGAGGGTCTGCGGGCCCTGCTGTACTCCGTTGCCTATTACGCGGACCGGGCCCGCTCCGACCCCGACGAAGCCGAGCGCAAGAAGTACCACGGCTGGCTTGAGGTCCTCACCCCCATCTGCAAGGCCTACGGGTCGGACATGGGATTCGATTCCTGCAACCTGGCGTTGCAGTGCCTGGGCGGTTACGGTTACGTGGACGAATATCCCGCCGAACAGTACGTTCGGGACGCCCGCATCGCCCCCATCTACGAAGGCACCAACGGCATCCAGGCCCTGGACCTCATCGGTCGCAAACTGGGAATGAAGGGCGGATCAGTCTTCATGTCGTACATGAAGGAGATGCAGGGCTTCGTGATGAAATACAAGGGGCACCCGGCCATCGGTAAGTTCGCCGGCAAGCTGGGCGAGGCCGCCACGGTCATCGGGCAGCTGACCATGAAGTTCGCCACGGTGGGCATGCAGGACATCATCTTCCCGACCCTGAACGCAGCCACCTTCCTGCAGTCGTTCGGGCACACCTGCATGGCGTTCTACCTCCTCAAGGAGGCCCTGGTGGCCGACGAACAGTTACAGAAACTGTACAAGGAAAACAACGCCATGAACCTGGGCGACAAGGCCAAGCTGGAGGCGGACAACCCGGAGGTGGGCTTCTATCACGGCAAGATGATGTCGGCGCAGTACTTCTGCAACAACATCCTTCCCGAGGTCAAAGCCAACGCCGACAAGATCCTCTCCGGTGACAAGAGCCCCATGGAATACAACTTCTAGAGCCCCCTGGTCCTGCCAACTGCAACGGGCCCTGTAACATCCTTGCCGATATTCATTGGCAACGGCCTCCGTACGGATATAATAGCCGCCGTGTTGAGATGCCTTACATTCTGTTCCATTGCTCTGCTGCTCTGTCTGCAGACGCCGGACGCCCGGGCAGGTCACCGTCTGTTCGGGGGTTCCATCAGGAACATCACCGACGCCTGTGGGGAAGCAAAGACCCTGACTGTCCAGTTCTTCGGGGACGTGGTGTCGCCGCGCCTGACCGGTATCGAATCCGGTGCCGTGAGGGAAGTGTCCCTTTCCCGGGGTCTGTATGACGTGACCATCCAGGACGTCGCCGGCACCGTGGTGGACAGCACCCGCCTGTACGTGGGCCAGGCCGGCTTCCGGTTCGACATGGGATGTGTCCCCGCCGAGGCGAAGGCCGCGAAAGCCCCGGCGGATGCGGTGGATGTCTGGTTTGCCAACACGTCAGGCGACTGCGGCACGCCGAAAGATGTGGTGTTCCGCCTCAACGGCGTGGACAGTGGCAAGGTGGCAGACGGTGTGCTGGAGCGGGTGTCGGCGGTGCCGTCGAAGGATGCGCTCCTGGAGGTGCTGCACCGGGGAAAACGCATCTTCGCGGAACATTTTCCCCGTTTGAAGAAGGACGGGTTCATCTACTACGGTTGTACGGACCCCGGGATCAGGAAGGAACGTTCGGGCATCAGTGTCCTGTTCAAGAACAGCACCGATCTCTGTACGGACACCGGTGATCGTCGATACCTGACGCTGTGGGTCGATGGAAGACGGACCGTTGGCCTTGCTCCCGGCACCCGGACTTCCATCCTCATGAGCCCTGGAGAGCACGAACTGGCTGTCCACGTGGGCCTGACGCGGGAAAAGGTGCTCAAGGGCAAGAAACGTGTCACCGCACCATTCATGGTCCGTTTCGGGTGCGGCAAATAGACGGAGCGTTTAGACGTGATAAAGAACTTCGTACTGGATACCAACGTGCTTTTGCACGACCCCGCCGCATTCACCAGTTTCGCGGACAACAACGTCTGCGTGCCGATCTACGTGATCGAGGAAATCGACCAGTTCAAAAAGGAACTGTCGGAACTGGGACAGAATGCACGCCAGGTGTCGCGCTACCTGGATGCCTGCCGGCTTCGCGGGAACCTCGGTGACGGCGTACCCCTCGAGGAGGGCGGCCGCCTCCGGGTCCTGTTCGCCACGGAGAGCCACCGCAAGGAAATGTCCACCATCCACAAGGACCTGTCCATCAGTCACCAGATGGACCGGCTCATCATGGGCACGGCCCTGGAACTGGCCCGCGCGGAAACGGACTTCCCCACCATCTTCGTGACAAAGGACACCAATCTCCGCATCCGCGCCGAGGCCCTGGGCCTCCATTCCGTGGACTACGACAAGGAGATGAAGGACATCTCCGAGCTCTATACGGGCACGGGGGAGATACACCTGGACGGGGACCAGATCTCGCAGCTCTTCCAGCCCGGCGGATTCGTGGAAATCGTGGCGAGCCCGGACCTGTACGAAAACGAGTACGTGGTGGCGAGGAACCAGTCCAACCCTTCCCAGTCCGTGCTGGCCCGGGTCCTCTGGAAGGAGGGCAGGCTCCAGCGCATCGTGGACCTCAAGGACCCCGTCTGGGGCATCCGGCCCAGGAACAAGGAACAGCACTTCGCACTGGACGCGCTGCTCAGGGACGAGATCCGGCTGGTGACGCTCATCGGCAAGGCCGGCACCGGGAAGACGTTGCTGGCCATCGCCGCCGGTCTTCAGAAGGTGGCGGAGGAACAGTCTTTCACCCGGCTGCTGGTGTCGCGACCCATCTTCCCCCTGGGCAAGGACATCGGGTATCTGCCGGGCGACGTGGAGGAAAAGCTCAACCCCTGGATGCAGCCCATCCACGACAATGTGGAGTTCCTCATGGGACTGTCCCGTCCGGACAGGCGAGGCGAGCGCTCCTACCACGAGCTTCTGGACATGGGTCTCATGGAAGTGGAGCCCCTGACGTACATCCGGGGGCGATCCATTCCGAACCAGTACATCATCGTGGACGAGGCGCAGAACCTGACGCCCCACGAGGTCAAGACCATCATCACCCGGGTCGGAGACGGAACGAAAATCGTCCTCACGGGTGATCCCTACCAGATCGACAATCCTTACATCGATTCGGTGAACAACGGACTGGTGTTTACCAGCGAGAAGTTCAGGGAAGAAAAGATCGCGGCCACAGTCACCCTGTCCAAGGGCGAGCGCTCCGAGCTTGCCGAGTTGGCCGCCAACCTCCTGTGAGCGATGGCCCATGATCATGCAGGACGTGGCAGCCCTGTTGCTGGCGCTGGTATCGGGCGCCTCCTTCGTTCTGGGGCTGGTCCTCCTGTTTCAGCCCCGGGTCAACAGACCCAGGAAAGCCCTTGTCACCTTCGGTTTCGTGAGTCTCCTCATGGGGCTCGGCGGGTTCTCCCGATCACTGGCCTTCCTCTTTGCCGAGAGGGGCTGGGACAGCGGTGATATCCTGTTCCGCCTGCAGTACGTGCTGTGGCTGATGGCCTCGGGGCTTGGGCCGTTGTCCCTGTGGCGCCTGGACCCGCGCAAGAAACATGGCGTCATCTCCGTCGCAGTGCCCCTGTTCGCCGTGCTCCTGGCCATCTTCGTGTTTACACCGGCGTTCATCCCCTTCGAAATCAGGAGCGATCCCTTCCATGTGGAACCCTACGACCTGACCGTGCGTTGGGCCTTCCTGCTGACCGTGGGGTACATCGCCCTGGTGTCGGGCTGCTCCACCATCCAGTTACTCGTGCGCGTACTCGCACCGGGCAACCGGACCATCCGGGCCCATTGCCTGTTTACGGCCGTGGGCTACGGGATCTTCACCGTGCTCGTTCCCCTTGCAGGGGCAATGGACGCGGGTCTGTCCAACATGGACGCCGGCATTCCCCTCTCCACGGCCGTTCTGCTGGCCTGGCTCTTGGCGAACCTGGGACACGTCCGTGCCAATACCGACGACATGATCCGCACCGTTCGCCACCTCAGGACGGACCTGGACAGACAGTACGCCCACGGACTGCGGGATCCCCTGACTGGCCTGTTCAACCGGGGGTATTTCTTCGAGGTGTTGAACCAGGCCCATTCGCAATTGACAAGGGACGGCGAGATCTTTGCGATGTGCATGCTGGACCTGGACAATTTCAAGAACGTCAACGATACCCATGGTCACCAGGTGGGTGACCTCGTCCTGCAGGAAGTGGCCAAGATCGTGATGAGGGGCTGCCGTCCCTACGATACGGCCGCCCGCTACGGGGGCGAGGAATTCATCGTGCTTTTCCGGGGGATCGACATCGAGGGTGCACTGGGTATCGCGGAACGCCTGCGGGTGACCATCGGCGAGACCAGGACTCCCACGAAGGAAGGAAGCGTGAGGGTGACGGCCACCTTTGGTATGGTCGCCGTGGTCGAACCGCCGGAAAGCCTCAAGGAACTGGTGGCGCGGGTGGACAGCGCCCTGTACGAGGGCAAGAGAATGGGCAAGAACCAGGTCCGTGTCATAAAGTAGCCGGGGCCGGCGGGCCAAAGGAAGTGCCGAATGAACGTGATCGATGCCATGAACCGCAGGCGGACTACCGAGTATTTCGAGCCCGATGGACTGCTCCTTTCCCGGGACGAGATCGAAAAGCTCATCGCTGACGCCTGCCTGTCACCCTCGGAGTTCAACCTGCAGCCCTGGCGCTTCATCGTGGTCCGGGACCTGGCGCGGAAGGAGATCCTTTACGAATGCACCGATCACCAGGAAAAGATCCGGAATGCCGTGGCAGTGCTCATTCTGTGCGGGGACTCCATGGCCTTTCAGTCGGTGGATGACATGGCCCGGAGCCGGGTTGAGGCGGAATGCCTCCGGGAGGAAGAGGTTGCGGAGTTCTGCCGCCTGGTTACCGCACGGTACGAAAAGAGCAAGTGGGAAAGGGCCCTGCTGGCGGTCCGGAATCCCGCCTTCGCCGGCATGAGCCTCATGTTGCTGGCCCTGGAAAGGGGTATCGCTTCGGCCCCCATCTTTTCGTTTTCGGAAGAGGCGATCCGTCGCTCCTTCCACATCCAGCCCCGGTTCCTGCCGGTCATGCTGATAGCCTTGGGACTTCCCTCGACCCACGGGGCGCAACCCTCAAGGGGACCTCGGGTGGATACAAAGTCGGTCGTGTTTCACGAAGACATGGCCGCCATGGAATTCTAGTGTCCTGTCTTTGGAAGTTCGTTGCAGAAGTCGTCGAGTCAATCGCGGGGCTGCCAAGGCACGGCGACGAAGGAATACTGGTGGTATTTTGAGGAGGCGTAACGCCGGCAGCGTCGTGAAGGGCCGACGAATCATGTGACGAAATAACGGGACAAGGACACTTAGATGGACGGAAAGAAGGGTAGGGCGCTCATCGCCATCGGTGGAAACTCGCTGATCGCGGACCAGAACCGCCAATCGGTCGCGGACCAGTACGTCTCGGCCCTGAAAACGTGTAAGAAGATCGCCGCGGTCATCCAGGACGGCTGGCAGGTGGTGATTACACACGGCAACGGGCCCCAGGTGGGGTTCATGCTCCTGCGATCGGAACTGTCCCGGCACGCCATTCACGAAGTGCCCCTGGTGAGTTGTGTCGCCGACACCCAGGGCGCCCTGGGTTTCCACATTCAACTGGCGCTGCGAAATGTTCTGAAGGAGAGAGGCGCCGATGGAGAGGTGGTCACCGTGGTGACTCAGTGCGTGGTGGACGGCGAGGACCCCTCCTTCGAAACGCCGGTAAAGCCCATCGGGCTTTTCTATTCGCAAAGCGATGCCCGGTTGAAGGTCCGCGAACTGGGTTGGGTCATGATGGAAGACGCCCGACGGGGGTATCGGCGCGTCGTGCCGTCTCCAAGGCCCCTCGAAATAGTGGAACTGGAATCCATCCGCGCCCTGATGGAGCGTGGCATCACGGTGATCACGGCGGGTGGCGGTGGGATCCCGGTGGTAAGGGACCCTGACGGCATACTCCTAGGCGTGGACGCCGTTGTGGACAAGGACAGTTCGTCGGTTCTCCTGGCCAGGGCCCTGGGCATCGAACTGCTGATCGTTTCCACCGGAGTGCCGGGGGTCTACCTGGACTTCGGCGGCCCTGATCAGAAGATGATCAGGCGGGCCACGGTTGACGAAATGCGCCGGTATGCCGCACAGGGTCACTTCGCCAGGGGCAGCATGGCGCCAAAGGTGGATGCCGTCATCGACTTTCTTTCGGCCGGCGGGCGGGAAGCCGTCATCACGTCACCGGAGCACCTGTCGGAGGCGCTGGAGGGCAGGGCGGGTACCCACGTCACGCCCTAGTCGAAGACTTGCAATTCTTCCCGACGATCAACGATCCCCCCCTCCTTCCATCGCCCGGCCATTGCCAACGCCACATGGGATGATTAGTATGGTTGCGGCTGTCCGTTTTGCAGAGGTGGACCCTGAAACAGAGCAGCTTCAAGACGATCCTGGTCTGGATCCTTTTCCTGGCATTGTTCGTGGTGATCTTCTCCACGGTGAGGGGAAGACCGGATCAGACGGAGATCGGATTTTCCGAGTTCGTCAGGCGCGCCATTCCCACGGCCGGCCCGTCCGGCGTGGCCCGGGTGGTGGTCGTTGGCGACGTGATCGAAGGGGAGTTCCTCGACGGCACGCCGTTCAAGACCGTGGGCGATCTGGATGACTACCAGAAGGATCTTATCGATCGCGGCGTGGACGTCAGCTACGAAAACGACACCACGGGGGTCTGGGTCTCCATCCTGTCGGGGTGGTTGCCCATGCTCTTTTTCATTTTCATTTTCATCATGTTCATGCGGCAGGCCCAGAGCGGAGGCGGGAAGGTCTTCTCTTTCGGGAAGAGCCGGCACCGGATCCTGGCGGAAGATGCAAAGAAGATGACCTTCGAGGACATCGCGGGCATCGAGGAGGCCAAGGAGGAACTCGGCGAGATTATCGAGTTCCTGAAGGATCCGAAGAAATTCACCCGCCTCGGCGGGAGGATTCCCAAGGGTGTCCTGCTCATGGGTGCGCCCGGTACGGGAAAGACGCTTCTTGCCAGGGGCGTGGCCGGTGAAGCCGACGTGCCGTTTTTGTCCATTTCGGGATCGGACTTCGTGGAAATGTTCGTGGGCGTGGGCGCATCCCGCGTGAGGGACCTGTTCGAGCAGGGCAAGAAACGGGCGCCCTGCATCATCTTCATTGACGAAATCGATGCCGTGGGCCGCCAGCGCGGGGCGGGACTGGGCGGCGGACACGACGAGCGGGAGCAGACACTGAACCAGCTCCTGGTGGAAATGGACGGATTCGAGTCCAACATGGGTGTCATACTGGTGGCGGCCACCAACCGTCCCGACGTGCTGGATCCTGCCCTGTTGAGACCGGGACGATTCGATCGACGGGTCGTGGTGCCCGCCCCGGACCTCAAGGGCCGCGAGGCCATCCTCAAGGTGCACACGCGTGAGGTCCCGCTGAGCAAGGACGTGGACCTGGGCGTCCTGGCCCGGGGAACACCGGGCTTCGTGGGCGCGGACCTGGAGAACCTCGTGAACGAAGGGGCCCTGCTGGCCGCCCGCAAGGAACGCGACGCCGTCACCATGAATGACATGGAAGAGTCCAAGGACAAGGTCATGATGGGCAAGGCGCGCAAGGGCGTGGTCATGTCGGAAAAGGAGCGGGAATTGACCGCCTACCACGAGGCTGGACATGCCATCGTGGCCCGGTCAATGCCGGGCACGGACCCGGTGCACAAGGTCACCATCATTCCACGCGGGCTTTCCCTGGGTATGACGCAGCAGTTGCCCGAAGAGGACCGCTACACCATGTCCAAGGAATTTCTCCTGAATCGGCTGGCCATTGCCATGGGCGGACGGGCGGCCGAGATCCTCGTGTTCGATGAAGAGTCCACCGGGGCCGGTCAGGACATCAAGATGGCCACGGATCTGGCCAGGAAGATGGTGGGTCAATGGGGGATGTCGGTCCTGGGCCCGGTACGATACGACCAGCACGAAGAGATGGTCTTCCTGGGACGGGAACTCTCTACCCAGAATGATCTGAGCGAGGCGACGGCCAAGCGCGTGGACCGGGAGATCAAGCGGTTCATCCTCGAAGCGCAGGATCGGGCCCTGGACATCCTGAAGGCGAAGTCCGAAGGCCTGCAGAAGGTGGCTCAAAGCCTTCTCGAAAAGGAAACCCTGGACGGAAAGGAAGTGGACGTCCTGCTGGGGATCGAACCCAAAACGAAGGCCGAGGTTCCCGCCGAGCCTCCGACCGAAAACCCGACCGAGGAACCGTCGCCTGCCGTCGACGATTGACGAACAACGTTCGACCCCTCTACGCCCCATTGACCGTCCATGCCAGATTGGCTACGGTTCATTCCCTGACGTGACCCATACAGAGGTATGAAATGGACGATCGGACAAGACTCAAGGAGTTGCTGGCGCGGATCTCATTCGAGCGGCGTGACGTGATTCTCAGCTCCGGAAAGAAGAGCGATTATTATCTCGACTGCCGGCGGGTCACCCTGCACCCGGAGGG
>JADHTP010000210.1 GCA_016784945.1 Deltaproteobacteria bacterium | reverse complement strand
AGGACATCCCCGCGGACGTCCCGCCGGACCCCGGGGAGTTCGGCTGGCCGTGCTCCGAGAATTCTCAGTGCCTGTCCAACTTCTGCATCGAAACGCCCGATGGGAAGATGTGCACCAAGAAATGCCTGGAAGATTGTCCCCAAGGGTGGTCGTGCAACGATATCCAGGTGGGCTCCGACACGGTATACATCTGCGTGCCGCTGTTCCTGTACCTTTGCGACCCGTGCATGGAGAACGAGGACTGCAACGGTGAAAAGACAGGTGGTTTCGCCCAGTGTATCGACAAGGGCGCAGTGGGCAGGTACTGCGGTGGGGACTGTGCGGTTTCGGCCTGCCCGGAAGGCTACGTGTGCCAGGACGTGCCCGACGGTGGCGATGGAACCGTCAAGCAGTGCGTTCCCACGTCGGGCGTTTGCGAGTGCAGCACCCAGGCCATCAAGCTGGGTTTGGCTACGGAATGCTTCGTGAACAACGAATGGGGCACCTGCCTGGGCTCCCGGAAGTGCGTGGTGGCGGGTCTGACGCCCTGCGACGCCCTGACCCCGGCGGAAGAGGAATGCAACGGGCTCGACGATGACTGCGACGACCTGACCGACGAGGTCCAGGGCCAGATCGAGTGCGAAAAGAAGAACGAGTTCGGGGCCTGCCAGGGATTCGGCGAGTGCAGCAACGGTTCCATCGTGAGTTGCGATGCACCCACGCCGGCCCCCGAGATCTGCAACGGCATCGACGACGACTGCGACGGCGAAACCGACGACGCCTTGTGCTATGACGGCAAGGAGTGCACCAAGGATTCCTGCGAGGTGGGAACGGGGGCCTGTGTGTTCACGCCCATTGCCGGGCCCTGCGACGACGGGAACATGTGCACGCTGAACGACCACTGCGAAAGCGGCCAGTGCGTGGGTGGCGGGCCCAAGGTCTGCGACGACGGGAACCCCTGCACCGACGACGTGTGTGATTCCGGCACCGGCGAGTGCAAGGGGATCAACAATTCGGCGCCCTGCGAGGACGGGAACAAGTGCACACTCAACGACACCTGCCTGAACGGGGCCTGCCAGTCCGGCCAGGTCAAGGACTGCAAGGACGACAATCCATGCACCCTGAACGAGATCTGCGACGCCAACTCCGGTCTGTGCACCTACACCCCCAACGACGGGGCGCCCTGCGACGACGGGGACAACTGCACCAAGAACGACGTGTGCAGCGGGGGCCAGTGCCTTGGGCCCACGGACTGGTGTGAGGGGCAGGCCATCACCTGCGTGCCCGGTCCGGGGCAGTTGATCTGTCTCCCCATCAAGTGCGTTCTGATCCCCATAATCGAAACACCCTCCTGTCCTTGCGTCTGCATTTAGTGCCCTTCGGAAATTTCAGGAATAATAGTCCCGGCGGCGCCGTTATCCCGGTGCGACGGAGGTGAAAGTGGGACTCTGGCCGTTTGGAAAAGGGCGAAGGAACGCCACGCGCTTCGACAGGGAGGCCATGCCTCACATCGATGCCGTGTACCGGTTCGCGCGGTCCCTGACCCATGATGCGGCCCAGGCGGATGACCTGGTCCAGGAAACCTACCTCAAGGCCCTGAAGGCCTTCGATTCCTTTCAGGAAGGGACGAACTGCCGCGCGTGGCTGTTCCGGATATGTCGCAACTCCTTCATCAACAAGGTGAGGGCGGGCGGCCGTGAAGTGGCCCTCGATCAGGCCGCGGAACAGGTCCATGCCACGTCGCTTTCCGGCTGGTCGGAGCGGGCGTTCTACCGGGGGCCCGAGGCCGCCGCCCTGCTCAGCGCCACGCGGGACGAACTGGAGGCGGCCCTCAATGAACTGCCCCGGGACTTCAGAAACGTGGTGGTGCTGGCCGACGTGGAAGGCCTGGCCTACAAGGAGATCGCCGAGGTCATGGGTACGCCCATCGGCACGGTGATGTCCCGGCTTTTCCGGGGGCGTCGAATGATGCGCGAGAAGCTCAGCGGGGCCCCCGGAGGCGCCCGTGGAGTCGGCGGAGGGGAGGTGTTGAGCCTGTCGAAACGCCTCAAGGACAGGGAGAACGGGAATGGACTGTAACGTCTTGTCTCGTTATTCGGACCTTTATCTCGACGGCGAGTTGGCCCTCGAGGAAAGGACCGAAGTCGAGGCGCACCTGAAACAGTGCAGCGAGTGCCGGGACGCCGTCACGGCGGAGGTCCGTTTCCGGCAACGGGTCAGGGAATCCCTCCTGGCGGCCCGTGCGCCCACCAGCCTCAGGGAGCAGGTGGCCCGCAGGATCCGCGAGGAAAGGGGTCGGCTCGACAGGCCCCGGTTTTTTCCGACCCTTTCCTATGCGGTGGCGGTGCTGATGCTGGCCGTCATGGGTTACGCCGTGATCTTCTTGATGGAGAGCCCGCCGGACGCCGCGGACAGCGCCGTGGCCGCCCACATGGCATCATCGGATTCGGAGATGTTCGGGACCAGTGCCCAGGTGCAGGCCTTCCTGGAAGGCAACGCGCCGTTTCGCTACCAGGTGCCCCTGGAGGATCGGGAAGGCGTGAAACTGGTGGGGGCCCGTGTGACCCGTCTTGGACCCAGGCCCGCGGTCGTCTACCTCTATGACGTGGCGGGGCGCCGTGTTTCCGTGGCCCAGTATCAGTCGGCCCCTGCCCGGGGGCGGCCCAGGTTGAAGATGGATCGTCGTTCGGGCCTGGTGGTGGCCACCTACGGTGACGACCGGTTGACCCAGACCGTGGTGGGGGACCTGCCGGAACCGGAAGTGAAGCGATTCATTCCCGCCAGTTTCAGCCAGTAGACATCCGGAAAGTCATGACGGATCTTGGAGTGCGCAAGCTTGCTTGCGCTTTCCGGCGGCCAAGGATCTCAAAGCGACAGCAAGCTGCCGCACTCAAACGACTGATGGATGGACTTCTAGGGTTCGTCGTTCCCGACCAGGAGGACGTTGCCCAGAAAGCGGGTCTCCAGCGGGCGGGACGGATCCAGGTGGCCCAGTGTCTCTTCCACCGTATCCAGCATTTCCTCGATGAAGGTTGCGACTTCCGGCGTCACATCCATGCCGATTACCCTCAGTCCCGGGCGGATTACACCGTCTTGGAAGGCTGCGGCCAGGAGGTCACGGATCTCCTCACCGGAGAGGGGATCCGTCGACGGTCGGCCCTGCAGGACCTGGCGTGCCCAGGCCGTGGCCAGCACTGTGGCGAGTGTCGGCGCGCCCCGGGGTCCCATCCCGGCGACCCGGGTGTCGAACCGGAAACCCAGATCCACCGTCGCGAAGGTCAGCACGTTACCTGCTCCGGTGACCGTACCCAGGGCCCGATCCACCTCGTCCCGCGTAATGAAATCGCGCCTGGAATCGGAACCGTCCGTTTCCGGGCCCGTCCACATCTGGGGCGGGAATACCAGTGCAGCCTTGACGGTTTCGGCCCGTGCCTGACCGAGAATCGAAAGGCGGTGGAGCCCCCCCACGTCCCGCACCACGCGAATGGCCGCCACGTTGAGGGGACGCAGGTACTCGATTCCCGCCCGGTAGAACGCCTGGGGCGAGTCCTTGAGCAGGTATTGCGACGCCCGTTCCGGGTTTCCCTCCGCCAGGTGTTCCAATCCCAGGGACAGCATGGTCGCCGCATGGGAGGCGGCCTTTTCCCACACGCGGTCCTGTGACAGGTCTTCCGCACGGGCGCTCAGCACCCGGTTGACCAGGAATAGCAGGTTGCCCACCAGTTCCGACAGTTCCGGCCGGTCCCCCAGGAGGGACGCAGCCTTCCAGAAGAACAGGCCGCCGTCCGAATCCTGCAGGGTCAGGGCCAGGGGCCTTTCCTTGCCTTGGTCGTCCCGATGGCGGGCTGGCCCGGACTCCTCATCGCGATCGAGCCGGGCCTTCAGATCCGTCGTGTCATAGGGTTCCCAAAGCTCGAATCGTTCATCAAATGGGGCAAATCCCAGGTCCTGGAGACGGTTGTCGCGGAAATGGAAGGCCAGGTTTTCCAGGGATGCCACGGTGTCGCGCATCCCGGCCAGGATGATCCCCTGGGCGAACTGAACGCCCACGGCGTACAGGACGTCGAGCAGTTTCCGTATGGCCTCCACGTCGTCGGGGTCCCGGCACGACACCATGAAGACGTTGTCAGGGGACATGAAGCTGTGGTCCAGGGCCGTTGGCGTGTCTTCTTCTTCACGGACCAGGGTGACCGTGGCCCGTCCGAAAAGATGCAGGGCCATCAGTTCGCCGTCCATGTCGCGGACCAGCGACATGGCGAAATCGATGGAAACGCCCAAGGCCAGGCTCAGCATCTGGTCGAGCCGTTGTGGCTGGTAGTGCCAGCCCGACCAGGCATCCAGGTCCACCACGGCCTGTCGCTGCTCGGGAGTTGCGTATATCAGAAGGTCATGGGCGTCCCCCATGCCGATTCCCGTCAACAGGAAATAGAGGTCGTCGGGCCTCAGGCTTCGCACCAGGCGGCCCGGATCGCGGAGATCCAGGATCGCGCGCAGGCGCTCACCGGATGACAGGGCGGCAAACCGGGGTGGAAGATCCAGGTCCCGGGCCAGACCGGAGAGGGTCGTGCGGGGATGATTGTTGTCCATCAAAGGCTTTCCAGACCTTGAAAAAACCCACGAGCGCGCATACTCTACCGCATTCGTTGCGGCATCGAAAACCCGGGGAGCCACAAGACATGGAGATGCTCAAGTCGAAAGCCGGATTGTTGTCCCTGATCGTGGCGTCCCTGGTCCTGGTGTCCGGGATCTGGGGCCCCGGCCTGTGGGACCCCTGGGAAATGAACCAGTCGTTCCTGGCCCGCCGCATGGCCGAATTGCCCCAGGTCCTCGTCATGGAGGGCCGCCGGGGCAACGACGAGGCCTCCCTGACCGGCCTGCTGAAAACGGACCTGGCCGATGACGCCGATGTGGTCAGTGCGGCCGATACCGGTTCCGCCGGGTCGCCCCTCCAGGGTGGCCGCACCCTCCTGTCGAACAAGGTCTTCCGCGTGGCCGTCATCGACCTCGATGTACGTCTGAAGAAGCTGGAGGACCAGGCCGGGCTCAAGAAGATCGTCGGAACCCTCGAGTCCCTGGTCCCCTCGAACCCTTCCACCCGGATCCTCCTGGTTTCGGGAACCGGCGCCGTGGATGCGGAACAGGCGCGGGCGAAGCTGCTGCAACTGGTTGGCGCTTCGTCCGGGGACGACAAGGCCCTCCGACTGCGGGCCGAGGTGGGATCCCGGACCCTGGCCGTGGCCAGCCGGGACGAACTGGCCGAAGCCGTCCGTGGTGGTCTGTGCGGCGATGCGTTCACGGCCCACTTCAAGTCCAACGGCCGAACCGTGTTCATGCCGCCACTGGATCCCTACCTGGTGTCGCTGTCACTGCGCGTCTTTGGCCAGTCCGAGTTTTCCGTCCGACTTCCCGGCGTGGTTCTGGCCATCCTGCTGCTGATCATCGTCTTCGGCTTCGTGAAGACCACCTTCGGTCCCGCCGAAGCCGCCGTGGCCGTGGTGGTCTTGGCCACCTGCCCGCTGTTCTTTGGTTCCGCCCGGTTCGTGGACAACGAGCTTTCCACCATGCTGGGCCTGTCCCTGGCAGCCGTGGCCATGGTCTCGCTGGTTCGTGGCAACGGGTGGCTGAAACCGGTGGCGGTCCTGGTGGCCTCAGTGCTTCTCCTGTACGTGAGCGGCGGCATGACGGCGGTGGTGACCTGTGCGTTCATGATCGGCGCCTACCCGGTGGTCGCCCGCGACACGCGAAAGGAAGTGATTACTGCCGCGGTGGCCGTTTTGTTGACAGCGGGCATCCTGGCCTTGCTGACATTCGTTCCCGACTCCGCCTTCTTCCGGCAGTTCC
>JADHTP010000209.1 GCA_016784945.1 Deltaproteobacteria bacterium | reverse complement strand
AGGTGCTGGGCAAGATGGCCGGCGCGCGGGACCTGGACCTGGACGTGCTGAAGGAGTGGTTCTACTACTACTACCAGTGCACCGAGTGCCGTCGCTGCAGCGTGTTCTGCCCCTACGGCATCGACACGGCCGAAATCACCATGATGGCCCGCGAGCTTCTGAACGAGGTGGGCATCAACATCAACTGGATCGTGGAGCCCGCGTCCAACTGCTTCCGGACCGGAAACCACCTGGGGATCCAGCCCCACACATTCAAGGACAACATCGAGTTCGCAGCGGACGACCTGAAGGACATCGTGGGGATCGACGTGAATCTCCCCATGAACAAGAAGGGCGCCGAGGTGCTCTTCGTGGTGCCGTCGGCCGACTATTTCGCCGAGCCCCACTATTTTGCCTTTATGGGCTACCTGGCCATCCTCCACGAGATCGGCCTGGACTACACCTTCACCAGCTTCGCGTCCGAGGGCGGCAACTTCGGCCTGTTCCATTCGAACGAACTGATGAAGCGGCTGAACGCCAAGATCTACGGCGAGGCCAAACGGCTGGGCGTCAAGTGGATCCTGGGCGGCGAGTGCGGCCACATGTGGCGGGTGCTGCATCAGTACATGGACACCATGAACGGGCCCACGGACTACATGGAGAAGCCGAAATCACCCATCACGGGCACGGTTTTCGAGAACGCCGCCTCCACCAAGATGATCCACATCACGGAATTCCTGGCGGACATCGTGCACCACGGCAAGCTCAAGCTCGACCCCAGCCGCAACGACCACCTGAAGGTCACCTATCACGACTCGTGCAACCCGGCACGGGGCATGGGCCTGCTGGACGAGCCGCGCTACATGATCAAGGCCAGTTGCAACAACTTCCATGAAATGCCCGAAAACACCATCCGCGAGCAGACCTTCTGCTGTGGCAGCGGCGCGGGTCTGGGCACCGACGAAAACATGGACATGCGGCTTCGGGGCGGCTTCCCCCGGGCCAACGCCGTCAAACACGTGTACGAAAAGCACGGGGTCAACCGACTCGCGTGTATCTGCGCCATTGACAAGGCCACGCTCAGCCCGCTGATGGAATACTGGGTTCCCGAAGTGGAAGTCTGCGGCGTCTGCGAACTGGTGGGAAACGCCCTGGTGATGGAAGGCGAAACGCCACGGGAATCCGACCTTCGCGGCGAACCCTTCGCCAACCTGCCGGACAAGGCGGAGGAAGGTGACGGCGCCGGGGGCGAAGAGGCGGAAGCGGTAAAGGAGGGCACCGACCATGCATGACGCAATGAAGGTCATCATCGGGCTGGTCATCTTCCTGGGACTGGTCACTGCGCCGTTCTGGTTCAACACCGTGGGCGGCACGTCGGCCAGGCAACCCGAGTTGGTGGTCGGCACAGACGTCAAGGAGTGCATCGAGCCCACCGGGTGGATGCGGGCGTACCACATGGACCTGCTGAACCAGTGGCGGGACGAGGTGGTGCGCGAGGGCAAGAAGGACTTCGTGTCCTCCACGGGCAAGACATGGGAGCACATGAAGCTCACCGGGACCTGCCTGGACTGCCACACGCAGAAGGACAAGTTCTGCGACCGTTGCCACGACTATTCGGGGGTCAAACCCTACTGCTGGGATTGCCACATCGTTCCCGGAAAGGAGGGCAAATGATGGATGTCAAGCGACGAGAGTTCCTGAGGCTGGCCGGCCTCGGCGCCACCCTGGGAATCGGCGGGAAGACGCTGTACGAAGTGGTCAAGGGCGACGAAGTGCTCGCCTCCACGGCCCACGAGACCCATGAAGGGACGCGGTGGGCCATGGTCATCGACACCCGCAAGTGCGTGGTCCACGACTGCGAGGACTGCATCGCGGCCTGCCACAAGACACACAACGTGCCCACCTTCGAGGACCCCAAGCGGGTCATCAAGTGGATCTGGCGCGAAGAGTTCAAGGGTGCGTTCCCCGACCAGAACCACATGTTCATGGGGGACGAGGTCACGGACAAGACCGTGCCCATCCTGTGCAACCACTGCGACAATCCGCCCTGCGTGAAGGTCTGCCCCACGGGCGCCACCTTCAAGCGCAAGGACGGCATCGTGACCATGGACATGCACCGATGCATCGGCTGCCGCTATTGCGTCGTGGGTTGTCCCTACGGGGCACGCAGCTTCAACTGGTCGGACCCGCGCGAGGCCATCAAGGACATCGACCCGGCCTTCCCCACGCGGTGCAAGGGCGTGGTGGAGAAATGCAACTTCTGTGCGGATCGACTGTCCCTGGACAAGGATCCCGCCTGCATGGAGGCCTGTCCCTACAAGGCGATCACCTTCGGGAACCTGGGGGACAAGGAATCCCCGGTCCGGGCGGCGCTCAAGGGCAAGTACACCATCCGGCGCAAGCAGGGGCTGGGCACCGGGCCCTCGGTCTTCTACATCGTTTGAGGTAAGTCATGCTTGAGAAAGCGCTTCAAGGCAGCAAGCGATACTGGACGTGGCTGTTCGTGGTGATCGGGTTCATCACGGCGGGCGTCATCGCCTTTCTTTACCAGTTGCAGGAAGGCCTGGGCGTCACCGGGATGAGCCGCGACGTACCATGGGGCCTCTATATCGCCCAGTTCACCTTCCTGGTGGGGGTCGCGGCCTCCGCGGTGATGGTGGTCCTGCCGTACTACCTGCACAACTTCAAGGCCTTCGGCAAGATCACCATCCTGGGTGAGTTCCTGGCCATCCCGGCGGTCATCCTGTGCATGATGTTCATCTTCGTGGACATGGGGCAGCCCATGCGGGTCATGAACGTACCCCTGCACCCCACGCTGAACAGCATGATGTTCTGGGACTTCATGAGCCTGGGCGGCTACCTGTTCCTCAACATCCTGATCACGCGGGTGGTGTTCAGCGCCGAAATGAAGGGCATCGCACCTCCCAAGTGGATCAAGCCCGTCATCATCCTGTCCATCCCGTGGGCCATCAGCATCCACACCGTGACGGCCTTCCTGTACAGCGGCCTCAGCGGACGTTCCTTCTGGCTCACTGCCATCCTGGCCCCGCGGTTCCTGGCCTCGGCGTTTTCCGCGGGCCCGGCCATCCTGATCCTGCTGTGCCTGCTCATCCGCAAGATCAGCAAGTTCGACCCCGGCGACGCGGCCATCCGCAAGCTGTCCGAGATCGTGGCCTATGCCATGGCGGTCAACGTGTTCTTCGTGGCGCTTGAATTCTTCACGGCCCTGTACAGCGACATCCCCCACCACGTGGAGCACTTCAGGTACCTGTACTTCGGCATCGGTAACGCCACGGCCCTGGTTCCCTGGGCCTGGGCATCGGCAATCCTCAGCCTGGGCGCCATGATCCTGCTGCTGGTCCCCAAGACCCGGCAGAACTTCAGCCTGCTTCCGTGGATCTGCGTCATGGTGGTGGTGGGCCTGTGGATCGACAAGGGCATCAACCTGATCATCACGGGCTTCGTGCCCAACCCGGTGGGCGGCGTGACCGAGTACGCGCCCACGTTCCCCGAGATCATGGTCACCCTTGGCGTCTACTTCATCGGCATCTTCATCCTGACGATCCTCTACAAGGTCGCCATCACCGTGAAGGAAGCCGAGGCAGCCTGACCGACCGCCCCCACCCCTTCACATCCATGTTCCATGCAATTTCGCACGCGGGTTCCGTTGACCGGTCCGGTGCGGGAAAGTACATTACCTGAATGGAAGGAATGGACGCCAGGGGTGACTCGAGCCTGTGGGCACTGGAGGACGAACAGGTCCGCGCCATCCGCAAGCAGGCCGGTATCTTCACGTTCAACCTGGTCAAGGCGCTGCTGCAGACCGGTTACTACTCCGCCGACCACCCCCTGGCCAAGGCGGCGGCGGCGGACATCTATTCCCAGTTCCGCGAGGTCACCAAAAAGACCTACGACATGAGCTACGTCCTGGTTTCCACCGTGGACCAGCGCGGCGTGATGATCGACGGGCTGACGCCCGAACCCATCGAGGTGGCCCGGGTTTTCCGCGGCATCATGGGCGACCACTTCGTGGGGAAGTTCCACGACTATTTCGTCCGCAATCGCATGGCCTCCTTCACCATCAAGCGCAACATCACCGAAGAGGAGTTCGAGCGATTCATGGGCATCTGGGTGGCCTGGGCGGCCATGACGGCCACCCGCAAGGAATCCGTCACCCAGCTGATGTCGGACCAGTTGAACCACGAGGGACTTCTGTCCGTCACCGTGGTGGGAATCGACGAGATCCCCGGGGCTCGCCGCCACCTGCCCTGGTCGGTGAAGGTGGCCCTGGGGCGTCTGCGCAAGGACCTGTCCCGGCTTCCCATGCTGAAGGACGCAACGGCGGAAGCCATCACCCAGCTCAAGGGCCAGGTGATCGAAGACATCATGCGGCCGGTCACGAAACCCGACCTGATCCGCGACCTCCTGATCCACGCGGACCTGGTGTGCGAAGGCGTGGAAGACGTGGCCGTGGAAGACGTGGAAGATTCCATGATCGGGACCCTGCAGGCCCGCATGATCCACCACGTATCGACCAGGCTCCTAAAGTTCGTCCAGTTCCTTTCTGGGGAGGTGAAGGAATCGGAGGTTCACGTACCCGACCTCGAGCAGTTCAGGATCTCGTCCAAGCGGGTGAGTCGCAAGGTCCTGGTGAAACTGGCCCAGGGAAATTTCCAGGAGGCCCAACCGACCCTCCTGGCGGCCTACGAGACGGGCATCGTCACCCTGGAAGAACTGCCCGACGCACTGCAGGACCGCGTCAAGGCGTCGGAACTGGTGGAAGTGTTCAAGAAGTCACCCAAGAACTACCTCAACGACTTCCAGACCTGCACCGACCGGGGACGATACCTGAAGTTCGTGGAGGTCTTCGAAATCATCGTTCCCGAGCTGATTCAGCTGAAGGAAGTGGGGGCGCTGTCAGCGTTCCTGTCCATCCTGCAGCGGCACCTGATGGAAAAGACCCCGGCCTTCACGGACCGTGCGGTCCACGCGGGCGAGATCGTGAACATGCTGGTGAACTCGGGCAGTGTGGACGGACTGGTGAACCTGGCGGCCCACACACCCAAGGAAAAACGGGCGGTCCTTGAATCGGCCATGTTCCTCTTTGGCGCGAAGCCCATTCCCACACTGGTCCGGGTCCTGATCAAGAGCAAGGATGCGTCCGTGCGCCGGGCGGCCATCGACATGCTGACACAGGTGGGGGAAAACTCGGCGCCCGCGCTGGTGGACGAACTGCGGGCGCATCGGCACCCCTGGTTCGTGGCGCGGAACTTCATCGACATCCTGGGAAAGGTGGGCGCGCGCGAGGGCGTGGAGGCCATCACCCAGTACGTGGACAACGCGAAGGTCCAGGTCCGGGAATCCTGCCTCCTGGCCCTGTCGGCCATCCTGGGGAATGATGCCTCGGAACACCTGCTGCCGTTCCTGGAAGACGAGGAACCCATGCTGGTCCGGCGGGCCATTCACACCCTGGGTTCCGCGAGGTATACGGGACTGCCCTACCTTCAGAAACTGTACGACGAGATCGCGCCCCGGAGGCGGGAAGCCGAAGACACGAGCACGGCCATCCAGACGGCCAGCATGGTGGCCCTGACGCATTTCGCGCACGGGGATCTGCCAAAGGAACCGGACCTGGAAGGCGCCCTGCTGTCCATCGTCAGCCCTTCCCTGCTGCGAAGGCACCTGCCCACGCTCCTGGGAACCCCCAGCGATTCTTCGGACCTGAAGGTCATGGCCGTTCGCGCACTGGGGGCCATGGGGACCGAACGGTGCCTCGGGCCCCTGGACAAGTTGACTGCCAAGGGCGCTGAGGACCTGCGTCAAACGGCTGCGGAAGCGGCCC
>JADHTP010000208.1 GCA_016784945.1 Deltaproteobacteria bacterium | reverse complement strand
GCACACCGGGAAAGACGGCGTCAAGGGATTCGCTGGCGCCGCGGCTGGAACCGGGCAGGGTCAGGATCAGGGTCTCGCCCGTCACGCCCGCCACGCTCCTGGACAGGGTCGCCCGCGGGGTCCGCTGAAAACCGTGTGTTCGCATGGCTTCGGCGATGCCCGGGACCGGCCGTTCCACCACCCGGGAGACCGCCTCCACCGTCACGTCCCGTGGCCCCAACCCGGTGCCCCCGGTGGTCACCACCAGGTCCAGGCCGTCCGCCACGCAACGCCTCAGTTCGGCCTCCACCCGGTCCTCCTCGTCGGGGACCACTTTCCGGTCCACCACCTCGACGCCGCCGGCCTCCAGTCGTTCCTGGATGGCCCGCCCCGACGTGTCCATCCGCTTGCCGGCCGCCGTGCTGTCGGACACCACCAGGACCGCGGCCTTCAACGGACGCGGGAATGTTTCGGTGAAGTCGCTCTTTCCGCCCTTTTTCTTCTCCAGGCGGGTTTCACCGATGACCAGGGACCCGTCCACGGGCTTGAGCATGTCGTATACCGTCAGCGCCGCCACCGAGGCCCCGGTCAGTGCCTCCATTTCCACGCCCGTCCGGTCCACGGCGGTGACCGTGCAGGTGATGTCCACACTCTGGTCACCCACATCGAAGACCACGTCCGCATGGTCCACGCGGACCGGGTGGCAGAATGGGATCAGTCGGGTCGCGTCCTTGGCCGCCATGATTCCCGCGATCCGGGCCACTGGCAACGGATCACCTTTCGGTCCCCGGCCCTCACCCACTGCCTTGGCCGTGTCCGGTTTCATTTTCACCGACGACGTGGCGATGGCGGTCCTAAAGGTGGTGGGTTTGTTGGAAACATCTTTCATGAATCATCCTTCGGGCCCCACCCCGAGCAGGGCGAGGATGGTGGCTATCAGCGCGATGGCGCCGACGACAATGAGCAGATTTCTGAGACCCTTGAGAGAACCAGGCTCCAGTTCCCGGCTCCCCGCCGTGGCGGATCCGGCCTTCTTGGCCTTCTTCACGCCCTCGGCCTTTTTCTTCTTTTCCCGGGCCACCTTCTGGAGGACCTTGGCCAGGGCCCGTCGGCCGGCCTCGCCGCTTCCGGCCGCAGCTTCCTCCATGGCCCTGGACAGGGCCTCAGTGTCCTTGAACCGGTCCGCGGGTTTCAGCGACATGGCCTTGACGAGCACCTCCTTGAGGGCGTCGTTCACGTCCAGTTCGTCGATCCGGCTACGGTCGATCCCCTTTTCGGCTCTTACCCGGACCTCGTGGGTGTCCTTGCCCACGAAGGGGGTGGCGCCGGAAAGCATGGCCACCAGGGTCAGGCCCAGGGAATACTGGTCCGACCGGGCATCCACGCGGCCAGCGGACGCCTGCTCCGGCGACATGTAGCCGGCCTTGCCCTTGACCAGTCCGCTCCGCGTCTTTTCGGTCCGGTAGGCCCCGGTGGCGATGCCAAAGTCACACAGTTTCACGGCCCCCGACTTGTCCAGGAGGATGTTCTGAGGGCTGACGTCCCGATGGACCAGTGAAAGGGCCTTGCCGTCCTCGCCCCGCAGGGTGTGGGCGTAGGACAGGCCGCGGAGCACCTGGTCCGTGACGTACAGGGCCATGTCGGGTTCCATGGGGCTGATCTTCTTTCCCCGGGACAGGCGCTTCCGCAGGGTGGACAGGCTGACCCCGTCCACGTATTCCATGGCCAGGAAGTACCGGCCGGACACCTCGCCGAAGTCCAGTACGGAAGCGATGTTGGGGTGAGACAGGCGGGCGCCGAGCCGGGCCTCGTCGATGAACATCCGCACGATGTCCTCGTCTTCGGCCGCTTCGTCCAGGAGCACCTTGACCGCCACGGGCTTTTCGAAGCCCATGGGTCCCGCCACCCGGGCGTGGTAGACCGTGGCCATGCCGCCCGACGCTATGGGCTCGATGATTTCGTACTTTCCCAGGACCAGGATGGGGCCACGCATAATGCGACGATCGTGGATCGTTGATCGTCGATCGTCAATCGTTTCTGACTTTTCCCACGATCAACGATTAACGATCAACGATGAACGCCCTAGGGCCAGATCTTGTCCAGCATGCGGGGGAAGGCAATGGTTTCGCGGACGTGGGGGAGTCCGCACACCCACGCCACGGTGCGTTCCAGGCCCAGGCCGAATCCGGCGTGGGGGACCGATCCGAAGCGGCGGAGATCCAGATACCACTTGAAGGCGTCCTCGGGGAGGCCGTGGGCCTTGATGGCCGCTCGCAACACCTCCGGGTCCTCCTCCCTCTCGCCACCCCCGATGATTTCGCCGTAGCCCTCGGGCGCCAGGACGTCCATGCCGAGGCAGTACTCGGGTTCCTCGCTGTCCTTCTTCATGTAGAAGGCCTTGATGGCCGTGGGGAAGCGGTGGACGATGAGGGGCCGGTCGTACATCTTGGTGAGCACGGTTTCGTCTTCCCCGCCGAAGTCCGCCCCGTCGCTCATGTCCGTGCCCGCGGCCTGCAACTTCTTCACCGCGTCACGGTAATGGACTCGCGGGAAGGGCTTCTGCACCGCTTCCAGGGGGGCCGTGTCCCGTTCCAGGACCTCCAGTTCCACCTGTCGCTCCTCCAGGACCCGGGCCACGATGGACACCAGGAAGTCCTCGGCCACCCGCATGTTCTCGTCGATGTCGCAAAACGCCATCTCGGGCTCCACCATCCAGAATTCCATAAGGTGGCGCCGGGTCTTGGATTTTTCGGCCCTGAAGGTGGGGCCGAAGCAGTAGACCTTGCCGAAGGCGGCGGCCGTGGCCTCGTTGTACAACTGGCCGCTCTGGGTCAGGTAGGCCTTGTCGTCGAAATAGCCCAGCTCGAACAGCGTGGTGGTCCCCTCGCAGGCCGACGGCGTCAGGATCGGCGTGTCCACCAGCAGGAAGCCGTTGTCGTCGAAATAGTCACGGATGGCCTTCACCAGGGTGGCCCGGATCCGCAGGATGGCGTGCTGCCGCCTGGATCGCAGCCAGAGGTGCCGGTGTTCCATGAGATAGGCGGTCCCGTGCTCCTTGGGTGTGATGGGGTAGGGCTCCGCCTCCCGGATCACCTGGAAGCCCGTCACGTCCACCTCGAAACCGATGGCCGATCGGGTGTCGGCCTTGACCGTGCCCGTGACCTCCACGGAGGACTCCTGTGGACAGTGGTCCGCCGCCTCGAAGACCTCGGAGGTGACGTTGCCCTTGAACACCACGCACTGGATGGTCCCGCTTCCGTCCCTGATCTGCAGGAAATGGAGCTTGCCGCTGGACCGCTTGCCCGCGAGCCAGCCCCGAAGAATGACCCCCCCGCCTTCGTGTCCGGCGATCTGGTCAATCCTGACGATGTCCATGGCGGCCTCCAAGATGCCAAAGCGCCAGAAAAGCTATCAGAAGGAGTTGGGAATGTAAACGTGGCCGGGCCGGCTCCGGATACCGGAACATGGCTTGCCGCTGCCTGATAGGGATATCCGGAACGACGGTCCATTACCTTGACTATTGGTGGTCTTCTGCAATAATGTTTTTCACTTCGTTTTCATTGCACGAGGGAGTCCCCCATGCAGAAGCTGGTAGGATTTTCAACGATACTTCTGGCAGTGGCGGCATTCAGCACGCCGGCCGCTGCTCAGACCGCGGAACCGGCCGAAACAACGGTCGAAACACCCGCCGCCACGGAAGCCCCGCGAGCCGCGCCAATGCAGATCGCCTTCGTGGTGGTCCTGAACGAGGGCAAACGCCTGTCGGCACAGGGCAAGTATTACGACGCCGCGCTGGTATTCAGCCGCATTCTCGAAGAGGCGGACGAGACCGAGCAGTTTTTCCAGGAGGCGGAATACGAACTGGGCGTGGCCCTGTACAAGCTGGAATTCTATGTGTCGGCCTTCGGTTACTTCGACCGGGTGGTGGACACGGGGCCGGAGCACATCCGCTTCCAGCAGACCCTGCCCTGGCTTGCCAAGATCCACCGCAAGCTCCCGGGCGAAAAGAACACCCTGTTCAGGATGGTTTCCTATCCGTCACAGGCCTATCCCCCGGCCCTGGCCGACGAACTGAATTTCTACGTGGGACAGTATCACTATTACGAAGGCAACCTCTCGGGCGCCCTGGACAACCTGGCCCGCGTGGGACCGTCCGTTCCCGACATGTACGCCCGGGCCACCTACCTCAAGGGCGTGGTCCATGTGCGAAAGAACGAGGCGGGCCCCGCTTCCCAGGCCTTCAAGGAGGTCCTGCGTTACCTCGAAGATCACGAGGACGAAGTCCGGAAAGCGAAACGGCTGTCGGAGATGGCCATCATGGCGCTGGCCCGCATCTTCTACAGCACGGGCCAGTTCGACCTGGCGGTCAAGTACTACGACCAGGTGAACGACGACTCGGAGCAGTGGCTCGACAGCCTGTTCGAGAAGTCCTGGGCCTACTTCCAGTCCGGCAATTTCGCCCGGGCGCTCGGCAACATCCAGACCGTCAACTCCCCCTATTTCGAAGAGGAGTTCTATCCCGAGGCCCATGTTCTCAAGGCCGTGATCTTCTTCAAGAACTGCCACTATGACGAAGCCCTGGAAACCATCGACCCGTTCTACAAGGACTATTACACGGTCATGAAGGAACTGAATGTTGCGCTGGAGGCCCACACGGACCCCGCGGACTTCTATAACTACCTGGCGTCCATTTCGGTCCGGGCAGGCGACTATTCTCTGATGGTGAAGAAGATATTCAACGCGGCCCTCGCCGACCAGCGCCTTCGACGGCTTTTCGGGTTCGTGGTCCACATCAACCGTGAAATGAACCAGCTCGAGGAGCTTCGCAAGCACCCCATCGCCAGGGGGATGGTGGACTTCCTGGTACCGGACCTGGTGGCCTACCGTGCCCTGACCATGAGCGAGGCGGGGAAACTGGCCCGCGAGCGTCTGCTCCGGGTCCACAAGGAACTCAAGGGGCTCCTGTCCAACGCCCTGAGGGTCCGTTTCGAGACGTTGAACGCCCAGAAGGGAATTCTGGGCTCGGCTTTTCTGTCTGAACAGATCATGGCCCAGGCCGGTGAAGTGGCCGAGGCCGTGGTGGACGTGGAGCACTACCAATGGCCTTTCGACGGCGAGTTCTGGAAGGACGAATTGGGTTCTTACTATTACCCGTTGAAATCGCTTTGCATCGCGAAGTAGTCGGGCACTCCGCAACGGGAGATGCATAGGAGGCGGGACATGACGGCTGGTGGATTCTTCAGGTGGCTGATTCCGATCGCGGTGTCAGCCTTTCTCGCCTTGCCGGCCACGGCACAGACCGAAGGCGGGAAGAAGAAGGAGATCAAGACCTACGACCTGCCCACGCCCGGGGAAGCACCCAAGGTCGAAGGGAAAAAGAAGAAAGCCCCCATGGGGGTGAAGTCCTTGGCATCACGCCCCGAAGCCATGGCGGACGAGAAGCTGGACCAGGCCATCAATGCCCTGGACGAGCTGATCGAAATGACCGCCGAAGACGACCCGTCCAAACCCGAGTTCCTGGCGCGAAAGGCCGAACTGTTCTGGGACAAGGCCGAAAACTATTTCAACAAGGCCTATGGCGACGAGATGTTCCTCAAGCTGAAGAACGCACAGGACACCGGCGGGGACGCCGCCTTCGCCGCGGCCCAGGCCGAGCAGCAGGCCTACCTCGACGCCCGTGCGCAGTGGCAGAACAAGACCGTTCAGGTCTACATGGAGGTTGTGGACGACTACCCCGGCTACCCCGGCCTGGACTCCGTGCTGTATTACCTCGGCTTTACCCTGGTCCAGATGGACCGCGGCGCCGAGGCGTTCCCGTTCTTTTCACGCATCATCCGGGAGGCGCCCACCA
>JADHTP010000207.1 GCA_016784945.1 Deltaproteobacteria bacterium | reverse complement strand
GAGGAAATTCTCAGGGAAATGGCGAGCATCCGAAGGATGCGAAGGGGGACGGTCAACGAGCAGATTTTCGAAAGCAAACGAAAAGACGGCACGGTCGTAATCAGAGGGCCTTACTACCTTTACAGCCGCACAGAGAAAGGCAAGTCATTCAGCCAGCGTCTTACGGTAGAGAAGGTTGATCGCTACCAGGAGGAGACGGAAAACTGTCGCCGTTTCAAGGAATTGGCTAACCGATGCGTGTTGGTCTGTGAAAAGCTTGCAGTCGAGGACACGTGCCGCCGGGAAAAAAAACGCTCAACGACTCGTTCAAGAGGGTAGGCCCCGGCCCCGTCGCCCGGCGTGAGCACATCGGAAGCATCGGTCACCGGGCCTTTGTCGCCTGAACTCCCACAGGCCGCCAGGACCACGGCCAATCCGATCACGCAGGATCTTTTCATCGTACCTCCCGTCAGTGCCTTCGGCGTAACGCGATCAACGGTCCATAATCCATGGTCGATGTCTGATCGTCGACGGGTGCGTCATGGGTTCCACGTGAGGTCCAGAGCCTGCACCGAGAACCAGTCATCGTCCTTTCCGTTGCACTGTTCCGTGGCTGACAGGTTGGCGTCCGGATCCTCGTCATCACAGTCCCCCGATTCCTGGGTGGTGTAGGTGCCCCCGGGTCCGCAGGTGCACTTGGGGTCGACGTCGATTCCGTAGCCGTCCTTGTCCTGGTCTGTGTAATACGTCTCGCACCCTTCCGACGCCCCCTCGTCGACGGACCCGCCGTGGAAGAAGCGGAAGGTCAAGAGGAAACCGCCCAGGTCTCCAAGCGGCCACAAAGGCCGGTGGCCAGCCGGGTCACAAGGGTCGCACGCGTGCGAACCCACGAACAACGATGCAGAGCGGGCACTGCGCCCGGCTGTGCTGTGGCGCAAGGGCTCGTTTGGGACACAGAGCGATCCTGGCAGCCTGTTCGTTGCAAGGATGCGGACCGCCATCGATACCGCAAAACGGCGTGGTGTTCACTTCATCGATTGGCTGGAGCAGGCGTGTCATGCCGACACCATGAATCGTTTTCCTCCGTCGCTTCTCCTCGCTTGACATCGCCACGTCATCCTTAGAAACTCAACCCGACTGGTAGGGGTGAACGGTTACAGTGCAGATAGTAACCCTGGCCCGAAACCTCCACGCGGGGTGCCCATGCCTGCCCCCGGACGTTCCATGTCCCCGGAGTGGGCGTCCAGACGGACCCCAGGCGGTGTCAGTTCAGGAGGCCGTCCGACGACCAGACGTGCAGGTTCTTTGGAACAGCATAATACCAATGGTCAATCACTGAAACCCCGGCGACCGGTTGCACAGGATGTGGATTGTATGAAGTGGGCGGTTGGTATATCCTAAGGATTCTGAGCTGGCATGCACCGGATTTCACCGGTCCGTGTCAGGGCGGCTTGCTCTCGATCTGGTCGCGAACTGTTGGAGGAAAAAGCTATGGACAAGACAAAAGAGGAGTTCTATGCTCTCGAACTCCGGGATGCCCTTAAGGAATATCATGATATCAATAAGGAATCGCAGAAAATAGCCACCGAGAAGCGGAGGCGATCCAAGCTGGTTGGCAACCTGCTGTCCGTGCTGAAGTTCCAGGTAGGCGACAAATCCACGCGGGAACTCCTGGAAAAGGCCGAACTGCAGGAACTCGCCAGGCCGTTTCTGACCCACGATGCGCCTCCTCCGCCCCTCGTTGGGACGGTGGTCCGGCGTCGCAAGGGACGCACGAAAGTTGTTGATCCCGACGCCATTCTCGCCAAGGGGACGCTGGTGCGCATGACCTCGGGCAAATACCAGGGCTATACGGGGACCGTGGCCTCCAGCCAGGCCCGCCGGACCATGAAGGGACTGGACGTGACCTACTTCCTGAACCTCCACGGGCCCCGGGGGCAGAAGAAACGCACTTCCGTCAAGCACGGCACCCTTGGAAAGACCTGGGAAGCCCCCGAGAACGGCTGAACACGCGTTCTGGTATAGAATAGAGCCCATTGACTGGCCCCTGACGGGGCAGGGAGATCATGGAGAAAAAGATACCCAATACCAGGCGCAAGGCCATCAAGGGCCTGAAACTAGGCGACACCTTCATCGTGACCCGCAACTTCACGAGGGAAGACACCCTGGAATTCGGGAGGATGACCAGGGACTACAATCCGGTCCATTTCGAACCGCGGTTTGCCAAGGGAAAGGGCTTCGAAGACCTCATCAGCCATGGCCTGCTCACCGGGAGCATGATCTGCGAAATCGGCGGGCAGATGGCCTGGCTTGCAACGGGCATGAGCTTCCGTTTCAAGGGCCCGGTGTATGCCGGGGACACCGTGACCTGCCGCATGATCGTCACGGAGGTGGACGACATCGGGCTGGCCGAGGCCACGGCCAAGTTCACCAACCAGCACGGAGACCTGGTCCTGGAGGCGGACCTGACCGGTCAGCTGCCCGGCTCCGTGGACCGCGAAATCCTGCGCGAGATGCTCCTGGAGGGCGACCCCACCAACCCCCTGACCCAGAAGTAGCCGGGGGCCGTTCTCGTGCACGTGGTCGTAGACGTGGACGATCCCTTGTAGGGCGCGCGTACCCACGCGCGCCGGTGGCTGGCCTGGGTAGGCCAGCCCTACAAGGGGGGCGCCGCCCACCTTCCATGCGCTATCCAGGCTATCATCACCCCATGAAGGAACATTCGGGCCATGACGTCAGCCCCGTGTTTCGGCCCGCGAGGCTGGGTTCCCTGGAACTGCGAAACCGCGTGATCCGGTCGGGGGCCTACGAGGGCATGTGCGTGGACAATGGCCCCTCGCCCGACCTGGTCAGGCACCACCGCGACCTGGCCGCCGGCGGCGTTGGCTTGACCACCGTGGCCTATTGCGCCGTGTCGGCCGGGGGCCGGACCTTCGAGCGGCAGATGTTCATCCGGCCGGGCATCGTGCCCCGGCTGCGCGAAGTGACCGACGGGGTCCACGCCGCGGGGGGATCTGCATCACTGCAGCTGGGACACTGCGGTTCCTTCAGCCGGAACCGCGACGTGCCGCCAGGTTTTCCCCGGGGGCCGTCCTTCGGCATCAACCGGTACGGCCTGCTGTCCGGCCTGCCTGTAGGCCGGGCCATGACGCGGGACGACGTGGCGCGGACCGCCGGGGATTTCGGAGACGCGGCCGCCATGGCCCGGGAATCGGGATTCGACGCCGTGGAGCTGCACCTGGGACACGGGTATCTCCTCAGCCAGTTCCTTTCCCCCGCCGCCAACCGCCGCACGGACCGGTATGGCGGGTCCCTGGAAAACCGTCTTCGCTTTGCCCAGGAGGCCCTGGCCCGCGTGCGGGAGGCCGTGGGGGCCGACTTTCCAGTGCTGGCCAAGACCAATCTGGCGGACGGATTTGCGGGCGGCCTGGGCATCGACGAGGCCGTGGAGGTGGCCCGGCGCCTGCAATCGGCGGGCGTGACGGCCCTGGTCCTCAGCGGAGGCTTCGTCAGCCGGACCCCTTTCTTCCTATTGCGGGGCGACAACCCTCTCAAGGACATGATCGAGGTCGAGGAAAGCCGACTGCACCGGGTGGCTCTGCGCCTGTTCGGGCCCGCAGTGGTCCGGTCCTACCCTTTCAAAGAAATGTTCTTCCTGGACCTGGCGCGTCGCGTGCGGGAGGCGGTATCCATGCCCCTGGTCCTTCTGGGCGGGATCGTGTCCCTGGACAACATGGAGTCCGCCCTGGAGGATGGCTTCGACTTCGTGTGCCTGGCCCGGGCACTCATCCACGACCCGAACTTCGTGAACCGGTTGAAGGCGGGCGAGGTCCGGCGCTCGGCCTGCGACCACTGCAACCGGTGCATCGCCGAAATGGACAGGCCGGGCGGCGTCCGCTGCGTCCTGCCGCTGGAAGGGGAGGGTGCGTGAGGGTCCTGGTGACCGGCGCCTTCGGAACCCTGGGCAGGCCCACGGTGGCGGAACTGCGACGACAGGGCCACCTCGTCCGGTGTTTGGACCTGCCGTCCAGGAAGAGCCGGAGTGTCGCACGGCGGATCGGACAGGGGGCGGAGGTCCTGTGGGGTGATGTCCGCGACGACGGGCTTGTGAAAATGGCCGTGGACGGCGTGGACGCCGTCATCCACGACGCGGCGGTGCTGTGGCCCGCCACGGAGCACCATCCCGAAATCGCCCACAATGTCAACGTAGGCGGGACCGTTTCCCTGATCCGCGCCATGGAGGCTGCCGCAACCTGCCCGGTGCTCGTGTATTCGTCGTCCGTTTCCATCTACGGCCCCTCGAGTGACCGGGTGCCGCCCCTGAAAGCCGACCACCCGGTCCACCCCACCGACCATTACACCCGTCACAAGGCCGAGTGCGAGGCGCTGGTTTTGGCATCGGCCCTGCCCTGGGTGATCCTGCGCATCGGGGTGGCCCTGGATCCACAGGCCCGGGACGCGTCACCCGAGGCCTTTCGCACCCTGTTCGACGTGTCCCCGGACAACCGGATCGAAACCATCCATCCCGCGGACGTGGCCCTGGCCCAGGCCAATGCCGTGGATTGCGGGAATGCGGTGGGCCGGACACTGCTCATCGGCGGGGGTCGGGACTGCCAGGTGACCCACCGGGACCTCTTCGGGGCCATCACCGCGGCCCTGGGGCTCAGGCCCTTTCCGCCGGAGGCCTTCGGGGTCCGGCCCTTCTACACCGATTGGATGGACACCGACGAGGCCCAGGAACTGCTTCGGTTCCAGCGGGGCACTTTCGACGAGTATCGCCGGGACCTGGTGAACAGCCTTGCCCGCATCCGAGTCGCCGCAACTCCCTTTCGGCCCCTGGTTCGCCGCCTGCTCCTTCGGTACTCCGCCCCCTGGAACCGCCGTTGACGATTGTAGGGGCCGGTCTCCTGACCGGCCCGCCGAACCCTCCCCCGTTTGCTACCATTGCCCCCTCGCGCTAGAATCCGCCCGCTTTGCGTCCGGGGAGTAGCGCAGCCTGGTAGCGCGCCTGCTTTGGGAGCAGGATGTCGTCGGTTCAAATCCGGCCTCCCCGACTCCTGGGTCCTTGTGGGCGGGTTTCCTTGCCGGGCGCCGGTGCCTCGCCGGCTTGTTCCACCGGTCTTGCACCCTGCGCTGCTCGCGATAGCGGTGCTATCGCTGCTGGGGCCAGATCCGGGACAGCCCGATCCAGAACAGCCGGTCTCGGTTCTTCAGGGCTGGACGGTGCTTTCTTCTCTGGTAGACGGCCAGTTGCTGGCGAAGGGCGATGTTGCTACCCAGGAGTGCACCACGCGATCGGATGAAAACGACAGTGTTCACGGCCTGGATTACAATAGCGACGAGTAATACTTCCATGCCGAACAGGATGTTCACCCAAAGACCGGAAAGCAAGTAATAATGCGCCATCAACGACAATTAGACTAAAGTTCCCGTAACCGTTCACCCTCCCTTCGACCCGAGCGATTTGCAGAAAACTTGACGTCGTGATCAGCTGTGCGACGCTCACTTGCGTGACTGATGGCATCCCGCCACCCCCAGTAGCCAAGACCCTCGAAGAGGCGAACGAGATCATTGCGATGCTGTGGGCTGAGGTTCACGCATTGCGACTGGAAGTGGCGGAACGGAAGGCCCGCCTTGCACAGAACTCGACGAATTCCTCGCGTCCCCCGTCCTCGGACCCGCCGTGGAAGAAACGTAAGGTCAAGAGGAAACCGCCCAAGTCTCCAAGCGGCAACAAGGCCGGTGGCCAGCCAGGTCACAAGGGTCGTGCGCGTAAGCCGGTTCCACCAGAATGAGGTGGACGAAGTGGTGGACGTGGTTCCCGAACAGTGCATGATCTGCGGCGCTGTACTCGGTGAGGAAGTCCCCGGAGAGCCGGAGAGGATGCATTCG
>JADHTP010000206.1 GCA_016784945.1 Deltaproteobacteria bacterium | reverse complement strand
ACAACAGTTGACTACATGCGCAAAAACACTTGCATAAGTAGTGGTGATTTTAGTTATAATGTTGCGACTTCCGTCTGCGGAAGGCGTACATAGGTAGCAAAGCGAGCACCTGGAGGGAGCAATCATGTCTAGCCGCCGCACCCTGACCATCGGACTCCTGGCCCTGACGGCCTTTGCCCTGTCATGCGCCAGCAAAGGAGGGGTGGGGGAGCATCTCGTCCTCGAGATCATCCCCTCGTCTGTGTCCTTCGGGGCCGTGGACATCAACTCCGAACACAAGCAGGCGGTGAAGCTGACCCACACGGGCACCTCCGGCACCATCCGCCTGAAGGACATCTACTTCACGGACGCCACCAGCGAGGAATTCTGGGTGGATCCCTTCGATGTGGCCGAGCTGCAACCCGGTGACTCCACCACCATCCTGATCCACTACAAGCCCACGGACTCCGAAGCCGACAGCGGCGCCTTGATCATCGACCACAACGTGCCGCCCGACAACGAGGACCTGATCTACGTGTCCTCCCTGGCGCCCATCGCCAAGCTGATCTCCCTCCCCAACCCCATCGACTTCGGCGAGGTCCCGGGCGGCGACTTCAAGGACCTGGACGTGCGCATCCAGAACTACGGCTCCGACATGTACACCGTGAACCAGATCTACCTGCGCACCGACGGCAGCAAGGACTTCTCCATCATCAGCGACCCGGTGACCATCCAGGGGAACGGGCTGCCCGTGGACCTGAACCCCGACGACGAGGTGGGCCTGGTCATGCACTACGAGCCCAAGGAAGGCGGATACGACGAGTCGTGGCTCATCGTGGACGGCATCTCCAAGGGCGAAAAGGAGGCTTTCTCGTTCCTGGTGCGGGGCACGGAACTGGGGCCGCGCATCGTGGTGTCCCCCTTCGTCATCGACTTCGGCTACGTGGCCCAGGACGCCGTGGAAACGGTGGACCTGACCATCGAGAACCAGGGCAACGACACCCTGAAAATCTGGAAGGAAGGCGTCCAGTTCGACCCGGCAAGCACGGATCTGGAGCACCTCAACATCCAGGTGGAAGGCGGCATGGCCAAGGCCGTCCCCGCCGAGGAACTTGAGATCGCGCCGAGCGAGTCCGTCACGATCACCCTGCAGTGGCAGGCCGTGAGCGCCGTGGGCAACCAGGGCGAGCCCATCGGCAACCTGCTCATCGGCAGCAGTGACAACGCCCAGAGCCTCATCAAGCTGGACATCTTCGGGCGGGTGGACGCCCCCATCCTGACCCTGGTCCCCGATGCCATCGACTTCCTGTTCGTGGGCCAGATGATCACATCCAAGCGGCCCCTGAACATGAACAACGAAGGTACTGGCGAGCTGATCATCAACGAAGCGGGGGGCTGCTTCGAGATCGTCGGCGACGATGCCGACGGGATCCCGAACGAATTCGGGTTCGAGCCCACGGGCGGGTTTGCCCCCTCCGACTTGACCAGTTGCGGCCCTGGCTCCATCATGGCCAACCAGGGAAAGACGGTCACCATGACCTTCACCAACCTGGGTCCGGACAACGGCACGGCCACGGCGACACTGAAATTCACGTCCAACGACCCCAGCAAGGCCAACGTCGAAGTACCCCTCGTGGCCAAGCGCGCGGGAACGCCTACATGCGAACCGGTGCTGGTACCGGGCAAGCTGGACTATGGCGTGGTGCCCAAGGGCTTCTACAAGGAGAAGGCCTTCAAGCTCATGAACAACGGGACCGGCTACTGCAGTTTCAAGAGCGCCACCATCGAGGACTGCAGCGGCCTGATGGGAATTTCCGTCAGCTGTTCCGAGCCCGGGACGGGCTTCGGATCGAAGAACTACATCTACGCGGGACTCCCCCCGGCGGTGCAGAACGGCATCGGTCCCGGCGGCCACGTGATGCTGAAGATCCGGTTCACGCCCCCGGCCAACCAGTCGGTGTTCGGCATGCTCATGACCTACCCGGCCCTGGCCAGCGCCGTGCTGTACGACACCCAGCTCCAGAAGGACATCGTGATTCCCGAGGCTGACGGCGGTGGTGGAATCCCCGGCCTGGGCGGCTGGTCGCCCAACCTGGACGGCGACAGCGGCACGGCCAAGATCTCCATCCTCCCCGGCGAGGTGGACTTCGGCCTGACCACCATCGGGTGCTTCTCGCAGACCTTCAAGGTGTGCGTGTACAACACGGGCAACGCGCCTCTCACCATCTCGGACCTTTCCTTCAAGAACTGCTCGCCCGAGTTCAAGAAGAAGAACGTGCCCCCACTGCCCAAGGACATCTCGGCGGCGGTTTCCATGTGCTTCGAGACGGTCTATGCACCCCAGGACGAAGGCCTCGACACCTGCCACATCCACATCGAGAGCACCGACTCCACGGCGCCCCTGGTGACGGTGAAGCTGGAGGGTGAAGGGACCTTCGAAACCGAACAGACCGACATCTTCACCCAGGTCACGGGCCAGGAGGTGGACATCCTGATGGTCATCGACGACTCGGGCTCCATGTGCGGCGAGCAGGACAAGCTGATCGCGGCCTACGACGACTTCATCCAGCACGCCGCCGTCCTGGAAAACGACTACCACATCGGCATCATCAGCATGAACGTGGTGGACGACCAGGTGGTTGGGATGCTCAACTACGGGCCCGTTACCAACAAGTCCCCCCGATACATGACCCCCACCAGCGGCAGCATGGCCAAGTTCAAGGACCTGGCGGACCTGGGCTGCAACGGCGGGCCCCACTGCGCCGGGTTCAACGGCCCCTGCACCGACGAGCAGGAGGCCGGACTCCAGGCGGCCCAGGTGGCGCTTTCCGCCCCCCTGACCACGGAGACCGACGAGCCCTGCAACAGCGACACCGACTGCCACAACAATCCGAACGTGTGCCCGGACCCGGCGGCCTGCGGCTCGGTCTACTGCCTTGAAGGGACCTGCGGCGGCTGGAACAAGGGCTTCCTGCGGGAAGACGCCCAGCTGGAAATCATCGCCCTGTCGGACGAAGAGGACCAGAGCTCGGCGGACATCTACTTCTATATTGATTTCCTGAAGGAGATCAAGGGCTTCTACAACGTCAACATGATGCACTTCAACTCCATCGTGGGCCAGAGCCCCAGCACCTGCGACGAGGCCGGAGCCGGGAAGCGCTATATCAAGGTCTCTCAGGAGACCAACGGCGTGATCGGGGACCTGTGCGACAGTTCCTACAGCCCCATCATGAACGAGATCGGGGGCGAGGCCTTCGGGCTCAAGTTGCAGTTCTTCCTGACGCGCCTAGCCGACCCGCCCACGGTCAAGGTCTGGGTCAACAACGATGTCTGCGCCACGGGCTGGACCTACGACGCCCCATCCAACAGCATCATCTTTGACGAAAACGGGTCGTGCATGCCGCAGCCCGGCGACGAGATCAAGGTGTATTACAAGACCCTTTGCCTGACGGAATAGAACGAATAATCCGCTTCGAAACCGGAGGTAGGAAAATGAAGTCCATGTACGGGTTCGCCCTGGCATTCGCCCTCCTTTCCGTGACCGGGATCACCATCCACTGCGGCGACGCCGGGTCACTGGGAACCCGGGGGCGCGTGTCCGTGGAGATCAACAAGCAGAACGTGGAAAACGGCGAAACGGTCCAGTTCAACAAGGACCACGATCCCCTGGAAATCGTGGTCTGGAACATCGGGACCAAGGCGCTCAGCATCGACTCCATTCGCCTGGAGTCGGGTGGCAACGCCGACGTGCAGCTCATGGACCTGGGCTACGAACTGCTGGAAGAGAACCGGAAGATCCAGTATGGCTACGACCAGAACGCCCCCATCCTCGACATGGGGTTGTTCCTGGGGCTGCCCACGGAACTGGAGAACACCTCCATCGCCAACGAGACCCTGGAGTTCCTGGCCATCTACCAGCCCGAAACGCTGGAGGGAGGGACATCCACCTTCGTCATCGATTCCAGTGATACCAGCAACACCCCGTTCTACGTGACCATCGAGCCCTACGTGAAGTCCGCCAAGATCGCGGTGACCCCGAACAACTACACTTTCGTGAACGCCACCAAGGCCAACCCGGCCTGCACGGAATTCACCGTCACCAACGTGGGCACGGACGCCCTGCGGATCGACGGGATCAGCATGAAGTTCGCCACGGACGAATTCACCATTCCCAACCCGCCCAACCAGGGCACGCTGGTCTACCCGGCGAGTTCCGGCGAGGGGCTGACCGAACTCAAGTTCAAGCTGTGCTACGCACCCACGGACACGCCCGACGAGAACCAGGTCATCATCAAGAGCAACGACCACAGTTCACCATCCACGGGCATCGTAGTCCGGGGTGAAACCCAGGCGGGCCAGCTGGCCGTGTCCTACGCGGACCAGGCGGCCGGTTGCATGGACTTCACGCAGACCATCAACCCTGGCGAGATGTGCACCAAGGTGGTGACCCTTCTCAACGTGGGCGCCGGCGCGGTCAACGTGAAGAAGCCATCCATCGAGCAGGGTGGCGAAACCGCCTATACGCTGGCATGGTACGTGTCCGGCGGCATGCAGGACGCCGCCCCCCCGGGCTGCGGCGCGTTCCAGAGCGACGAGCCCATCACCGGCCCCCTGTACAGCCTGTCGTCCCAGAGGACACTGGACATCGCCGTGACCTATACCGCCTCCGGCGCCAAGGGCATCAACGGCATCCTGGGCATCGACTATGCCAGCCCCACCGAGGGTCGCGAGGACATCCCGCTGTGCGGCGGGGCGCCCAAGAGCGACATCGACCTGGCGCCGCCCCTGGGCAGCCAGGTCACCTTCTTTGCGCTGGAAGGCGAAAGGAAGGAAAAGACCGTGGTCATCATGAACAAGGGCAACGGCGACCTGACCATCCGGGGCGTGAAGATCGTCAAGGCGTTCCCCGAGCTGGACCCCGACACCTTCTCCATCAAGACGCCGGTGCCGGCGGATACGGTGGTGCCGAAATGGGGACTGCTCCCGCTGACCGTGGAGTTCGACGCCGAGACGGAATACGATGAGATGTACCTGAACGCCACGCTGGTGGTGACCTACCTGGACCCGAACTCCGGGCAGGACGAAACCGTGGACGCCTCACTCAAGGGCTCCAAGGACTTCGAGGGCGTGGACCTGCCCGTGGCGAACCCGGGCACCACGGACGACTATGCCAATGCACAGGCCGGCGTGGCCATGACCCTGTACGGCTCGGCCAGTGATGGCGGCAGCTTCGACATCTACGACCAGGGTTACACCTGGTTCGTGTCGAAAAAGCCGGCGGCCAGCAAGGTCTTCCTGAACCAGTCCGGCGTGGGCTCGGGAGTCCAGTTCATCCCCGACGTGGCGGGTGAATACGAGTTCCGCCTGGTGGTGTTCTCCGTGGACGACATCAACGACCTGTTCTACTTCAGCGACGAAGCCGCGGTCACCGTGCAGGTGCAGCCCTAGGGGGCCAGTCGCCAATCGCAGGTCGTTGATCGTTTCATCGTAGATCGTTGATCGTCCGATCCGCGAAGCACCCTTCTGGCGTGGTTTCCCCCAACACTCTACACACCCTATCTACGAGTCTTGCTAGTGATATGCCTATCTGATAAAACCGATCAGCTGACCATCTGGGAAGGGTCTGCCGGCCCTGGCCCGCCGGAGGAGGAAATCCATGGAAGTGAGTGAACTCTTGTCCGCACTCGAAAACGACCCCACCGCGGTATCGGACCTCGAAGGCGCCATCAAGGACGCCATGGCCCTGGATACAGAGGACCTGGAATCGTTCCTCGGCGAGCTTGTCTCGGGCCTGGACAAGGGCCCCGCCGCCGACGCCATACTGAAGGTGCTGGACCAGACCTTCCGCCGCAACCGGGTATCGGAATCGGGACCTGTGCTCGCATGGCATGCCGGCCTCCTGGCATGGAAGACCCTGGA
>JADHTP010000205.1 GCA_016784945.1 Deltaproteobacteria bacterium | reverse complement strand
GACATCCCCGTGATCCAGGACGAGGGCTTTTACCCGGAGACGGACCAGGACCTGGCCGACGGACTCGATGGGGAAGAGGACCGGGCCTGTTTCGGAAAGGTCTATTACCGTGACAAGGACAACGACAAGTACGGCGTCCACGACGACTTCATCATGGTGTGCCCCGGCGAACCGGTGCCCGAGGGTTACATCGTGGAAAAGGCCGGGGGCTGGGACTGCAACGACGATGACGACGAGGTCCATCCCCTGGCCCCGGAGGTCTGCGACGGAAAGGACAACGACTGTGACACCCACATGGACAACCTCCCCACCACGCTGTGCACCGAGGAAAACGAACACGGGACCTGCTCGGGCAAGGCGTCCTGCACCGGCCAGGAACTGATCTGCTATGCGGATATTCCCGCGCCGGAGACCTGCGACAACGTGGACAACGACTGCGACGGGGACACCGATGAAGGACTTACCTTGGAGCAGGAGTGCGGCGTTTCCGATGAGGGCGAGTGCACGCTCGGCCTGGAAAAGATGGTGTGTGGGGGCGGGATCTACGGGGAATGGCACGGCTGCACCGCGACGCTGCCGGCCGAGGCCGAGACCTGCAACGGCAAGGATGACGACTGCAACGGGGAAACCGACGACGGCGTGCTGACCGTTTTCTTTCCGGACGGGGACTCGGACGGCTACGGCGACCCCGGGTTCCCTGTTTCGGACTGCGTGAAACCGCCGGGCTACGTGCTGGACGGCCAGGACTGCAACGACACCAAGCCTTTCATCCACCCGGGCATGGACGAGGAATGCAACGGCGTGGACGACAACTGCAACGGGGAAACGGACGAAGGTGTGCTCAAGACCTACTACGAGGACGCGGACGAGGACGGCTTCGGCGACCCCAACGCCCCGAAGGACGCCTGTGCCAAACCCGTCGGGTACCTCCTGGACCAGGCCGATTGCGACGACACGGACGTGGGGATCCACCCCGGCGCCAAGGAGACCTGCGACGAGGTGGACGAGGACTGCGACGGCGACACGGACGAAAGCATCCCCCTGAAGGGCCAGCCGTGCGACGGATCGGACGTGGACTCGTGCCCCAACGGGACCTTCACCTGTACCGCCAACGCGGAAGGGTTGGAGTGCGTCAACGAAACCGTGGATGCGTGCCTGGACCGGGAGTGCGGGACCGACTACTGCGGTGGCGACTGCGGCGTGTGCGACGACTTCCCCAATTCCTTCTGCAACGCCTGGAAATGCGACTGCAAACCCCTCAGCTGCGGGACCCTGGGTCATGACTGCGGAGGGCCCTGGGACAACGGCTGCGGCGAGCCCATCCCGTCTTGCGGCGCCTGCGACGAATTCGCCAATTCCCAGTGCAACGATGGCGCCTGCGAGTGCGAGCCCGAAACCTGCCAGACCCTGGGATACGGATGCGGGGGGCCCTACAACGACCTGTGCGGAGGCTGGACGGCCTACTGCGGAGCCTGCGCCAACGGGTATGAGTGCAGCGGGAGCACCCACCAGTGCCATTGCCCGTCAGGGGTGGAATGCGGCGATGCCTGCTGTCCCGCGGGGCAGACGTGCAGCCAGGGGGTCTGCTCCGGTGGCGATTTCGATCCCGAGGGCACCTACGTCCTGGCGCCCCAGGTCGCCTTCAGCTGTGCCTTTGGTGCCGTGGACTTCATCCACGGGACCCTGACCTTCAGCGACAACGGGACCAGTCTGGTGGTGATGCCCTGGATGAACGGATGCTGCCAGATGACCGGCGACTCGGCGCAGGACGGCACATTCACGGTGACATGCACCTGCCCCGGCGGGGGAATCTGCACGGAAATCTATACCCTGTCGGGCACGTTTACGAACGATACGACGTGGGAAGGATCCCTCGATGTGCTGTTCAGCGGCGCACTGTGCCTGGACTGCACCTACAAGGTCTGGAACCTCACCGCTACGAAACTGTAGTCAGGAGCAATCCGCGCTGGAACGGATTCCCGAGAGGCGTCTACCGTCTACAGTCCACTGTCTACCGTCTGAGCACTGATGAAGGCGGATTGCTGCGACCGCAAGGCGGTCGTGCAAGGGGGGTGGGGCCCCGACCTGGCAAGCTCTGCGCAGCAGAGCGAAGCAGGGTGTGGGAGGGTGGCGAGCGCGCCCCCCTGGCCAGTATTGTCCGGATGTCTGATTCCGAAACAGGTGCCCCGGGGGCAATCTTGATTCAAGGCACCGACAATCACCCGGGTCATCTGCTGGAAATCTTCCTCGTGGATGGATCACTCAGACACCCAAGGCGGCAATGAAGTCGGGGTGGGGACGGGCGATGATCTCGGTGCCCAGCAGCCTGTCTCCGCCGGCCAGGGCGCCGACGGCGGCCTCCACCGAGGCCTCCACGGCAAAGAGTTCACCCGCGAAGGCGTAGTAGCACTTGCCGCCGATGCCCACGGACAGGTGGATCACCACCAGGGTGACCTCGGCGGCCTTGAGGGCGGCGTCGGCGGACAGGAGACCCGCACAGGCCGTGGACGTCTCCACCAGCCCCACGGCCCCGTCGGGCCGGGGAGGCAGGACGCCGAACACGGCGGGCTCCAGCTGCTGGTGGGCGTAGGGAAGCAGGAACCGGTCCACCAACTGGTCTCCGGCGGTTCGTTCGGCCTCCAGGAGGGACTCTTCCACTTCCGCCATGGTGCCGTCGAAGAGCACCAGGAACTTGCCAGGGGACACGGGGGTGGACAGCATCACGCGGGCGGCCGCCTTCTTCACCAGGGCGTCCACGGTCACCATGCCCCGGGGAATCCCCAGGACCTCCACGCCGGCAAAGGCCTCCACGCTGCCCACGGGCAGGGACGACGGTTTCAACTGTGGGCGGATCAGGCTCAATTCGTCTCTTTCATGGCGACGTCTGGGCACGCCGCCGCACCGGACCTACACGATTCGGAAATAATCTTTCAGGGTGCACCGTCTCTCACGGGTGAAATTGAGGGCCGTGGTCAGTCCCTCGCCCGTGGGACTGGCAATGGTCCAGGACGTATACCCTTCCCCGTTCAGCGCCAGGCCCGCGGAGGACGGGGCGTTCTTCACGAAGATGGAGGTGTTCGCCTTGCGGGCGAAGTTATGCAGATTCTCGATGTTCAGCGAGTGCATCACCGAGGTGTGACGGAACCCGTGTTCCACGCGAACCGCGGCGGCGATGCCCTCGTCCACGTTCTTCACCCGGACCATGGGCATGATGGGCATCAGTTGCTCCACCTGGACCAGGGGGTGCCCTTCGTCCACCTCGCAGAAGGCGAGTCGCACCTCGTCGGGCAGGTCCACGCCCACTTCCCGGAGGATCACGCCGGGATTCTTGCCCACGAAGTTCTTGTTGGCGTGCTCGCCGTCGATCACGAGCTTGGTCACCCGGGGGACCAGGGAGTCCTTGATGTAGTAGGCGCCGGCCCGCACCAGTTCCTGCTTCAGCCGGTCGGCGATGGCCTCCACCGCGATGATTTCCTTTTCCACGATGCAGACGATGTTGTTGTCCAGGCTGGCGCCCGCGATGATGTCCCTGGCGGAACGATCGAGCTTGGCGGTCTCGTCCACCACCACCGGCGGGTTGCCCGGACCGGCGGCGATGCATTTCTTGCCAGTGCCCATGGCCGCCTTGACCACGGCCGGCCCGCCCGTGACCACCACGAGGTTCACGCCCGCGTGGCCCATGAGGTTGCCCGCCGACTCGATGGTGGGCTCGGGCACTGTGCAGATCAGATTGTCCGGCGCGCCCACACCCACCATGGCCTCATTGAGCATGCGGATGTAGTGCACGGTGGTCTTCTTGGCCGTGGGGTGGGGGTTGATCACAACGGCGTTGCCGCCGGCGATCATTCCGATGCAGTTGTTGATGACCGTCTCGGTGGCGTTGGTGCAGGGCGTGATGGAGCAGATGACCCCGTAGGCGGCCCGCTCGATGAGGGCCAGTCCCCGGTCACCGCTGAAGGCCCGTGGGGTCAGGATCTCCAGGCCGGGCGTCTTTTCAGCCGCCAGGCGGTTCTTGCCGATCTTGTCTTCCACGCGGCCCAGGCCCGTTTCTTCCACTGCCATACGGGACAGGGGTTCGAGGTTGGCGATGGTCACGTCCCGCATGGCCTGAATGGCCCGGGAACGCACTTCCAGGGTCGTGTCCAGCATGCGATCGTAGGCGCCCCGGGCCGCGGCCACTGCCCCGTCCACGTCCGGATAGATGCCCAGCCGTCCCGTGTCCTGGAGGGAAGATGCCACCGCTGGCGCCGCCGTGGGGACCATGGAATCCCCTTTCAGGCGTTCCATCACCGCCTCGACGATGGCCGTTACCTTCTGATCATCCAGCGCCATTGATTCGACACCCGTTGCCCGTCGCCGAAGTCCGTTCAGTCCTTCACGTACAGTTTGTCGCCCCCGACCTCGAATTCGTCCACGATGGCCATGATGATGGCATCCACGGGCCTTTCGTGTGACAGGTAGGTCTGGCGGGCGGCTGAACCCTGGGCATACAGCACGACTTCGTCCACGCCGGCACCCACCGAGTCGGCGGCGACCACCATCCGGCCGGTCTCCTTCATGTCGTGGTCCAGTTCGCGCACCACGAGGAACCGCAGGCCGCTCAGATGTTCGTCCTTACGGGTGGAAACCACCGTCCCCACGACCTTTCCCATCAGCATTGCAGTCTCCCCGGACGGGTTGGGAACAGGGACGGCAGGCCCAAGGGGGGCTCAACTGCCACCCTCGCCTGCATCCCACGCGTGAACCCGACGGTCCGCCTAGCCCTTGCGGGTGCCCTGGCGGCCCAGCGGGAGGACCTCGTCGATGTTGGCGTGCGGCCGCGGGATCACGTGCACGGATACCAGTTCGCCCACGCGTTCGGCCTGACGTGCGCCGGCCTCGGTAGCGGCCTTCACCGCCGCCACGTCACCTCGCACGAGAGCGGTCACGTAGCCACCGCCGATCTTTTCGTAGCCGACCAGTTCGACCTTTGCGGCCTTCACCATCGCATCGGACGCTTCGACCATGCCCACGAAGCCCCGGGTCTCGATCATTCCGAGAGCATCTGCCATTCAACACCTCCGAGAGTCGCAACCTCGCATCACCGTCAGACGCCGGTGAGCGAATTCAATACACCAAGAGCGGCTTCCGCCGCCGAATCGATCTCTGATTCCGTTCCCGACAGCCACAGCCGCCCGAAGGACCCGTAGGGTCGTACCTGGATAAGCGAGATGTTGGCCGCCTTTTCCGCCTCGTTGGCCGCGAAGGCCACGTAGCCCGCCGGTTCGGTTTCCAGGATGAACAGGCTCTGGCCCGGCAGGATCATCATGCCCTGGGAGTTCCGGTTGATGATCTGGGACTGGTAGGGCTCGATGGCGCGGATGATCTGGTTGGACACGATCTTGGGCTTCATACGCCCGTCTTCTTCCAGGTCCAGGCTTTCCAGGATGGTCTTGCCCGCCCGGAGCACCTCGCCCTTGTCGAAGTCGTGGACCTCGAGGAGGCCGTAGGCCCTTTCAACCACCTGGACGGCGGGCACCACCGAGGTGGCCTTGAGCGCCACGTCCGTCACCCGGTTGATGGCGATGCCGGGAGCGATCTCCACGAACAGGGAGGCCATCTCGGGAATGGGCAGGAAGCCACGGGCCGTCTTGCCGATGAAAGAGGCGAACTGGGGCTGCAGACTGTCCAGGAATATGTAGGTTCTGAGGGTGACCATCGAGCAATCTCCTTCCCCCGGCGCGGCCCGGGTGACGGGAGAATATCACGGCCTTTCTGGCGAGACAACGGGGTCGATCCGCCAGGACTTCCCCCAAAAATGAGAGTCGTCTAAGGAATAGGACATTGATTCCAAGGGGATAGATCTTTCCGTAAGTGAAAATGGGGGATCTTCATACGAGACAGAACGGACCTCCAAGTGTTAAGAAACGAGTGTGAAAA
>JADHTP010000204.1 GCA_016784945.1 Deltaproteobacteria bacterium | reverse complement strand
GACGGTCAAGTCCATCCGCAACCTGAAGGAACTGGACCAGCTGGTGATCACCAACACCGTGATCACCCGGTCCAACTACAGGCACCTCCCCGACATCGCCTCGCTCCTCGTGGCCCTGGGCGTCAACCAGTTCCAGCTGGCCTTCGTCCACCCCATCGGGACTGCCGGCGAACTGTTTTCCTCGGTGGTGCCACGCTTCCCCCTCATCGAGCCCTACGTGAAGCAGGGCCTGGACGTGGGGATCCGGTCCGGCCGCGGCGTCATGACCGAGGCCATCCCCTACTGTTTCATGGAGGGATACGAAATCTACGTGGCGGAGCGGATCATACCGCGTACCAAGATCTTCGAGGGCCACGTGACCATCGACGACTACACCGAGCACCGCCTGACCGAGGGAAAGGCCAAGGGTCCGCCCTGCAAGGACTGCGTCTTCGAACCGGTTTGCGAGGGGCCCTGGCGCGAGTACCCCGAGCGTTTCGGTTGGGACGAGTTCGTGGCGCGGAAGGACTTCACACGGGCGCACCCATCCACTCTTCAGGAAGATTGACAGGCCATGTCCGAACTGGAAACCAGGCAGTCCGCCGTCCACGAAAAGCGGCAATGGGTCCGTCTCACCAGGGCGTGCAACAACCACTGCCTGTTCTGCCTGGATTCCGGCGCCCAGACCGGCCGAGTGGTGCCCCTCGATGAGGTCAGGCGAAAGATCCGCCAGGGCCGCGACGAAGGGGCCACCCGTCTCATCCTGTCGGGGGGCGAACCCACCATCCATCCAGACTACCTGGACCTGATCCGATTCGGCGTGGAAACGGGCTACACCTGGGTACAGACTGTCACCAACGGGCGCATGTTCCGATACCGCCGGTTCGCCGAAACCGCTGCGGCCAACGGCTTGCGGGAAGCGACCTTTTCCATGCACGGGCACACGGCGGAACTGTATGACCGACTGGTGGACCGCGAAGGTGCATTCGTGGAGGCGCTGGCCGGACTACGTCGACTCCAGGGCCTGGGACTGATCATTTCCGTGGACATCGTCCTGAACGCCGTCAACCTGCCCCATCTGAGGGAAATCATGGAATTCTATATCGACCTGGGGGTCATGGAATTCGACCTGTTGCACATGATCCCGTTCGGTCGAGGTTTCGATGAACACCGGGGCGAGCTGTTCGCCGACGACGACCTGATCGGGCGGGAGCTGGGCCGAGCCCTGGAACTGGCCACCATCCCGGGCCTCTACATCTGGACCAACCGACTGCCCATCCAGTACCTGGAGGAACGGGAGGACCTGTTCCAGGACCCCCACAAGCTGTACGACGAGGTCCTGGGCGAGAGGGAGGCGTTCAGGGATCTTTTCGACCACGGAAAAGACCCCGAGTGCCTGGGTGACGCCTGTTCCTACTGTTTCCTGAAGCCCTTCTGCGATGCGGCGCGCCGATACGCGGCAGGCGAATGGGACCGGGGCGACGACGGGGCCACCGAGCTTTCTCCCGCCCTGTGTCGCGAGATACTGGACGGAAATCGTGTCGTGGAGGGTCCGGTGAGGGTGGACACCCGCGAAATCCTGGCGGACGCCGAGGCCGCCGCCCCCCCGCCGGAAGACCTCGTCCGGGTCGGCAGGACCCTGGGGCGTCCAATCGCGGGGCTGCCTTTCTGCCTGGGTGGCCCCGAGGACGGCGGTCAGGCCTGGCCCCCGCCCGGCCCCGACCTGTTCGACGAAGAGGGAAAGCTGCGCCTGGACGGGTATGTCGGGTTCTTCATTGGCCGCCTCTACCGCGTGAAAAGCCTCCGCTGTCGTCAATGCGTGTATGATGCTGCCTGCCACGGTCTCCACGTGAACCTGGCGAGGATCTGGGGATTGCGATCGCTGCAGCCCCGTTTGAAAACGGTAGACGACAGACAGTAGACGGTGGACGTCCCCCATGGCCAATCTCGGCTACATCCAGGTGACCCGGCTGTGCAACCAGAAGTGCCGTTTCTGCTCGAATCCCGAGCGGGAAGCGACTCTGACCCTGGAACAGGCGAAGGCTCTGGTTGACGACTTCGTGGACAGGGGCTACCACGGTGTGATCCTCACGGGCGGCGAGCCTACCATGCACCCCCGGCTGGACGAGATCATCTCCTATGCCCATGGCCGGGGGATCCACGCCCGGATCATCAGCAACGGCCAGAAGCTGGCGGACGAAGGTTTCCTGCGGGACCTGGTGGGCCGGGGTCTGGATCACGTCCACGTATCCATTCAGTCCCCCGATCCCGAACTGCAGGCCTTTCTCACCTGCAACGAGGACTCCCTGGCCAACGTGCTGAAGACCCTGGAAAACGTGGAGCGCCTGGACATCACGGCCGACGTGAACACCACCATCAACCACTACAACGCGGGCCAGCTGGACCGGATCGTCCGGTTCCTGATCGAGAGGTTCCCCTTCCTGCACCATTTTGTGTGGAACAACCTGGACCCCAGCATGAACAGGGCGTCGGAAAACCCCGACGTGATTCACGCCCTGTGGGAGTGCGAGGTCGCTCTTTTCCGGGCCATGTCATTCCTGTCCTCCACCGGAAGGACCTTCCGGGCCGAAAAGGTCCCTCTGTGCTACATGGCCGACTTCGCCTGGGCCTCCACGGAAACCCGTAAGATCATCAAGGGCGAGGAACGCATCGTACGGTTCCTGGACGAAAAGGGCCTGGTGCGGGAAACCCTGTTCCGCCACGGAAAGGGTGACGCCTGCACCGTCTGCCGTTTCAAGCCCATCTGCGCCGGCCTCTACGACATGGACGTGCATTACGACTCGAGCGAGTTGAACCCCGTGTTTCTGGACCCCGACGCGGTCCGCGAAAAGGTGCTGAAAGAGCCCTAGCCCGGAATGTTCATGAGTGAAACGATATGAATATGGAGGATGACGGCCGCAATGCGGCCGTGCAAGGGGGTGGGACCCCGCGCGAAGCCGAAGGCGAGGGTGTGGGAGGGGGGCGAGCCGCGCCCCCCTGGCACGAGGCGAGGAGAAACACTGTATTCTCACCCGTCATCATTGGGCCTGTCCGAGCCCACGACCGGATGCACGGCCGGACGAGGGCGTCCGGCCCTACAGGAGGCCCGAGATGGAAGTTAGACGGTCTTCGTGCCGGTGTGACATGAATAGATCGGGATAGGAAACCATGTCCGTCGAATGGATCCCACAGGCGGGCGCCATCGTCCTCGCGGCGGGCGGCGCCGTCACCGATGCCATGAGGGGCAAGATCTACAACCGGTGGGTCCTGTGCGGCCTGGTCATGGCCGCTGCCTGGGTTCTGTTCGTGGGGCTCTGGAACACCTTCGGCGGCGCCGTCGAATACGGTCAGTATCCCCAGTTGGGCCAGTGGACGGCTGCCGATCCCCGGACGAACGTTCCGAGACAGACCGACGCCCCCGCTCCCTGGGAGGTTCCCGAGGGCGTGTCCGTGAAAACGGCCGACGCCCCGTACCCGTCACCCGACACCACCGTCCGGACAGCATCCACGTTGCCGGCGCCTGCCTTCTGGGTCTACCTGGCCAAGGTCCTGCTCAACGCGCTGCTGGCCCTGGTGACGGGATTCATCCTGTGGTGGTTCGGCCTCTGGGCCGCGGGCGACGCCAAGCTCTTCGGGGTCCTGGCGGCCATGCTCCCCCTGTCCACCTACAGCCAGGCCTACATGGCCCTGTTTCCCGCCTATGTCCTCATTTTCAATACCTTCGTGTCGGTAATGGCCTTGCTGGTGCTGGAAATGGCGGCCCGGACCGTCAGGCAGGTGGCGCGGCCCACGGAGGACGAGACACAGGCGTGGCGCAAGTCGTTGAAATGGGTCCGGGACAACACGGGCCAGCTCCTGCTGGGTTTCTTCGGCATCCTGTTCCTTTTCATCTGCATCAAGACCCTGCGCATGGTCTTCAGGGACGCCATGAGCGCCTACACCGCGCTGGACAACAAGCCCCTGGTCTTCCTGGTGCTGTTCCTGGTCTTCATGCCCATCGCCCGGGCCATGCGTCGTCTCTGGGTGGGCATACCCATCGTGACGGGCACCCTGGCCTGGATCGTGTACGTGGGCCTGTACCCCACGGACAACTACAACCTGGGCACCGTCCTGAGCATGGGAAGCCTGGCCCTGACCCTGATCACTTTCTACATCCTGTACGGCATCTACCTGAACGTCTTCGACTTCAAGGCCGTCAAGGTCTGGGAACTCAAACCCCGCATGATCCTGTCCCGCCGCACCCAGGAAGTCCTGAAGGAAGACGAGGACCTTCTCGACCACAAGATGGGACCGGTGGCCGCTGACGGGCTCCGTCCCGAGCAGGCCGAGGTGCTGCGACGCTGGTGGATCGACCGGGACAAGGGCAGCGTGATCTGGGTGTCACGCACCATCCCCTTCGCCCCGGCCCTTCTCATGGGGACGGTGCTGACCGTGGTGCTGGGCGGCTACGTGGTGTGGACGTAGGGCGTTGATCGTTGATTGTTGATCGTTGATCGTTGATCGTTGATCGAAATTGTAGGAAACGGTCTCCGGACCGTCCCATCTATCAGGCCTTGACCAGTTTCAGGATCCACTGGTCGCAGGTGTCCGGCCCAATGGGCCGGTGGAAGACCACATCCAGGGGCAGGCGGCCCCGGATCCGTTCCAGTACACGTTCCGAGTCCCAGTTGCGGTAGTGCTGGAAACCACCCGCCGATGCTTCGTGGCTGGTGGCGCTGTGCTCCCGTGAGCGGACCATGGGCAGCGCCACGGATTCCACCACCAGGAGCCCTCCCCCGTCCTTCAGGACGGTGCAGATCCGCGCCAAAGCCCGATCCACGTCCTCGAAATGATTGAGACTGCGCAGTGCGATCACGTGGTCGAACGGACCCTCGTTTTCCGGCAGATCCTCGACAAGACCCTCGTGCAGACGGAGCGGCAACCCCATCCGGCCCGCAGCCTCCAGGACACCGGGCTCGGGATCCAGGCCATGATATTCCAGCGCGCCATCTTGCACCTCGTCCCGGATGGAGCCCAGGTAAGGGACCTGACCCATGCCCACGTCCAGGACCCGTCCGTTCAGGCCGGCCAGTTCCTTTCGCAACCAGGCCTCGTCCTCGAGGAAAAAGGAACCCACGGCATCTCGGTAACAGGTCACGCAACCGTCGAAAAGGGGACATTCGCGGCACTCGCCGGTGATCACGAGTTGCCTCACGTCGTCGGCGAAGTCGTCTATGGCGGGCTTGCCGGACACGTCCAGGTACAACTGCCCCAGGTCATGGACCACCCGTCGTATCTCGGCGTCGTCGAAGCTCCCCGTGGCGGTCCGGCAGAGCAGGAACCGTCGGTCCCGCTGTACCAGGACCACCCGGCTGGTCCGGCTTTCGGACAGGCCGAGGGACGTGGCGGTGCAGTCCGCCGGGTCCAGCACGAATCCGTCCAGCACCTTGGCCGGTGTGTAGTCGAACGAGTTGGACACGGGTGTATTCAACCTTCAGTCCTCAATCCGGTTTCCCGGGATAAGGGACCAGTTCGTCGTCGCCGTACCGTTCCAGGTAGTCCTTCCGCGCGCCCATGCACTCGGCTTCGTGGTACCGGCACCCATGGCACTTGTCCGTGAAGGTGTTGGCGCTGATTTCCGATTCCCACAGGTTGAAGACCGAGCCCGGCGTCACCACCCGCACCCGGTCCTGCCGCAGGTCGCGCACGAATTCCTCGTAGCCACGCAGCATGCAGCGCGGGATATGCCTCGACTCACAGAACACATCCAGTCTTCGGGATGTTTCAAATGCTTCTGTAATGTATTCCTTCATGTCAGTGACCCGGGGAAGTGAGGGCGTGTTGTCCCGGTTCCTGTCCGACAGGGACACCAGCCAGAGTATGAAGTGCCCGGCCCCCTCGCCCGCCCAGAATTCGATGATCCGGGGCAGGTGTTCGTAGGTGTCGTCCTTGACGATCAGGTCGATGATGGGTTCCCG
>JADHTP010000203.1 GCA_016784945.1 Deltaproteobacteria bacterium | reverse complement strand
CCTGCAGGGACTGTCCATCTTCCCCGACGCAAGGAACTTCATCCTGTTCATTCTGGGGTCGCTGATGTACTGGGGCTCCAACTGCCTGGGGCTCTACCTGCTGGCCCTCGGTTTCGGGCTGGTCATTCCGTTTTCGGGCGCCGTAGCCATGATGGCCACCATCGTTGTGGGAATGATGATCCCCAACCCGCCGGGCAACGTGGGGACCTTCTGGTACTTCCTGCTCAAGCCCCTGGAGCTGTATGGCCTGGCCGGTCACCCCTCGGCCCTGATGTTCGCCATGGCCGTCTACGGCATGCAGTTCCTGCAACTGATTCTTTTCGGCGGGTGGTTCGTCCTGAAGGGGGATGTGTCCTTCAGCCGGGCCTTCAGCGTGTCCTGGTCCGAACTGGAAGACAACGGCAACGGGACTACTTGAAGCAGAGATCGGCCACCAGGGCCAGGATGTCCGCGGTTTCGAACTCTTCGCCCTGGATCAGCGGCAGGATGAAGTCACCCAGTTTCCCGATGTTCTGCAACGTGCACTCGAAGTTGTCCGTGCATTCCTTCAAAGCCGACGGCCCGAAGGTCTTGATCATCTCGATGTTCGGGTCTGACACCGTGGTGTCGTCGAGCATTTGGCATCCGCCGGCGATGATGTTCCCATTGTTCAGAAGGAAGTCGGTGCAGACTTCCATCCATTCCGCAGGAATGAGGCCCAGGAAGTCGCACTTGGTGATCATTTTCGCGCAGATGTTCTCCACCACGTAGATGCAGGCGAGGACCGTGTCGCTGTACTGGGGACCGGTATCCGTTGGCGGACCGGGATCGGGCTTGCCAGGGTCCGTCGTTCCCGGATCGGGCTGGCCGGGGTCCTGGATCCCCTCGTCGGCCAGGCCAGGGTCCATGTTCATGGTGTCTTCGGACAGGACTTCAGGCCGAATTTCGACCACGGACGGGTCATCCATCATTTTAGTGTCTGTTCCCGTGTCCACGTCCACGGGAACATCGGTGGCCACGTCCTGGTTCGATGGGTCGTCACCGCCACCGCAGCAAAGCGCCGCCACCAGAAACAGGGTCACGCAGACAGTTCGTCGGGTCATCCTTCCTCCAGCACCCTAAGACGCGGGCATTGTAGTAGTTACGGTCCGGCCGGTCATCAGCCAAGGGCCCTGGACACTGACGCAGGCCACAGATAGAGATGTGTTTCCCGATCGTATTCCCGACACAGTTCCGGGCCGTCCAGTACCATCAGCGAATATTCGAGGGCAAAGACACGGGTGCCGGGCATCACGTGGCCGCCGAAGGCCCTGCCCTGTTCATCGGACAGGATGGCGTGAACGTGAACGAAGGGACTGCCGTCCTTGAGGCTGATGTTCCCCGTAAGCGAAAGCAGTTCCATGGGTTCCGGAATCGAGTGATCCCGGTATTCCAGGGCCTCCTGGTCATAGAAGCCGAGAACGGCCTCCCGCGTGGCTCCCACCCCCTGGACCACGGCCGCCCGGATTCCCCGTTCCAAGGCCACGGCGGTGAGCCCGGCCAGGATGTCCTCGGCCCGGGCCAGCCGGCCGACCAGAACCATCTCGGTCTTAAACGACGCTGCCATGATGAACCCCTCCTTCCGATTCGTTGACTTTACCAGTTGCGGGCAGGATAATCCGGCTAATCGAGGCTGGTCCCATGGAGAACAGCGAAACCGCTCTGGTGGAGGAGCGTTTCCGTGCAATCAAGACCCAGGCAGGCGAATTCACGCTCAGCCTGGTCAAGGCCCTCCTGCAGACAGGCTACTACTCGGCCGATCACCCCCTGGCCAAGGTAGCTGCCAAGGAACTTCACGGCCAGTTCAAGGAGATCACCAGGGAGTCCTTCGAGGTCAGCTACCTCCTGCTGTCCGCCACCGATGACCGCGGGATCATGGTGGACGGTCTGGTCAAGGAGCCCATCGAGGTTTCCAAGTTCCTGACGGGAACCATGGGCGAGCACTTCGTCAGGAAGTTCCACGACTATTTCCTGCGCAACAAGATCGCCTCCTTCACCATCAAGCGGGGCATCGACGAGAAGGAATTCGAAAAGTTCATGGACCTGTGGGTGACCTGGTCTTCGCGGGTCGTGGAAGCCGAGTCCAAGTCGGCCGTTGCCCTCATGTCCGAGGAACTGACCAAGGCCGGCATCCTGTCCGTGACCGTGATCGGCATGGCGGACGTGCCCGGAACGGTTCGCCAGCTCCCCTGGCCTGTCAAGGTCTCCATGGGGCGTCTTCGCAATGACCTGGCACGACTGCCGGAGCTGAAGAAGGTGCGGCCCGAGGCCATGTCGCAACTGAAGTCGCAGGCCATTTCGGACATCATGCGTCCCCTGACGCGACCGGAACTTACCCGCGAAATCCTCATGAACACCGACCTCGTCGGGGAGGGGCTGGATTCCTTTTCGAACATGGAAATCGAGGATTCCATGATCGCGGCGGTCCCCAAGAAGAGGCTCCTGCCCCTGACCAACGAGGTACTGGAACTCCGCGAGGTCCTGATACGGGGCGACCAGAACCTGAGCCTGCCCGGTCGGGACATCCTGGAATACCAGGAAACCGTTGAGCGGGTGTCGCGAAAGGTGCTGGTGCGACTCGCCGCCCAGCAGGAATTGACCGGCGCCGGCGATCTGTTGCTGAAGTGCTACAAGGACGCTCTCATCTCCGACGAGGATCTGCCCGATTCCATCCGGCGACGCATCAAGGCCTACCAGATGGCCGACCGTTACATGAAGAACCCCGACATGTACCTCAAGGACTTTGCCATCTGCGCCGGTCCAAAGACGTACCTGAAATACCTGAACGTCCTGACCCTGGTCATTCCGGTCCTGGTGGAGCGCGGGGAAACCGCCGCCCTGTCCAACATCCTGTCCATCATGCACGAGCATATGCACGAGGAAGCCCCGCCTTTCGTCGGACGCACGCGATTCCTGGAAGAAACCCTGGCCGTCCTGGTACGGTCGGGATGCGTCGAAGGCCTGGTCCAGCTGGCCGCCAACACCCCGAAGGACAGTCGCCAGATCCTGGAAAACGGCGTGGCCCTCTTCGGCGAGAGGTCCGTGGACAGCCTGGTCAACCTCCTGTCGGCCAGCGAGGACGTGTCCACCCGCAAGGCGGCCTGCTCCATGCTGGAAAGAATCGGCACCGGGGCCGTCCCCAAGCTGTCCGAGGAACTGGACTCGCACAAGCACCCCTGGTACGCGGTGCGCAACATCATTGCCCTGTTGGGCGACCTTCGTGCGGGCCGGGCCGTCAAGGCCATTCGTCAATATGGAGGGCACCCCCATCCCCGCGTCAGGGAGGAATGCGTCAATGCCATCGGCCGCATCCTGGAGGACGAGGGCGAAAAGGATCTGCTGCGCTTTCTGGCCGACAAGGACAAGGCCGTGGTGCGACGGGCCATTCACCACCTGGGGGCAATGCACAGTTGCGATCCGGATTTCCTGGATGTGCTGAACGAAACCATCCGCATCCGTTCCCGGAAGGAAGACGAACCCGACGAAATTGCCCAGGCGGCTTGCCTTAGCGCCCTGACCCGCTACAGCAATGCGCCGCTTCCCGCCAAACCGGACCTGGAGGCCACGCTGACGGAAATCATCCGACCTTCCAGGCTCAGATCCTTTATTCCCGGACGCATCGGCATCCGCACCAAGTCAAGGGACTTTGTGGTCCTGGCCATCCAGGCCCTGGGCTTCATGGGGACCAGCAAGTCCCTGGGTATGCTGTCCGAACTGGCCAAGGAATCGGACGCTGCCTTGCAGGAGGCGGGTGCGGACGCTGCCGAAAACATCCGGAACCGCCAGACGAGCCAGGTGGTTCAGAAGCCGCTCAAGTACTAGGAAAGTCAATAGACAATAGTTCATAGTCAATAGTTGGGGATCTCGTGAAGGGACCTGGTACCTTGAGCGACTAGCGACTATCGACTATCGACTATCGACTATCGACTATCGACTATCGACTATCGACTATCGACTATCGACTATCGACTATCGACTATCGACTGCCCTACTGTACGCCCGTCACGCGCACCAGCCACAACGACAGGTCCGACCAGTAGGTGATGAGCATGAGGGAGATGAAGCTCAGGCCCAGGTACGGCAGGGCGGCGCGATAGAGTTCAACCACCGGCCTTCGGAAGGCCAGGGAACCCACGAACAGGTTCACGCCGACAGGCGGCGTGGAAAAGCCCATTTCGAGGTTTGTCAGGAAGATGATGCCCAGGTGGACGGGGTCGATGCCGTACTGAACGGCTATGGGCGTGATCATGGGAACCACCACCAGGATGGCGCTGAATATGTCCATGAGGGTGCCCACCACCAGCAGGAACACGTTGAGGGCCAGGAGGAAGGTGATGGGGCTGGTGATGGTCTCGCGAACCAGGGCGAAAATCTGCTGGGGGATCTCACGGTCGATGAAGTAGTTGGTCAGGGCCAGGGCGGACATCATGATCAGGAGGATGCCTCCCACCAGGACCATGCTCTCGCGGAAGATGTGCGGCAGTTGCCCGATACGGATGTCGCGGTAGACTACGACCTCAACGAAGAACACGTAGGCCGCAATGATAGCGGCGCCGTCGATGGCGGTGAAGAAGCCGCCGTAGATTCCCACGATGATGATAAAGGGAATGGGGACTTCCCAGGCGGCGCCGACGAAGGCGCGCCCCAGTTCACGCCAGGCGAACCTGGTCCGCGGGACCTTGCGTCGGACGCCGAACCAGATGGAATAGATGGCCACCAGAAGGAGCGCCAGTGCGCCGGGTACGGCGCCGGCCACGAAGAGACGATCCACGGACACGTGAGACGGCGGGGCGCGGGCGCCGGTAACGGCCGTGTCGGGTCCTGAACCGGGCGCCCAGTCTTCCGTCGCCCTGGCCTCCAGGTCCTTTTTGCCCTGGTCGTCCATGTCGGCCAGCATGTCGTCGAGGTCGTCGTCGTCGAATTCTTCTTCGTCCCCTTCTTCGCCTTCAGCGTCGTCTTCGGCCAGGATGTCGTCCAGTTCGTCATCCAGGGCGGCCTGCGCACTGTCCGGGTCCGTCGCCGCCTCTTCGACCTCTTCCATCTCCTCGTCGATGTTGGCTTCCATCTGCTGGACGCCTTCCATGGCCAGGCCCGCGATCATGGCGTAGATGATCAGGGGCAGGCTCGGCGGAAAGAGCAGGCCCCGGCTTCCACCGGTGGTCAGCAGGCCAAGGGCGAAACGTCGTGGATAGCCGTCCTTGATCAGCGTGGGCATCAGGAGGCCGCCCAGGGCCACAATGGTCACGCCGGAGGCGCCCGTAAACGCCGTGAATCCCGCACAGGCGATCAGGGCCACGATGGCCAGTCCACCGGGCATCCACCCCACGGCGGCGCGGGACAGTCGCACCATCCGTTCGGGTGCGCGACTCTGGGCCATCAGGTAGCCGGCCAAAGTGAACAGGGGAATGGCAAGGAACACGGGATTCGTTGCGAGGGGTCTGAAGTTGCTGGCAAAAAAGAGTTCCATGCTCTGGCCGGAGCCCAGGTAGCCCAACATGGCCGATGCGCCGATGACCAGGAACAGGGGCAGGCCGGCCAGGGCCAGGGCGATGACCAGGAAGGAAGCGACGGTGATCATGCGTCACCTCCCGCCGCTTCGACTTCTTCGTCGTCGTCGGGATCACTTTCTTCGACCTGTTCGTCCACCAGGTACAGCCACGCATGGACCACGAAATGCCAGGCCATCAGCCCGAATCCCATGGGGATGATGGTCGCGAACCACCACTCCTGGAAAATCCAGTTGCCGTCTTCCATGGGGATGGTGAAAGCTACCGAACCGTCTTCCATCTTCCGCCCGATGTAGGACAGGCTTACCACGATGAGGACCATGACCATCCCGGCGGAAATCGTGTTGACCACCACACCGAACAGGCGTCGGATCCGCCCTTTGACGAATCGCGACACCACGTCGATGGTGATGTTACGGG
>JADHTP010000202.1 GCA_016784945.1 Deltaproteobacteria bacterium | reverse complement strand
GCCCTTCGAGGTGGTGGTAGGGGCCGTCCTGACACAGAACACCGCCTGGACCAACGTGGAGAAGGCCATCGGCGCCCTCGACGCCGCCGGGGTCCTGGACCCTCGGGCATTGCATGCCAAGGACCGCGACACGCTGGCTGGCCTCATCCGTCCGGCCGGCTACTTCAACGTGAAAGCGCGTCGCTTGCAGGCGGTGGTGGCCTTCCTGATGGAGGCGGCCGGCGGCGACGTCGCGGCCCTTGGCACCGTTGGGACAGATGAACTTAGGACCCGGCTTCTGGATGTGCACGGCGTGGGTCGCGAGACGGCGGACTCCATCCTGTTGTATGCCCTGGACAAGCCGGTGTTCGTGGTGGATGCCTATACGCGCCGGATTTTCGGTCGCCTTGGATTTATCGACCCGCGGGCCGCCTATGATCACATCCGGGCCCGGTTCGAAGGGGCACTGGACCGGGACGCGGCCCTGTACAACGACTACCATGCGCAGATCGTGATCCACGCAAAGGACACCTGCCGCGGAAAGCCCCTGTGCGCCGATTGCGTCCTGGGGGACCTGTGTGCCTCACGGGTCGAACACGAGGTGAACCGAAGTGCCCGTGAGTGAACCCAGGCCAGGGAGTCGATTCCCCTTGAACGTGGCCGGCCACCTGTGCGACCTGCTGGTACCGGGGACTGGTCGGCTGCTGCTGGGTCAACCCGTGAGCGGATGGGGGGCCATCGGGATCTGGGCGGGCGTGGTTCTGTGCGTGTCCGCCTCGGTCTGCGTCCTTGGTTTCCATCCCCTGAGGGCTCTCCTCGCCCTGGCCATCTTGTACCTGGCTTTCGAAATCCTGCTGTTCCTGGAACGTCCCGCCCCGCGGCCGGTGAGACCGAACCCGGGGTCGGCCCTGGCCGGCGCGCTGGTGTTCGTGGCGGTCATGGGCGTGGGTGTGGTGGGCCTTCTGGGCCGGTGGTGCGTGCCGGTGGTGGTGGATGGCCTTTGTGGATTCCCGGGATACCTGCCCGGCGAAGTGGTCCTGGCCCTGAGGACCGATTACACAGCGACACGGCCCGAGGCCGGGGAACTGGTGGTGGCCCGCGGTCCCGACGGCCCGTTCATTGCGAGGGTGGTGGGCCTCGGCGGCGACCGGGTCTCCCTGTCCGGCCCTTCCATGGTCATCAACGACGCCGTGGTGGAGTCCGAGGCCATGGGCACGGTGAGGATGCCAGAAAACGAGGACACCCATCCCGACGAGACCCGATCCCTGCGGTTGTACCGGGAAGACATCGGCTCCCGGTCCCACCCGTTTTTCTTCAAGGTGGGCGTGGTCTTGGCACCCCTCAACCACGAGGTGCCCGGCGGCCAGGCCTTCCTTCTGTGCGACAACCGCTCCACGTCCATTGCCCTGGATTCCCGAGAACTCGGTTCGTTGCCGTTGGACGACCTGATGGCCCGGCCGGGCATGGTCCTGTGGTCCTGGCGGCCCGGAGGCGGCTTCCGGTTCCACCGCATCGGCGCCGTGTGGGAGTGAATTGCTGGGTCAGCGGATGGCCAGGTCCTCGAAGCGCTGGAACACGCTGTGGACCTCGTCCAGGTTTCTAGGCGAGGCGGCGCAGGTGGTGGTGCCCAGGTACCCGTCGGGCGCCTCGGACACCACGTCCGTCCCGTCGTCCTGGTCGGCCCCGCAGCCGGCGACGCCGAATGGCGCCAGGACCATGAGCGCGCCCCCGGCATACAGTTTGCGGCGATGCCGTCTTTTCTTCAGACCGGACATGGTGCACATCTCCTGTGCCGTGGTTCATTGTACGGGTTTGTGGCGTCCAACCCCCGGTACGGTTTCCCCCCGAATGACGAAATGGTAGGATTGACAGGCTGTTACCGAGAAGTCCCATGGCTTCGGACAAGGTGGAGACGGACGACCTGGAGGAGTCCATCCGGAAACGGTCCGCCCGGGCGGGGGTGGCCATCCTGGCCGACGATGCCCCGAAGCGCCTGGACCCGAGCCTGCGATCTGAGATGGAATCGGTGACCGGCGCCGATCTGTCCGACGTCCGGATCCACACCGGTGAACGTGCCGGACGGATGGCCGATTCCCTGGGCGCCAGGGCCTTCGCGGCCGGGACCAGCGACGTGTTTTTCGCCCAGGGGGAATACGCACCGGCAACCGCCGGGGGAAAGGCTCTGCTCGCCCACGAATTGACCCACGTGGCCGAGGGTCACGGGGGCCTGGCCACCCGTCACCGTCACCCCGAACGTGAAGAATTGGAGATCCGGGCCCGCCGGTCGGAAGAAATGGTCCTGGCCGAAGAGCAGGCACCGCCCCAACCCGCCGAAACCGAGATGCTCGAACCGGTGGAAGTGGAGGCTCCTCCGAGGACCGACGAGGCCCAGGGCGACCCTCGCGGCTTCCCTGTGGACAAGGCGGATCTCGAAGACCGGATCGTGGACGTGATCGAACGTGAAACCCGCCGCGAACGGGACCGCACCGGCCGGAGCTGACCCCTTTGGTTTGGGTTTAGGACCCCGAATCTGCTATCTTGCCGCTCGGGTTTTATTGAGCATTTGATGAGCCTCATCTATTTCATCATTTTCCTCGGCGCCCTGATCTTCTTCCATGAACTGGGCCACTACCTGGCGGCCCGGTTGGTGGGCGTGACGGTACTGCGCTTTTCCATCGGATTCGGCCCCCGGCTGTTTGGATTCACCCGCGGTGACACCGAATACCAGGTGTCCGCGTTGCCCCTGGGGGGCTACGTCAAGTTCCTGGGCGACGATCCAGAGGATCCTCCGGAGCCCGACGAGCTGAAACAGGGATTCCTGACCACGGACCTGTGGAGGAAGGTGATCATCGTGCTGGCCGGGCCGGTTTTCAACCTCATCCTCCCTTTCCTGATTTTCTTCCCCATGTATGCCTCCGAGCCGACCCTGGCCCGTTCCGAGCTGGGATCCATGTCCCTGCAGGGCCCTGCCAGCCAGGCGGGACTGAAGCCCGGCGACCGGGTGGTGGCCATCGACGGAACCGAACTGGCCTACTGGTGGGAATTGCTGGACATCGTGTCTCAGTCGCCGGGCCGGACCCTGGAATTCACCGTGGAGAGGGACGGCGACCTGCGGGCCTTCAAGGTCACACCCGAGCCCGTGGAACTGGTCACCTTCCGGGAACTGGGACTGGTGGAAACCGTGGGCCGTATCGACGTGGCACTGGAACGGGTCAGGCCGGTGGTCATGGTCAGGCCCGGTAGCCCCGCCGCATCGGCGGGCCTGCGCGATTTCGACGCGGTCATGACCGTGGACGGGAAGGATGCCGTTTCCTGGGCCGATGTGGCCCGGTCCCTGGAAGCCGCCACTCGGCGCACCGTGGTGCTGGAGGTGGTGAGCACGACCCGGGACTCCACGGCCCTGGGCGAGAAAAGGACCGTGCGGATCGATGTGTCCGGCACCGGTGGTGACATGGGCGTGTCCAGCGCCGAATTCGTGCTCGATACCGTGCTGGCGGGAAGCCCGGCGGACAGGGCGGGACTGAAGGAAGGGGATCGCATCGTGGAAATGGACGGGTCCCGCCACTCGGACTGGGCCTTCCTGGTGAACGTGCTGACACGGGATCCCACGGCCTCTCATGAACTGCTGGTGGCCAGGGAGGGCCGGGAAATAAAAACGCAGTTGAGCCTCGAGAACCCGCAGTGGACCCCGGGAGCCGCGGTCCCCCGGTATGAACCGCTGGGCTCACGGACCCGACGGGCCGTGGTCTATCCCGAACCCATCCCCAACGACGCCCCGTTCCGCTACGCCGCGCACCGCACCGTTTCCAGGACCGGTGAGATCTTCACCGTAACCCTGGCTGGAATATTCGGCCTCGTTACCGGAAAGGTCTCGCTGAAGGAGATGGGTGGGCCCATCATGATCTACGACATCGCCTCATCGGCGGGGGACAAGGGTTGGGCCACCTTCCTGGGTGCCCTGGCCTGGATATCCATCAATCTCGGCATCCTGAACCTGTTACCCATTCCAGTGCTGGACGGCGGCCACCTGGTGCTGTTCGGCGTCGAGGCCGTGCGAAGGAAACCCATCGGACGAAAGGGGCGACAGATCGCGGGTTACGTGGGACTGGCCTTCCTTCTGCTGCTGATGGTGCTGGTTTTCGCCAACGACATCGAGCGCAAGTGGGGAGCGCTGTCGGACCTGGGACCGGGTGACTGATGAGCAAGGCCTCCAGGGTCGATTCGACCGCGGGCCCCAGGCCATCTCCGGTGGTCCTGGCCTGTGACACGTCCACACGGGTGGCGTCCCTCGCCCTCATGGAGGGGGATGACCTCACCGCCGAGTCCGTGATCCTGGCGCCTGCCGGGGCCAATCACAGCCGTCGCCTGGTGGCCGATATTGATGCGATCCTGGCCAGGCGGGAACTGACGCCGGCCCACATCGACCTGCTGGTCTCCTCCCTGGGACCCGGTTCCTTTACCGGCGTGCGGATCGCCCTGGCGACGCTGAGGGGGCTGGCCTTCGCCCTGGACAAGCCCCTGGTGGGCGTGTGCAGCCTGGACGCCCTGGCGCACCCCCTGCTGGGACGGTCGGAATGTGTCCTGGCGGCCCTGGACGCCCGCCGCAAGGAAGTCTATGCCGCCCTGTATGCGCCGGACGGCGAGACCCTGATCGTGCCTGGGGCCTGGAATCCCGAGCGCCTTGCCGCTGAAGTCACGAACCGGTGCCCTGGGGACGTGATCGGGGTGGGAGAGGGCATCGGGGCCTACAGGGACGTGTTCGTCACGGGACTGGGCGATCGGTTCGTCGCGGCCGAGCCCAGCTTCAACGTCATCCGGGCCTCGGTCATGGCCGACATGGGCCAGGTCAACCCGCGGGAAGGGCTCGATCCCCTGTATTGCCGCCGGTCCGAAGCGGAAGTGAAGAAGTCCGCGCGGACCGATGGGCCATAGGCGGTGGGCTCTGGGCTTGCTCCTGGCGGACAACCCCCGCATTGATGCCGCGTCGTCCTTCCGATAGAATCATCCGAAGTACCGGCACCACTGGAGGGGACCATGCGGCTCAGTGTCCTGCCCATCGCCGTGCTCGCCGTTTCGTGCGGTGGCATCGACGTGCCCCCTCCCGACGTGAGCTTCGACCCGGGGACCGATGTCGGCGACGAAGTGTCCGACGTCCCCGATCCGGGGGACTCAAACCCCGACACGGCCGAGTGTCTCGTCCACGAAGACTGCGACCACCTCGCGCCCCAGACATGCATGGCGGCCCGCTGCAACGAGGCGCGCCAGTGCGTACTCGAACCCCTCTCCAAGGACACGCCCTGTGAAGATGATCCGCTCCTTGTGGACGTGTGCAAGGTATCGGCCTGTGACGGTGAGGGCCAGTGCAAGGCCAGACAGGATCTCGATGGAACTCCCTGTGTCCCCGTTGGAGAGCCACCGGGGCTTTGTGAAGCCTTCCATTGCCAGGGAGGCGACTGTCTGAAGGCCCTGGATTGCGACGACGGCAACCCCTGCACCAAGGACTTCTGCAACATCGAGAAAGAAGAGTGTCATCACACGCACTTGAACGAGGGGCCCTGTGATGACGAGAACCTCTGTACCATGGATGACCAGTGTTTTGCGGGGGTGTGCGACGGCGTCACTGCCCAGTGCAACGACGACAATCCCTGCACCAAGGACCTGTGCGCACCCCAGGAGGGGTGTCTTCACCCGCCGGACAACGGGGCCCCCTGTGAGGACGGGAGCCTGTGCACCCTGAAAGACAAGTGCTACGAGGGTTCCTGCGACCCGGGGGCCATCCTCGTGTGCGTCGACGGCAACCACTGTACTGAGGACCATTGCGATACGGCCACCGGTAATTGCGTCTTCCAGTGGAACACCAAGGCCTGCAGCGACGGTGATCCCTGCACCGAAGGGGACACGTGCCAGGAGGGGGCCTGCCAGCCAGGCGGGCCCACGGACTGCAACGACGGCGAACCTTGTACCATCGATACCTGCGACCCGAACCAGGGCTGTCTGTGGAACCTGATGCCGGGTTGCCTCAACTGCAAGCTGGATGAGGAATGCGACGACGGCAACCAATGCACCGAGGATCTGTGCGAACTGGAGGGCC
>JADHTP010000008.1 GCA_016784945.1 Deltaproteobacteria bacterium | reverse complement strand
CGAAGTGAAGATCCATGTCCGAGCCCATGTCCGGGCCCTCGTCCCATTGGTCGGCATCTCCCGGCGTGTCCCAGGTCAACTCGCAATGAAGACCGAAGTCACAGGGGCAGACGACGACTTTCTTGCAGGCGGTCGTCTTGCACTGGGCGTCGTTGCTGCACCGCGCCTCATCACAGACGTCCAGGCAGTAGGTATATGTGCCCGCCACGTTCACTTCGTGTGTGGGCGTGGGGAAGACCATGGACGGCACCAGATTGAACTTGTTCTCCGCGGGCTGATCCACGGACCAGAGATACGAGACGATCTCCCCTGCTGAGGGGAGGCTGTTTTCGCCGGACAGGTGAAGGATGGCCTGGGGCGGCACCTCCATCCCCTCGGCAATCTCGATGATCGGTTGTGGACAGAAGTTCTGGAACTGGAGTTCCTCGCCCAGAGCATCTGCCTGGACTCCCTGGTCGGAATCGTCATCCTGTACCTGAGAATCAGTCTGACTGTCACTCTGGTGGTCGCTCGGGAGCGACGTGGAATCGTCGGCAATGGCTCCGATGTCCGCGGCATCCGCGGAGAGACCTCCATCCATAGGGGTGCTCGTGCCCCCACCGCACGCCATGACGAGAAACACAATGCCAAGGGATCCGGTGGCGCTACCTATGAAGTGACGACGCATGACTCCACCATTCTACTGTTCCGGCAGGATGTCCTGCAGTTCCAGTTCCACGTACGTGTGTTCGCCCCATTGTACCTGGGTGGGCTTGCCCGGGTTTGTGCCATCCTCGCACCCCCAGGCCTGCACCGGCCCCTGACCTGCCTGAGCCAGGCCCACGATAGTGTAGTTCTGCACCTTCTCGGCCTGGAGGTTGGGCAAAAGTGGGAACTGGGCGGTCTGGGTGATGCCTACCGAGGGCGATATGACCGTCACCGGGGGAAGTTTGTCGTACTTCAGACTGTCGCACAGGGGCTTAATGTTGTCGCTCCACCTTGTCAGGTACACGCGGGCATTGTCGATGAGCGGATAGGCGCCGCTGTAGTCCTGGAATCCCACTACCAGAGGTACGGTGTCGCCGCAGGGGAGATGTTTGACGTTGAAATCGATGCAGTCAGTCTCCGGTACGCCGTACTCGCAGATGTGCACCTGGAACTGACCCAAGGCTTTGTCGGCAAGACCAAGCGAACGGGATCCCACTCCGTCCGAGTCGGTGTAGGCCATCCCGTACTCCAGTTTTGCCAGACTTTTTGGATCGTTCTGAATGTCGTAAGTGAGCCAGGCTCCCCAGACCGGGGATCCACACTGGGTCAGCACGACTTCCAGTTCGCGCTCCTCGCCTGGGCATAGATAGATCTCGCAGACCGTCTGGCCCTTGCAAGGCTTGTCGTCGTCGCCCGTCTCCAGAACGAAATCGAGCTTCGGCGGTTCCGTGCATCCGAGGTCCTCCAAGGGAAGGTCAGGCTGAACCTCGACTACATCCTGGGACCCGCTGTCAGTAACCGCCGTCTCTACGGGGTCCACACCGCTCACATCGCCAGTTCCACTCCGGCCACCACATCCCAGGAACAGCAACGCCAGACACAGGACCAGAGCCCAGGCTGCCAGTCGGGCCTTCATGCGAACTCCTCAGGTTTGGATGTCTGCAACCAGCGCAGCCATGTCCACACACATTTTCTGAGGGATGGCTTCCATCAACTTCCCGTCCGGACAGGCCTGTGCGCTGGTTTCCGGCAGCACGCACAACAGACTCATGTCCGTGCATGGATCAGGGCCCAGGCAGTCGTCATCGGTATCACAGGTGCAATAGCCGTTCGGGGGATCCCCGGGTTGTGGTATCCCGACTAAATACATCATCAGATCCACGCACAACTGCCCGGGCATGCAGCACGAAACGACACCGTCACAGCGGCCGGTGACATCGTGGCAGAAGCCCTCGTCGAGGCAGTCAATAGTCTGCCCGAAGGGGGCGGGAGGGCATTCCTCGACCGTGGAACAAGGGAGCGGATAGCACTTGGGTCCACCCCCGCACTCGATCAGCCTTCCCGTGACCGGATCCACACAACTGTATGCTTCGGTATCGCAGACACATACACCAGGACAGTCATCATCCGAATCGCACTGGACGCACTGCCAGGTCCCGTCTACCAGGGCACACGCCGGGTATGGTGAAGCGCAGTTGTTGCCGCACCAGTCGTAGGGGTACACGCATATGTTGTCGATACACGACTTCGAAGCCCCGAGGCCTCCCGCGCAATGGGAGTCATCGCAACACTGGTGACAATGACCGTCGTCGCACAGATGTCCGTTTCCCGGGCATGGGGGAGGAAGGCACTCGTGGAGTTCCTGGTCGCAAAACTGGGCCGTGTCGCAGTGGGTTGAGTTGAGGCACTGCACGCAGGTCCCAATGTCGGGAAGCAGGTGAGACTTGTCCGCAGGGCACGACATGTCCCCGGGTATGTCCAGGGAGGGCAGTTCGGAAGTAGGTTCCAATAGGTCCGAGGCCGTATCGGCGTGGTCAGACTCGTTCCATATATCTGGAAATACCTGAACATCCAGTGCGTCTTCCTTGCCGTCGTCGTCCAGGACATCCGAGCCGGTCACGCCCTCGGTGCTTCCACAGCCCACCAACGCAACCACCAGTCCCGTCAGGGTCCATCCCGCTGTGCGTGAGACCCGCATGATGCTCCCCCTGCCCCTGGAGCTTCAGTATACCGGATCGGGTGGGGTGGAATCACATGCCTCCTGCCGTACCTCATGCGCGCCTGAACTCGTCTCGTGGAAATGGGCATAAGGATAGTGACGGAAGCTTCTGATACATAGCCAACCCATTCCCTGGAGGTCCCATGCAAAGACAAACACCCGACCAGTGCGTCCATGACGGCCTACACGAACGCCTGGCGAACTTCGGCCCGTCCGCGGTATCCGATGCCGAACTCGTGGCCCTCGTGCTCTCTGGCACCCGTACCTCGAATCCCGACCTTGCCAACGACGTACTGTCAGCGATCGGTACCCCACGGTCCCTGCTGTCCCGGCGCGCGGGGGAACTCGCATCTATCCCGGGCATGACCCCGGTGCGGGCTGGCAGGCTCCTCGCCGCAGTCGAGCTTGGTCGAAGGGCGACCATCCCCTCTACGGACTGCGAGATGCTCCAGACCTCGGCTGACGTCGCCCAGCACTGTGCCAGACTGGCTACCGAGACCAATGAGGAGTTCGTGGCCATCTCGCTGAACGCCCGCAACCGTGTGGTCGGCGAGTGGACGGTTGCCCGCGGCTGGGAGTCCGGCGTGAACCTAACCCCGAGGATGATCGCCACACTCCTGGTCAAGGAGTCAGTGGCGAGGACCATCATGGTTCATAACCACCCCTCGGGAGACCCAACGCCCAGCTCCGAAGACATCAGGTTCACGTCCCAGATTCTTGAAGCGGCAAGGACCTTGAATATCAAGGTCCTGGACCACGTAATCGTGGCCACGGATGGGGCAGTCAGTCTGCGGGAGACGGTGGGAGAGAGGTTGAAGTTTGGGTAGGGCCGGATTTGAACCAGCGACCTTCGGGTTATGAGGGTTATCCAAAGATCTTGGGCACTTGTATGTAGTTGAATACACTTGGATGTGGGATCTTGTCAACCTTGCAAAACACCCTCATCCTTGCCTCCATGTGGACACGGAATGGTCACGGGACATCAAGAACGGCGTGGGAAGATCTCTACCACGTCGATTACGCCCGCTGCCATTGACAATTCTACCAATCCGACTGATATTGTCGGAGTATGAGGTCCGGAGTACCGGACAGAAGGAATGTCAGGCATGCGTGGTCGAAACCGCAGGAGCTTCGGAATCATTGCCGGTCTGCTGACCCTGGTATTGGGATTCCCGGCAGGTGCCGAAGGTTTCGTTCTGTGCGTCAGTGCTGACGGACACGTGGCCATTGAAGCCGCGTCGACAATGTGCTGTGAATCAGAGGTTCCCACCAATCAAATCGGCCAGCCGATGGACGCAGACTGCGGTCCGTGCGTGGATCTTCCTTTCCTGACAGCAGCCTCCGAGTCAGCCTCTCACCGCCTCCCGGTGCCAGCCCGAACCGAGATCACGATACTGAGATCCGCATATGAGGGTCTGTTCCCACTCAGTAGATTCGAACATTCCCAGCATCTACCACGGGTACCGGAGTTGTCGAATCCCTCCCTCCAATCCCTCAGCTCGGTTGTCCTACTGACCTGATCGCCTCCGTCCCCGGAAACACCCATATGACTGGCGCCCTGCACTGAGACCTGCCACCCGCGTGGTACCGAGCGCCATTGTCAACGTGGGATTACGTGCGAAAGACATCGGAGGCTGATGAAGTGGACAATCAATTTTCCTGGATTCCTGGGAATGGAACCGCGGCTCGAATCCCCGGGTTGTTGGCCTCAGCCCTGGCCCTGGTGGTGATACCTGCTACGGCTGTCGCCTCACCATCCACCAGTGCGACTGTGCCATCCCGGGTTGGGATTTCCTGGGAGGACATCGTTGAACTGGTCGATCGCCACCCGGCCATCGAGGGGGGGCATCACAGGATCGTGGCAGCTCGTGCAGGCGTTGATGCCGCCGGCGCCGTACCCAATCCCAGTCTGGAAGGCACCGTCGGCTATGGAATCGCCCATGTCGGTAGTGATTCACGGATTGAGTGGGGGCTCGAACTCTCGGTGCCACTTGGCTGGATCGCCCAGAGGGGCGCCAAGATGGATGCGGCAGATGCCGGAGCCCGGGAGGTACAGGCTGAAGTCGATGCCCTGCGGCGCGACCTTCTCATGCGGTTGAGTTCCCTGTTCTGGAACCTTGTCTATGAAACGGAAAAGGTTGCTGCACTCAAGGAACTGGAAAGAGAGACCTCCGCGCTCACCGAGACAGTGCAAAGACGGGTCGACCAGGGTGAGGTACGACCAGTGGAAGCGACTCGGGTGGAGGTGGAAGCAGAGAAACTCCTTGGAGAGCTTGAAGCAGCGCAGTCATCACTCGAAGCCCGCCGTCGAGATATCGGAGTGTGGCTGAGAATACCGGAGGATCGGGTTGTCACTCCCGTTGCCGACCTGACGACTCTACCGGAGCCTGCGACGCCTGAAACGGCGCTTGAAAAAGTGCGGACCACCCATCCCACTCTACGCGCTGCTCAAGCGCGGGTGCTTTCTCTACAGGCGAATCTTTCTTCGGAGAAACTGACTCGCGTCCCCTCGTTTTCCGTGGGCGCGTTCGTCGACTCCGAACTCGACCGTAACGCCTACGGTGGCGGACTGTCCATCGAACTTCCGCTGTGGAACTGGAACTCGGGCCGCATCCGACAGTCGGAGAGTGAACTCGCAGCCGGAAAGAAACGACTGGAAACTGCAGACCTTGAAATCCAGTCCATCACGATCGACGCACAGGCCGCATGTGAAGCTGGGGTGCAACTTGCGGTACGCTACAGGGACCGCGTACTCCCCCGCGCTCGATCCGCTGCCGAGACCATCCACCGAACCTACCAGATCGGCGAGGCATCCCTTCTGGAGTTGATCGATGCGCGCAGAACCTTGATCGAAACGCAATTGCAATTTCTCACCACGCTCGTCCAGGCCCAGACCGATTGCAGCCGACTGCGTGCCGTGGTCGGGGAGGACTAACCATGAAACGCTGGAATGAAAAAAACAACATCGTCATCCTGATGACTTCGCTTGTCCTGACCGGTTGCTCTTCACAGGCGACCGATACACACCAGGAACATCGTGCCGAGGAGCCTGACCGTCATCATGGTGAGGAAGACGAGCACGAAGGACACGAACACGGCGACGAAGAGGGCTCGGACCTCGACCGTCCCGTCTCGGAATTGTTTGAAGCGACCTGCGAGCACGGCATCAAGACGCACGAATGCGAGGAATGCCGCTACGAGGTCGGGGTGGTCAAGGCACCTGCCAACCTGTTCGAGGAAGGACTGTTCAAGACTGTCAGTGCCGAGAAGAAAGCGGTTCCTGTACGGCTGGGACTCACAGGCGAAGTGCAGTTCGACGAACGACGCGTGGCCCACGTGAGCACACAGACTGAGGGCATCATTCGCAAGGTCCATGTCGCCCTGGGCGATCAGGTCCAACAGGGGCAACCTCTCGTTTCCATCGTCTCGGTGGCGGTGGGCGAGGCAGAGGCAGGCTATCTCCAGGCAAAGGCATTACTCAAACTGGCGCGACGCAATCACGAGCGGATCGCCACTCTTCGGCATGAAGGCATCACATCCGAAAAGGAAACGCTCCGGTCACAGCAGGAACTGGAGGCTGCGCGGATACACCTGGACGCGGCTTCCGGGAAACTCACACGTCTCGGAATGGCTTTGTCCAGCGTACGTAACCTGAAGCAGAAGAACGCGACAGGCAGCCTTGTTCTTCGGGCACCGGCGGAGGGCACCGTCCTTGCGATGCATGCGGTGGCGGGAGAGATCGCCCGGAACGATGAATCCTTGATCACGATTGGTGACAACACCTCCATGTGGGTCTGGGCCGATCTGTACGAGAGGGACTTCGCCCGGGTCTCCCGTGAACAGGCAAATGGGGCCTTGGCGGCAGAAATCTCCGTCAGAGCGTTTCCAGAGGAGTCTTTCCCAGGGACCGTCGATTTCCTCAGCCCGGCAATGAGCGAGGCATCCAGAACCGTGAAGCTCCGTATCGCTGTCCCCAACCACGAGGGAAGGCTTCTGGCGGGCATGTTCGCCAACGTACAGGTTCTCCTGTCGGGTGACCAGGAGACTCTTGTACTCCCGAAAGGCGCGGTTCTGGAGGACGAAGGCAGGTCCTTCGTGTTCGTGCATCACAAGGAGGATTACTACGTTCGGCGCCCCGTGGAAACGGGACGGGCCTTTCCCGTAGGAATCGAGATCACAGGCGGCATAAAGGGCACCGAGACCGTTGTGGCCGATGGTGCCTTCCTCATGAAGTCCGACGTGCTGCGCTCGAAGATGGGCGCAGGATGCGCTGATTAGACAAGGAGGTAACCGATGTCTTCTTTTCTCGATTTCCTCCTGCGTCGCCAACTCCTGGTCGCGACCAGTGCGCTGATCCTCGTCATCCTGGGTGCAATCTCCTGGTCCCGCCTGCCCATCGATGCTTTTCCCGACGTAACGAACCAGCAGGTAATGATCCTCACTGAAGCGGAGGGCCTGGGACCGCTTGACGTGGAACAGCAGATCACCTTCCCCATCGAATGGGTGATGGGTGGGCTTCCGGACGTCAAGATGGTCCGCTCCCTGTCGAAGACGGGACTGTCCCAGGTCGTCGTGATCTTCGAGGACGACGTGGACACTTATTTCGCGCGGCAGATCGTCTTCGAACGTCTGCAGCTTGCCAGAGAACAACTGCCGGCTGGAGTCGAGCCCGAGATGGGTCCCATCAGTACCGGCCTGGGGGAGGTCTTTCAATACACGCTGACGAGTGACCGCCACAGCCCCATGGATCTGCGTTCGATGCAGGACTGGATGGTTGCCCCCCGGCTTCGCATGATTCAGGGCGTCACCGAGGTGAACAGTATGGGTGGGCTGGTTCGCCAGATCCACGTCATCGTCGATCCTCGGAAACTGCTCAAGTACAGCCTGACGCTGCCGGATATCCTGGACGCCCTGGCTGCAAATAACGCCAACGCCGGTGGCAGCTTCATCATCAAGGAATGGGAGCAGGAAAATGTCCGCAGCGTGGGCCTGTTCGGCTCGATCCAGGATGTTCACGACGTTGTACTGCAGGCCGAAGACGGCACGCCGGTCTACCTGGCGGACGTGGCCGAAATCACCGAAGGGGCCATGACCCGAATGGGCGCCGTCAGCAGGGATGGCCAGGGTGAGGTTGCCGCTGGCATGGTGATCATGCTCAAGGGGGAGAACTCCAAGGAAGTGGTTGAGCGGGTCAAGGCAGCTCTGCCGGCCATCGAGCGTTCCCTGCCCGAGGGGGCATCCATCGACGTGTTCTACGACCGGACCGATCTGGTGAAGGCGGTTATCGGGACCGTGTCCGGGGCACTCACTCAGGGAGGACTACTGGTCGTCCTGATCCTGTTCCTCGTCATCGGAAACCTTCGCTCGGCGCTGGTCGTGGCCACGAGCCTGCCACTGACGGCACTCATTGCCTTCATCCTGATGGACAGTGCCCAAGTTACGGCCAACCTGATGAGCCTCGGCGGACTGGCCATCGCCATCGGCATGGTTGTGGACGGCTCCATCGTGGTCACCGAAAACATCGTCAGGCACCTGAAGGAACGCCCCGAAGCGGAACTTCTCATGGTCGTCATCGACGCCACCAAGGAGGTGGCCCGACCCATCCTGTTCTCCATCCTGATCATCGTCCTGGTTTTCGTGCCATTGCTGACGCTGGAGGGGATGGAGGGCCGCATGTTCGGACCCCTGGCGCTGACCCTGGTCTTCGCCATGCTGGGGTCGCTGATCGTTGCTCTGTCCGTCGTGCCCTTGATCCTCTCCTTTCTCATGCGCAAGGGCATCCGATCCTCGGAGCCGCGTGTCTTCCTCATGCTCCAGCGACTGTATCTCCGGGCACTGAATCGGACCTTGAATTACCCGAAAACCACGGTCGGAGTGGCTTCTGGAGTGTTCGTGGTGACCATGGCGCTGACGCCATTCATCGGGACGGAGTTTCTCCCGAAGCTCGAAGAGGGTGCCATCGCCATCAATGCGGTCCGCTTGCCAAATGCTTCGGTCCAGGGCTCGGTCGCGGCGGGAACCTTCATGGAGAAAGCGATCCTGGACTTTCCCGAAGTGAAGACCGTTGTGTCCAAGACCGGACGGGCCGAGATCTCCGAAGACCCCATGGGTCCGGAGCAGAACGACGTCCTCATCATGCTGCATCCGCAGTCGGAATGGACCACTGGCCGCAGCAAGGAAGAGCTGGTAGCGGCCATGCAGGAGCGACTCTCGATGATCCCGGGTCTCCGCCTGTCGTTCAGTCAGCCCATCGCGTTACGGGTCAACGAACTCATCTCCGGGGTCAAGAGCGATCTCGCCGTGAAGGTCTTCGGACAGGACATCGACATACTCAAGGAAAAGGCCGACCGCATCGCTGCTGTTCTCGGAGGCATCGAAGGTGCCGAGGACGTGCGGGTCGAACAGGTCACCGGTTTCACGCAACTCGACATCATTCCAGACCGTCGCGCGATGGCCCGCTACCGGCTCAACATGCAGGACCTCAACGAAATCGTCGAAACGGCCATCGGCGGGAAGGTCGCGACCACGATGATTGATGGACAGATGCGATTCGGTGTTCAAGTCCGCTTTCCTGAACTGCATCGCCGGGACATCAATGCCATCGAGGACATTCTGCTTCCCACACCGTCGGGAGCCAAAGTCCCGCTGGGACACGTGGCCCGTGTCGTCCGCGTCGAAGGTCCGGCCCAGATCAGTCGGGAAGACAACATGCGACGAGTGGTGGTGGAGGCCAACATCCGGGGCCGGGACCTCGGTGGCTTCGTGGAGGAAACGCAGGGGCGGCTGTCCGACGTCGTTTCCACCCTGCCGGCGGGCTACTGGATCGAGTACGGTGGCACCTTCGAGAACCAGCAGCGTGCCATGGCCCGGTTGTCCGTGGTCGTGCCACTTTCTGTTCTTCTGATTTTCTTCATGCTGGTCTCGGCCCTTGGATCGGTGAAGACCGCCAGCCTGGTGCTCGCCAACCTTCCCTTTGCCCTGGTCGGGGGCGTGGTCTCGATGATGCTTCTCGGCATTACTCTCAATGTGCCTTCCACAGTCGGCTTCATTGCCCTGTTCGGGGTCGCTGTGCAGAACGGGACCGTGCTCGTGACGTTCATCAACCAACTCAGGCAGGCCGGAAGGCCACTGCGTGACGCGGTTCGGGAAGCATGCGGCCTGCGATTCCGTGCGCTGCTGATGACTGCAGCGACGACGGTACTCGGATTGCTTCCGATGGTCTATGCGGTGGGACCCGGTGCCGAAGTCCAGCGTCCATTGGCAGTGGTGGTCATCGGCGGTCTCATCACCGCGACCGTTCTCACGTTGTTTGTACTTCCGTCGCTCTATCACTGGCTGCCGCCAGCGTTGTCGGCGAAACGGAAAGATTGAGGTTGCAATAGGGGTGGGGAGGAAGGCTCTCCAGGCCCCATGTTCCATGGGATTCAATTGGAGGCTCGAATCATGCGAAACACACACATCTCGCTCCTGGTGGTCCTGGGCCTGGGGCTCGGTTGCGGATGGCAACCGGATGCACCTCCTGGTGCTGCCGCAGGAAAAGCCCAGGAAGGGTCCACCATGCTCCCAGCGTGGCCCATGCCCCATGAATTGAAGGTTCAGGGCAAGGCGGACCAGTACAGCGACTTCCGCCTGAGCCACCCGGAGTGGTACGCCATAACCGAGCCACCTTCCAAGCCGGAGTTCCTGGCGTTTCGGGAGTGGGAGCCGATGATGGGCGTGATGCTTGCGTTTTCATCCACCGGCCTTGGCCAGAGCGTGACCGACTCCATCGTCATGATGGTGGTGGAGGGGCTGGAGTACGTGGATTGGTACGTAGTGGTTCCGAACAACAGCATTCAGAACTACTTCGTCAACCAACTCAAGAGCAAGGGCCTGTCCCAGGCGGCCATCGACGAAGGTGTCACCTTCCTCCAGTTCGACCTGAACTCGATATGGGGGATCGACTTCGGGCCGTATTCGATCCTTGATCCTGCGGGCAACGTGGCCTTCGTGGACTTCCGATACTACCATCAGCGCACCTTCGACGACGCGATTCCCACGCAGCTCGGCAATGCACTGGGCGTGACTACGTATCGGGCACCCATGAACTGGGAAGGAGGTCATTTCCAGACCGACGAGGTGGGCACCTGCTATTTCTCACAGGGGACCTACTGGGAAAATCCGGACAAGAGCGAGGCCGAAGTCAAGAAGGTCGTACAGGATTATCTGGGCTGCAAGAACTTCATCGTTCTCAAGCCCATCCAGGACGGCACGAGCCACATGGACATGTTCTCGAAGTTGACGGACAAGAACACCTTCGTCCTGGGCAAGTGCACAACCGCCGAATGTACGTCCGCCACGGTGAACACACTGGACGATGATGCCGACATCCTCAATGCAGCCGTCCTGTCCGACGGGACCGGCCTGACCGTGCATCGCATCCCAATGCCGAATCAGAAGGACGGCGTGTGGCGTACATTCACCAACTCGACACTTGCCAATGGCGTCAACCTGTGGCCGATCTACTCTCAGTGGAAGGACCTCGAAGCTGAAGCACACAATGTCTGGCGGGACGCCATGCCCGGCTGGACTCACGTTGGCATCCTCTCGGACGTTGTGATCACCTGGGGCGGGGCCCAGCACTGCGTCTCGCGCAACCTTCCGGTCGGGAACTACGTGAAGTGGATCGACGACGGAAAATGCAACAGTGGTGAGTGTGAAGCGCCATTGGGCGGATACACGGGTTCCTGTCAGGACGACGGCGATTGTTTCGGTCCCGAATGGCAGTGTGTATGCAACGACTGCGAGTCTGGATGCACCGAGCCGCCGGATAATTGTGGCGGCATCACCTACGACGGCTGTTGTGCGCAGGATGGGAACCTCAAGTACTGTGAAAACAACGCGATTACGAACGTGAACTGCGGTTCCTTCGACCAGTGCGGCTGGGACCCGGACAACAACTGGTACGACTGCGGCTTCTCGGATGAGGGGCCGGCAGGCTTCCCGAAGAGTTGCCCCGGTGAAGAACCCTGCGAAAACATCCCTGAGGAAGGTATCTGCGAAGGGGACGTTTTGAAATGGTGCCAAGATGACCAGATCAACGAGACCGACTGCACCGCGGACGGCCTGTTGTGCGGTGTGGATGGGAATCAGAAGCCGGCATGCGTCTGTCCGCCTGCCTGTACGGATGGCGACTCCCAGTGCCTGGACGATGGTTCGGGGCGTAAAGTCTGTGGAACTGGCACGAACGGATGCGTTGTCTGGCAGGAGGAAATGTGCCTGGACGGTTTCACCTGTCAAAACGGTGAATGCATGTCGAAGCCGGAGCCGGTACCGGACAATGGCCCGCCATCATTCGATCTGGGTGGACCTGATGCTGCGACGCATGATCTTGGCACGGGTCCCGACGGTTCAGTGGATGGAGTGTCTTCCGATTCAATCGCCTCCGGTGGTGGCTGCTCGGCAGGGTTGATTCCCGGCTCAACTTCGATGCCCGCTTTGATGCTGTTGCCGGTTCTTTCCTTTCTGGTAGCTCGCCGGTATTCAACAAAGGAGTTCATTCATGAATAATCTGATGCCAATCACCGGACTGTCCGTGGCGTTGCTGTTCTCGGCCATGGCCACGGCTGACGAATCCGCCACGCCGTTACTGAACATGAAATCGAATCGATCGCTGGCCGAGATTCGTCAGGACATGCCGAAGATAGCCAAGAAGCACGGATATGGTGTCGTAGCGGTCCACGACATGAAAGCCATCCTAGCCAAGAAGGGCCACCCGATCGACCGAGGTGTACTGATCTTCGAGATCTGCAACCCGGCCAAGGCCAAACAGGTGGTTGAGAAGAAGGTGGAGATGGCTACCCTGCTTCCATGCCGGATAGCGGTATGGCAAGAAGGGAAGCAGACTGTGCTTGCCATGGTCCGTCCCGCAGCCCTGCTGGGCCTCCTCGGAAAGGAACCGGGTCTCGATGATGTAGCCCGGGAGGTGGGACGGGACCTGACCACTATCATGAACGAGGTCGCCCGGTGAGGCCGAAACCTCCGGCTCCAAGGAGTTGAAGTGAAAGCACCCACAACAGCAGCTGCGAAGCGACTGGTTTTCATCACCGGATTGGTTCTGTTTGGGCAGACTATCTCGTGCGCAACCACGCAGCACTACGTGATGAAGAACGTATCGAATTCCGTACACCTGCAGGACTCTGCGGCTCATGGGTTCACGCACGTAAACGTGTACGACCGTGAAGATCAGCTGGTTGTGTACGGAAGGATCACCCACCGTCACCACTTCTGCGCATCGGAAGGTCACGTTGATTTGGCGATACTCCCGGATGACGGCCCCTCGGTGTATTCGACCAGCATCCCGATCGTGCGACGAGCAAGCAGAAGGTACGGCTGGCACAGAGCAGCTTTCCGGGCCAAGCTGCCGATTCGCATTCAGAAGGGCCACTCCATCCACCTGGTCTTCCACGACGATGATTGCATTCTGCCTGAGACCTTCGATTGTCAGGATAATCAGGCCGCGGTTGGCGCATCTGACATGCATCGAACAGCGAGATGTGTCCTAGGCAAAGCAGGGGAACGGGTGTCCAGTTCTACTCCTTGAGCATGACCCCGATGTTGTGCGTTAATTATCACTAGGACCCTTGGGGCCCTTTTCTAAGTGACAGTTCCCGACTTGCTCCCTTGGTTTTACAACCCGTCACAATTAAGTGGCAGCATAGATAGTGGATTGCATCGATTTCACGACCTTCGGGTGAACACCTCTACCCTGGTTGGAATGACCCCCAGAAATCGCTTGTTTCCCAATCCAGTGGTTACTGATTAGTGTCTCCTAATCTGACATCTCTATTCTAGGCATTGCGGCATCGTCACATTGATATCCTGCATCAGAAAGCACTTCATTGATCCGTTGTTCTGCCACTGCTTGTTCCTGGTTGGAGCCAAGGATGACCGAGTCCAGTGGAACGTGTCGGATGTCTCCGGTCTTTGTGGGGCGATCGTAGCTGCGCTGGACTGTGATCAAGCGTCGCTCGACGTCCACGTTGTCCCACTGTAGCCCACAGAGTTCTCCGGCACGCATTCCCGTGTAAACCGCGGTGCAGTACATGGCAAATGCTACCGGGCTTTCCGCCCTGGCGGCCTCCAGGAACTTCCGGACCTCCTCGTCCGTGCGCAGGTAGCGGTAGTCGTCCCAGGTCAGCCGGGGCTTCCGGATTCTCGGCTTGCGCCTGAGCCATCCCAGATCTATGGCCACGTTCAGCATGGCGATGAGCAGGGTCAGGTGGTTATGGATGGTCTTGGGGCTCAGCTTTGCCCTGGTCCGGACGAATTCGTCCGCCTGAGCCACGGTGATGTCGGCCAGTTTGGTGGTGCCGAACATGGGTCTGAGGTGCCGCCTCAGGATGCTCCTGTCGTCCTTCTGACTCCGCTTCAGGGGGAGACGATACTTCTCCCAGTAGTCGGCCAGGTCATTGAAGGTCTTCTTGGGTGGAGGCGGGGCCAGTTCACCGGCTCTGATACGGTCGATCTCAGCCTGCTTTCCGCGCAGAGCCAGGTCGGCGTCAGAGTACTTGTCGAACACCGCACTTTGGCGCTTTCCGTTGTGGTCAAACCAACGGATGCGCCACTTGTCTCGGCACTTGTGGGGACGGGCTGTCTGGGCCATTTCACTCGCTCCTCCCCCCCATGTACCCGAAGCGAGTGGCCACAGGAATGGCCACAATTGCCCAATTCTGGTCTCAATTACGTCCCAACTACTTGTAATGATTGGTAGCGGGGGCGCGATTTGCGCGCTGGAAACAGCAATCGAAACGCTACCGATCGAAGTATTGGTCGCCCGTTCCAGTCAACCAAACCGAGCGATCGTGTCTTGAGTGTGGTTCGACGCTAGCTTTAAACCAGCGATCTTCAGATTATGAGGGTTATCCAAAGATCTTGGTAACTTGCATGTACTTGAATACACTTAGATCGTTGGTCTTGTCACCCTTGCCAAACACCCCCTTCCTTGCCTCTCTGTGGACACGGAGTGGTCACAGAACCAAGTGGATGGATTTTTCAGGAAGTACACGATATCCAACCGATATCATCTATACATCCTACGGGAGGTGAGAGCGAGAAATGCAGTATCGTCAAGAGCGAGAATCAACACCGCGCCCGAAACCAACAAAACTGTCATCGAGCCTGATCACCTTGTGTCGTATCAGAAAATCATGATCCAATTCCAGTTCCTTTAGAACAGGAGTGTATATGTCCGTAAATACAGGCATAATTACTCCACGTTCCGAAATCTTGTCTTCCAGGATCAGCCTTGATGCGATAGCCGCAGGAAGGGAAACAGCACGGGACATGGCCGAGTCACCCAGTGGGATCCCTTCCAGCATGACGGTCGTGATTCTACTCTCACGCCCCCCGTGGAAGTCAGCGACCACTTCGTCATGCACAATTGTCATGTCCTTCTCATGGGGCTCATAGGACATTCTGGTCAGCATCAGTTCGACTGTTACATCCAGATTGGATTTGTTCAGGGGCGTAATCTGGCTGTCACTGAACAACCCGAGCCACTTCAGTCGTTTGATGATATCGGCATTACGATTGACTTCCAGTTTCTCACTCAAGGCGAGATCCAGGTCGTCATCTTCCCTGCGCTCAAGAAGCTCCGCCAGGAATTGTCGGTGAGTTCTACCTGTAAATTCTTTATCTTCCTTGCCGTCAAGGAGCCCGAGTTCCAGCATGCCCCGCATATTGTTACAGTGCCCCGAAAATCGTAGAAGTCCCCGGTACAATGTGAGGCCCTCTGCAGTGAGATTGTATGGTTCGACATACCGCAGCGAATCTCTGTTTGGATAGGTTTCGAAGGCACCAAGTCCATCAATGTCTACAAGCCAGTAGTTCTCGAAAAGCTTGTCGCCGGGCACTTCGACTACTTTGCCGCAATTAAGATATCTGCCAGCCGTTTGAGCCGCGAGCAGGGTTCCCCTGGGACTCCAGGAGAATTTGTACACCAGCGGATTATTGTTCGAGGAGTAGGACGGAAGGCCTGCTCCAAAGGAAATCACCTTCAGAATCTTGCCGCCATGAAACACCACTTCATCGATCGACTTCTTGGTGGTCATGTGGTCAATTCCCGGATCCTCGCCGATTTCGTTGAGAAATATCAGCCCATTCTTCTTTGCCTCTTCGTCCAGGCTCTGCAACTCGGGGCTGATATAGGAAGTTGTCACGAGGTGTTTCTTGTATGCGATGCAGGTTTTTGCAACAGGCACATGCAAGCTGGGAGGAATCAAACTGACAACGATGTCGGATTCACCAACCATTTTGGCAAGCGTTGCGGAATCATCAAGAATCCACTGAACTGCTACGCCATTTTCGTATCCATCCAGAAGCCTCTGAGCTTTTGAAACGGTCCGGGTGGCTACTGTTACGTGGTATTGGCATATCTTGACGAAGTAATCGATCATGGGCTTGACCACAAAACCGGCACCAAGGATCAATACTCTTTTCATTCTTATTCTCCTGCTCACATAGAGCGTGAAAACATGTGCTATCCCTTACTGCTACGCTGTTTGGACTTGGATTTCTGGCAGGTCAGCGCACCAGGGAATAGTACCCTAACGACCATGTTTAATCTATCGCGCATGTGTACGTCGTCAGCGAAAGTGGCACTTTTCGGACCGTCTGCCCGGTGACAGATTTCAACGAGGCCGATCCCCATGCGGGTATAATCACCTTCGTTGGAGAGAACCGTTGAGACGGAATGAAGCCGGACTGCCCGGCAGTCCGGTGAGGAAGGTGAGGTCTTGCCGTGACAGCTTCGAAAACCGCCCGGAAGGTTGGGAGTCGATCCCGCACGTTTGCGCCGGGACTTGCCGACGCGGATCGGATCGTCGTCGTGATGAGCGACATCGAGATGGGCGACGGCGGTGAACGAGACGATTTTCCTCACCCGCAGTTCCTCGCCGACCTGGTCTCGGCCTACACGACAGGGGCCTACCGGGGCAAACCGGTCGACCTCGTGTTCAACGGGGACACGTTCGACCTGTTGAAGATCCCCGTTGACGGCAGCTATCCGACTCATATCACCCGTGAGATCGCACTTGAGAAGTTCGACGTCATCCGATCGGCGCATGGGGTGTTCTTCAAAGGTCTTGAACACTTCATCGAGCAGGGAGAAGGGCAGAACGCCGTACACTTCATTGTCGGCAATCACGACGCGGAGATCCTGTTTCCCGCGGTGCAGCGTGCGATCCGGAATGTTTGCGGCGGTGGGGAAAACGTGCGATTTCCCGGCTTCGACCTGGCAATCGGTCCTGTTTACATCGAGCATGGAAGCCAACTCGATCCGCTCTTTTTCATGGACCCGGACCACCCGTTCATCAGCGGGGGCGACGACGCGCTTCTGAACCTGAGTTGGGCCTCGATCGGCCTGCTGAGCATCGTGGTTCCCCTGCACCCACTGCTCTATTTCTATGACCGACTCGTCCCGAAGAAGCTGCTCATGGAACTGGTGCCCGAGTTGAAGGACCTGTTCTACGGGCTGGCGTGGCAGTACTGGACGAAGGACTTCTGGCGCGGCTACCTTGTCCGCAAGGATCCCCTGCTGAAGTTCCGCTGGACCATGCTGAAGGAAGTGATCCGACACCTGGTTCAGACCAATCCCAACGTCGACTTCGACCAGGAATGGCTCGAAAACACGGTGGCCATGAAACCCTACGAACTGTTCGTGCTGGGGCACCAGCATCACCTCCTGTACAGTCGCCACGGGACCAGGCGGATCGTGCAGACCGGAGCGATGCGGGACGAATATGCGATCGGTAAGGGCGGGACCGAGTTCGATCCGATGCCGAAGTGCTTCCTGGAGATCCACCTGAAAGACAGCCACGTGGCGGGAGTCGTGACCCGCGAGGTTCTGGGACCGACGGGCCCCCCCGAACACTTTCCTGACACGATCTTCGACTTCGTCCCGATGCTTCGGGAACAGCTTGCCGCCCTGGGAGACCAGTCAGGGGACGAGGCCGCCAGGAAGCGGCAGGAACAGGAAGAAGCAGACGCCGAGTAGAGGACCCCCACCAGACGGAATCGCGAGTGAGCTTCAGCCCTGGGCGACCGGGACGGGACACAACCGCTGATGAACGCTGGACCCGTTTCCGAGTCCCGCATAACCAGTCGAAAATAAAAGATTTCCTTTTGTTAATGGATCTGATAAAATAAATCCGATTTTGAGGTGGTTTTCCCCTCCAATTCGATCTGAACCGAATCCCGTCATGGTCCCTCAACAGACCGTCATGGAGCCAGGAACGGACGATGGCGCATGAGCGCCTGGAATCAGGACAACCGGACACCGACGTGTCGGTGGCCTCCATGACCGGTGCCGATGGCACCAGATTCGGGGCATTTTGCCCCGGAATGTTCCAAGGGAGTGTTTCAGATGAAGAACAAACTATTTATTGGCGGTCTTGCATGGGCGACCACCGAGGACTCGTTGCAGAGCGCAGCCAGTCAGTACGGTGACATCGAGGAGATCAAGATCATCACGGATCGCGACTCGGGCCGTTCGCGCGGCTTCGGCTTCGTGACCTTCGCCGACGAAGAATCCGCTGCTAAGTGCAAGGAAGGGATGGAAGGGCTCGACCTCGACGGCCGCAACCTCAAAGTGGACTACCCGCGCGAGCGCGAGGACCGCAGTGGTGGCGGTAACTACCGCAGCAACCGTACCTGGTAGAAACCAGGTGATCCACAAGTAGGGCCAGGGGGGGCGCTGCTCTCCCCCTGGCAAACCCGGCCCTGTCCCTGACCGGAGTCCGGGCCGATGACATCGAACGTGAGGTAGGGATGGAGGACCATCGTTGATGGCTTCTCTTTCACAGGACCAGACTCAGCGGTTCCACAAGCCGTTGGAAGACCTCGACACAGCAGAGCAGACGGTGGGCTGTCGTCGCAACACCCCTGACAACTGCGCGAAGCACTCGATGCAGTGCGTATGCGCCTTCGTACGTCCCGATGGGATGTGCTTGACACCACCATTGAGCTGGCCGAAGCAGCACGCGAAGCTTCTTCAGCTCCGGTTGGACGGAGGAGAGACAAGGTGAAAACCCCGATCCTGGAGATCAAGACCGTCTGAAATAGCTTCCTCCCCGTCCATTGGCCACTGAATGGTCACAAGTTGCGATTCGAGACAGAAATACGCCTCGCAGAAATAGTCTGAAGTCTTTGTATATATTATGTTAATTCAGTAGCGGGGGCGCGATTCGCGTGCTGGAAACAACAATCGAAACGCTACCGATCGAAGTATTGGTCGCCCGTTCCAGTCAACGAAGCCGAGCGATCGTGTCTTGAGTGTGGTTCGACGCTAGCTTTGAACCAAAGACCTTCGGGTTATGAGGGTTATCCAAAGATCTTGGCAACTTGCATGTACTTGAATACACTTGGATGTGGGATCTTGTCAACCTTGCAAAACACCCTCATCCTTGCCTCCCTGTGGACACGGAATGGTCACAAAACCGGGTGGATGGACCCTTCCAGAGGGACGGGGGGCACCTTAGCCTCCGCATGCGTCGCGATTAAACATCTAAGTCCTCCCTGGCGAGTTCAGCCAGATACCGGTCCTTCTTTTCGCGGCGTTCACAGCAGACTTTCTGATCGGCACATTGATGTCTGGTAGCCCAACCCCCGTGGACTTTGAGCATCGATTCAAAAGGCATTCGTGTCCTGCATTGCTGGCATACGACGAGCCTTTGTTTCGGTGCTGTCATTGATAACCACACGAAGTTGCCAACCCTGTGGGCCAGGACATCATCCCACCTGCAGCCCGTAACGCTACGGGCCACAGGCTGTCGGCTATTCGCCCGTTTTGACCTTGATCTGCCGTGGCTGGGTCTCGGGCTTCTTCGGGATGTGTAACGTCAGGATACCGTCTTTGTGCTCCGCACTGATCTTTCCGCTGTTGACATAGGTCGGCAGCGTGAAGGACCGCTCGAACTTGCCGTAGTAACGCTCGAGACGATGGTAGTTTTCCCGGTTGTCTTCGTCCTGGAACTGCCTCTCGCCGTTGATGTGCAGAACATTGTCCTCGACCCGGATGTCCAGGTCGTCTGCACTGATGCCGGGCAATTCGGCCGTCAACCGAAGCTCTTTATCGTCCTCACGGATGTCCACTGCGAAGTTGCATCCGCAATTCTGGGCCTTCCTGGCCGGGTTCAGCACTGACCTGCCCACGACGTGGTTCACATCGTCGAAGAACCGGTCGAAACCATAGTAGGGATTCCACTTCTGAAGAGTCATCATACACCTCCATAACTGTGTATTTTCCTGTTTCCTGTGAAGCGTTTGTCGCGGCTCCGGATGCCCGCCGCCTCACTACAAACAAGATTGGTCTTGTCCGGGATTTGTCAAGGGGTTCTCGTGTCCAAAATAACCCATCGAAAATAAAAGATTTCTTTTTGATTGGTAGCATGATAATGTGTGTTCGATTTTGAGGTGGTTTTCCCCTCCAATTCGATCTGAACCGTATCCCGTCATGGTCCCTCAACAGACCGTCATGGTGCCCGGAACGGACGATGGCGCATGTGCGCCTGGAATCAGGACAAACCGGACACCGATCCGTCGGTGGCCTCCATGACCGGTGCCGAGGGCACCAGATTCGGGGCACTGTGCCCCGAGATGTTCCAAGGAGTGTTTCAGATGAAGAACAAACTATTTATTGGCGGTCTTGCATGGGCGACTACCGAGGACTCGTTGCAGAGCGCAGCCAGTCAGTACGGTGACATCGAGGAAGTCAAGATCATCACCGATCGTGACTCAGGCCGTTCGCGCGGCTTCGGCTTCGTAACCTTCGTCAATGACGATTCGGCTGCGAAGTGCAAGGAAGGCATGGACGGGCTCGACCTCGACAGCCGCAACCTCAAGGTGGACTACCCTCGTGAGCGCGAGAATCGCGGCGGCGACCGCGGCGAGTATCGCAGCAACCGCACCTGGTAGAAGCCAGAGTATCCACGAGCCGGGCCGGGGGGGGGGGCGATGCTCTCCCCCTGGCTAACCCGGCCGCACCTGTCCCTGACCGGAGTCCGGGCCGATTCCCTTGCGGGTCGGGCAAGGAGTCGCCGAGAAGAACTGGAACTTCCAAAGTGGTTTCTATTGGGACAGGTGGGTGGCCTGTACTTTGACGACATATCCACAAGACCAGACTCAGCGGCTCCACAAGCCGTTGGAAGACCTCGACACAGCAGAGCAAACGGTGGGCTGTCGTCGCAACACTCCTGACAACTGCGCGAAGCACTCTATGCAGTCCGTATGCGCCTTCGTACGTCCCGACGGGATATGCTTGACACCACCAATGAGTTGGCCGAAGCAGCACGCGAAGCTCCTTCGGCTCCGTTTGGACGGAGGAGAAACAAGGTGAACACCTTTATCCTGGGGAGACCGACCTCCAGAAATCTCTTTTTCCCCGTCCAATGGCCACTGAGTGGTCACATGTTGCGATTCGAGACAGAAACACGTCCCGCAGAAATAGCCTGAAGTCTTCGTATATATTATGTTAATTCAGTAGCGGGGGCGCGATTTGCGTGCTGGAAACAACAATCGAAACGCTACCGATCGAAGTGTTGGTCGCCCGTTCCAGTCAACGATACCGAGAGACGGACGATTACGGGTCCTCCAGACACGAAGAGATTTTCTGTTGACATTGCAATGAATTTTCCCGGATCATTGTGGTGCCTTCCTCTTCGGAGAACCTTCCGAGGATTCCGAGGAGAGGGAGGGTTGTTGTTGTCTGGGTTTTAGCGGACCTGGGTCGCACTGACCCCCTTTGTCCTCGGAGGGACCCCAATTGAATGCGCTCGGTCGTCACGTGCTGGTGGAGTTTCACGACTCCGATCCAGAGGTGCTGAACTCACTGGAAGTAATCCGGGACCACATGCTGGAGGCCGCCCGGGTCTCCGGGGCCACCATCGTCGGAGAGGCCTTCCACCGCTTCTCCCCCCACGGGGTCTCGGGGGCGGTCGTCATCGCCGAATCCCACCTGTCCATTCACACCTGGCCGGAATACGGGTACGCCGCAGTGGATCTGTTCACCTGCGGGTTGGCCGTGGACCCGTGGAAGGCCTTCGCCTACCTGGAGGGGGCCCTGCGTTCCCGAAGGGTTTCCCACACCGAGATCAGGAGGGGATTGTTCCCCGCGGATGGGGACGAATCGCTCGCTTTCAAGCCCGCCCCGTCCGGATTCCAGGAGGCGAACTGTTGATGACTTCACCCACACAATACTTCCTTTGCAGCGGTGACTCCGAGGGATTCACGACGCTGAACGCGTTCGACGCGGCTCTCCTGAAGGCCGGCGTGGGTAACACGAACCTCGTCCGGATGTCCTCCATCCTGCCGCCCGGCATCGTCCGTATCGAGCCCGTCCCCCTGGTTCCCGGGTGCTTTCTGCCCATCGCCTATTCCTGCATCCAGTCCTCCACGCCACAGGTGATGATAGCCGCAGCAGTAGCCGTTGCCGTTCCCAAGGATCCCTCGCTTCCCGGCGTGATCATGGAGTACAGCGCCCTCGGGACGGCGGGTGACGCGGAGAAGAGCGCCCGGTCCATGGCGAGGGAGGCCCTGCAGATCCGTGGTTGGGTGGTGGGCGAAATCCTCTCGGCGACCGTGGAGCACCAAGTGGAGACCATCGGGGCGGCCTTTGCCGGGGTCGCCCTCATCGGTGAGGCGCAGCATGGATGAGCGGGATTGGTACACAGAATTGCACGGAGGGCCTTTCGGCCTGACCATCCGCAGGGACCAAGTGCTGATCCGTGAACGGACACCGTACCAGCAGTTGGAGATCTTCGAAAACGAGGCCCTTGGCCGCGTCCTCCTGCTCGACGACGCCGTGATGCTGACCGAGAGGGACGAGTTCATCTACCACGAGATGCTGGTCCATCCCGGTATGCTCGCCCATCCCGACCCGCACCAGGTCCTCGTGGTGGGCGGTGGTGATGGGGGCACCCTTCGGGAGGTCGTGAAGCACCAGGAAGTCGAGCAGGCGACACTGTGCGAAATCGACGAGGCCGTCATCAACCTGTCGAGGGAGTTCCTGCCCTTCACGGCGGCGGGCCTAGATCACCCGAAATCCACGATCCACGTCGGTGACGGCCTGGAATACATCCGGAGCCACCGGGAAGAGTTCGACGTGGTCATCGTAGATTCCACGGACCCGGTGGGCATGGCGGAGGGGCTTTTCCGCAGCCCGTTCTACCGGGACGTCAAGGCTTCACTGAAGCCCGGGGGCCTGCTGGTGCAGCAGGCCGAATCCCCGTTCTATGGATTCGAAACCTGGCCACGAACCTTCTCCGAACTGGCCTCCGTGTTCCGGAACGTCCACTGCTACGGGGCGGCCATCCCCATGTACCCCAGCGGATACTGGACGTTCGCCTTCGGCTCGGACGACCTGACTCCGAAGTCTTGGTTCGATCCGCTCCGGGCCGATCGGCTCGAAGGTCTCCGGTACTACTCGTCCGAACTCCAGGACGCAGCTTTCCAGTTGCCCCGGTTCGCCCGACTGGCACTGGCCAGCGAGCATTGATCCGGAGTCGGCGGAAGAGGTCATGACCATGAGGATCGGCCTGGCGACTCTGGTGTTCGTCGGTCTGCTGACCTGGGGGGGCTCTGCGTCCGCCTACGAGGTCCTGGTGGACCTTCCCCAGCCAGGGCGACGTCTCGGGCATGTTGCGGTCAAGGTCAGGACCTTCGACGCCGACAGGTGGGTGATCTACGACTTCGGACGCTACGGCAAGGTATGGGGAGACCTGAAACTGCAGGGAGAGGGGATCATCCGGGTGTGGAGAGGGACGCGGGGTGTCAGGGCCTACCTGCACCGTCGACCCGCCAATCCGAAGACAGTCGGGTATTCCTTCCGCGTTACCGAGGCCGAGGAACGCCGCATTCAGAACTACTATGAGAACCTGCTGAAAACCGCATTGTGGTCCCGACGTAACCGCATGTACACGTCGTACCGCCTGCCCAGGGATTACGACGGAGTGACCACTCAGTGCTCGGCAGTGGCCCTGGAGGGATTGAAAGCAGTCTGGCCCAGGGAACGATGGAAGCGGATTCTGCACCCACGGTTCAACCGCGGGCGGGGACTTGGTCCGAGGGGCAGGGCGTATTTCTTCAGGATGCAGTCGCGTCTCAACCTGGACGATGTCATGCTCCCGCTGGACCTGATCGCGGCTTTCCGTGAGGCGCGTGATCTGGCGGACGTCGGCCCACCGCGAAGGTATCGGTGACCGGGCGCGAAGGTATCGAAATGAAGGCAGACGCAGGATAAGCGGTGCCACCACCCGGGCGATGGCGGGTATTGTGATGAAACAATCGAAAAAGAAGCCGCGAAAACCTGCTGTCAATCCAGGGGACAGGCAAGTCCAGCCCCGACGCAACAGACTAACGCGGTCCATTCTTCTGGGACTGGTAATCGCATCGCCCTGGTTGTGGTTCGCAGGGGATCTGCTGTTTGAACAGACTTCAGACGAGAAACAGCCGACTGCTGAACCGACTGTCCGGTGGAAGCCACAGAAAGGACGCAGCGGTCCCTGGGGTCACATCACGTGGCAGTCGATTGCGCTGAATCAGCCACGGGAGTACCTGACGCCCGATTCATGCCCCACACGGACCCCACCCTGGATCTTCCCGGGGTACTCCGAAAGGGATGTGGACGACCTGTTCAGGAAAGCCGGTCTTGATGAGTCACAACGGAAAAGGCTTGCCAGGAACCTCATCTGTTCGTCGGAACGCGGTGATTGCCGGGTCCAACCCAACCGGGACCTGATGAGGAACATGGCACCAGCCGTGCGAGGCAGGATCTACGATGTCTTGAGGGAGTACCGAGTCAACCGGTTCATCCGAAATGGCATTCGATGGCGGATCGAACGCCAGGGAAAGCGCCTGGACTGGACGGCTCTGTCTCCGAAGGCCTTCAAGGTCGTGTCGAACCTGTCCTATCAGAACGGTGACTTCATGGAGCTCACGGACATCGCTGTCGCCTGTTCTCTCCTGTCAGAAACAGAAGATCGTCTGAGCCTGCTCAGAACATTGACGAGAATAACCGCCCTGATGGGACGGCTCCACGTTCCGCATGGTGCGGACATTCGGGACCTCCTCGACTATTGGGGCCGGGGACGGCGGTCAAAGAGCATTCGGGCACTTCTCACCTCCCTCGCTGCAAAGCCCGGAGGCGGCACGGTAGACATCTCGCACCTCTTTCCTCCATTTGCCCGATCACGCCTGTTCACCTATCCCGAGCCTGACGAACCACCCTGGGACTGCCACTGGACTTCCTTGAATTTCTGGAACGACCGACTGGACGACCCCATGGAGTCCCCGGAGAACATCACTCGTCTGGTCAGGGAACTGTATGAACCCATCAGGAAGACGGAAAGGCGATTCGGAGACATGATCGTTCTGACCGACCAGACGAATCAGGCGATCCACGCGGCAATCTACGTGGCTGACGATGTCTTCTTCACAAAGAATGGTAGAGGACTGACCAGTCCCTGGGTGCTGATGCGTCTGAGAGACGTCGTGGACCTTTACCTGACTTCACGCTCCCTTGGAGAAAACTATTACCGGTTGAAAGGAACCTGAGGTAGAACGTTTCTGTACCGACCTGCACCGGGGTCATCGAATCCGGCATCTTTTATAGCAACGTAGAACGGCGGACCGATGTTCATTTAGTCCCTGGAACGGGGACATGAAGGAGCTGACCCATGAAGATTGCCGTTGTCTACAATCGGGAACAACAAAATGTCATCAATCTCTTCGGGTTGCCGAACCAGGAGAAAATCGGGAAGGGAACCATACAACGGATTGCGGACGCACTGAAGAAGGGCAAGCACCAGGTCCGGGTGGTGGAGGGGGACAAGGACCTCGTTCGCAACCTCGAGGCATTCATGCCCCGGGTGGTCTCCGGAGAGCGGCCCGGCCTGGTGTTCAACCTGTCCTACGGCATCCAGGGACAGGCGCGCTACACACACGTCCCCAGCATCCTGGAGATGGTGGGGATTCCATACGTGGGATCAGGCCCGCTGGCGCACTCGCTGGCGCTGGACAAGTCCGTATCCAAGATGATCTTCCGTGAGAATGGGCTACCGACGCCGGACTTCCACCTGATGGAGGACCACTTGGCTCCCCTGCCCGACCTCCCCTGGCCCATGATTGTGAAGCCGCGCAACGAGGCCGTGTCCTTCGGGCTGAAGGTTGTTCATGACGAAGCCGAGCTCCGGGAGGCCGCCGAGGTCATCTTCGACAAGTTCAGGCAGGCGGTGCTGTTGGAACAGTACATTGACGGCAGGGAGGTCAATGTGGGGCTCCTCGGAAACGGTCCCCCCGAAACCTTCGAGCCTGTGCTCCTGGATTTCGGTGACGGGCCCGCCGTGTACCGGTACGAAGACAAGATGGGGAAATCGGGTCGGGAGGTTATTCCCGTTTGTCCGGCCACCATCGGAGATGAATTGACCCTGAAGGCCAAGGATCTGGCGGTCAAGGCTTTTCAGTCCCTGGGCTGTTTCGATTGTGCCCGCGTGGACATGCGGCTGGATTCCCAGGATCGGTTCCACATCCTGGAGATCAACAGCCTGCCGAGCCTTGGACCGCGAGGCTCCTACGTGGCTGCGGCAAAGCAAGCCGGCCTGGATTACCCATCCCTGGTCAACCGGCTTGTGGAAGTTGCCAGCGCCCGGTACTTCGGGACCCCCAGCCCCCCTGTCATCCACGAGGGAAAAGTGGCTCCCTCTTCACAGGTGTTCTCGTTTCTCACCGAGCGGCGGGACCGCCTTGAGAAGCGGGTCCATGCCTGGACAAGGCGTTCCAGCCGAACCCATGACCTCGTGGGTATCCAGGAGTCGGTCCGTGACGTGTCGCGAATCATGGACGAGATCAAGATGCGCCCGGTGGCGGACCTGACGGAGGTACCCTTCGTTCGCACATGGGAAACAGCCAGGGGTCTTGATGGTGGCACTCTCCTGGTAGCCCACCTGGACGTTCCCCTGGAACGACAGGCACCACCCCAGGCCTTCCGGCTGGAGCCCGAATGGATCTACGGTGAAGGTGTGGGTGTCTCGCGGGCCCCTCTCGTGATGCTCGAATACGCGCTGCGCTCACTCAGACATCAGCGACGGCTGCGACGATTGCCTCTGGGAGTCCTCTATTACACGGACGAGGGCAACGACTGCCGCTTCAGCGCCGACATCATTGAGCGCGCTGCCTCCCGGGCGAAGCGGGTGCTGGTCCTCAGGCCGGGCAGCGTGGGAAACCAGATCGTGACGAAACGACGTGGCCAGCGCGTTTACCGGCTGCTGGTGAAGGGCCAGCCCAGGCGTCCCGGGCACACCTACCGGAAACCCGAGGTCACTCTGTGGGTCGGAGAGCGACTCGAACGCCTGGCCGGTCTCACGTCAAGGAAGGACCGGCTGTCGGTCTCGCCCTTGAACATCGAGACCCGGTCCTTCCCGATGCTGTTGCCCCACGAGGTGGAGGTGACTCTGATCGTTTCTTACGGCAGCCGGGCACAGGCCGATCGGACCGAGGCGGAGATACGTGAACTCCTGGGAAGAAAAGGCTGGCGCTGGACCCTGGAAACCGTGTCGGACCGCCCTTCCATGACCGAGGGACGGACCAACCGCTCGCTGGCTCGATTCTTGAAGGCCACGGCGGAGAAGTGGGACATCCCCATTGAGACCCAGGCCTCGGTGTGGCCTTCCGCCGGGGGACTGGTTCCGGCCCGCACACCCGTGGTCTGCGGTGTCGGACCGGTGGCTCGTGACCTGTATACGCCCCAGGAGGCCGTGTCCCGGATCTCCCTGGTTCAAAGAACCCTGCTGTTGGCCCAGTTCCTATTGGAAACCGACTGAAGGGGAAAGAGAATGGCAGTATCGAAAAAACCCGGGAAGGCCGGCAACAGAGCCGGTTCACTGATTGACACCCGGAAAAGACGTCCGCGGAAGATTGCCACCTCGAAATACGGGATGATCGCCTCGGCCCATCCGGATGCGACTGCCGCAGGAGTTTCCATCCTGGAGGCCGGAGGGAACGCGATGGACGCCGCTGTGGCCACCGCCTTTGCCCTGGGAGCGTGTGAGCCGGCAGCTTCAGGCCTGGGCGGCCAGACCATGATGCTGATACGCAGCGCAGAACTGAAAAAGACCATCGCCCTGGACGGCTCCTCCCGCGCCCCCAACCGTGCCGTACCGGGAAAGGTGGGACCGAAGAAACGGCTGCGCGGACACAGGGCCACCACCGTACCGAGCACACCAGCCACACTGGAATACGCCAGGAGTCGTTTCGGAACCCTGCCACTGGACGTGGTGCTCGCCCCTGCCATCCGTATTGCCCAGGAAGGATTCGAGGTCTCGGAATTGCTGAGCAACCTCACTAAAAGGATCTTTAAACTGCTCCGCAAGGGCCCGGCTGCCCCGTTCTTCCTCAAGGGGGGCAGCAGACGCTACCGGCCAGGCGAGATCCTGAAGCAACCGGTGCTCGCCCGGACCCTCAGTCGACTGGCGCAGGCAGGCATCGAGGACTTCTACACTGGCGAGATCGGACATCTCATCCACGATGACATGGTCGCCAACAACGGACTGATCCGGGATGACGATCTGGCCCAGATTCCCTGGCCCATGGAGCGGCAGCCCCTGAGTTGCCGATTCGGCTCCCTGCGGGTCCGTACCTTTCCGCCCCCGGCTGCCGGGCGAACCCTGGTACAAATGTTGAACATCCTGTCGAACTTCGAGCCGAAGCATCGAAACCTGGACACGCCCCGGGGGGCCCTGTTGCTTGCCCGGGTCATCCGCCGGGCCTTCCTGGACCGTCAGGACCGGCCCCATGAACCCAACTTCTATCCCCAGGCGGAAGAGAAGCGGATGGTGAGCCGGGACTATGCCGAGCGAGTGGCACGACAGTTGAAGCGCAGGACCTCCCTGAGGGGCGAAACCACCCATCTGTCGGTCATGGATCGGTGGGGCAACGTGGTGGCCCTGACCCAGTCCATCGAGCGGGTATACGGGTCCTGCGCGGCCTCACCCGAACTGGGTTTTCTCTACAACGATTACATGAGCGCCTTCGAGCACGAGGACATCTCGCACCCGTACCACCTGCGACCGAACGCCGTTCCATGGGCCAGCGTGGCGCCCACCATCGTCTGGAAGAACGGTCGGCCCTGGCTGGCCATCGGATCGCCAGGGAGCGAACGCATCACACCGTCCATTCTTCAGGTGCTGTTGCGCCTGGAAAAGCAGTCCCTGTATGAAGCGATCGAGGCGCCCAGGCTCCACTGTTCGCTCGAAGGAGTCGTGTCACTGGAGGTGTCCCGCATGCGCGATGACGTCATCGAGGCCCTGGAGGGTTACGGTTACGAGATCGATGAGCGTGAGCCCTACTCCTTCTACCTGGGTTGCGTGCAGGCGGTGATGCGTGAGAGGGGAACGCTCGTTGGAGTGGCAGACCCGCGTCGGGACGGAGCAGCGGGAGGATGCCGGAAATGAGCCGACTTCCACTACTGGTGTCCGTGCCCCATGCCGGTACTCGTATTCCTGAAGAGGTCCGGGAACTCTGCATGCTGACTGACTACCAGGTATGCCGCGACGGCGACGAAGGCGCGTCCGAGATCTTTGCATTTCGGGACACGGTCGAGGCCTGGATCACCTCCAGCGTGGCCAGGGCCGTCGTGGACTTGAATCGAGCCGAAGACGACCGGGACATGGACGGTGTGGTGAAGACCCACACCTGCTGGGATGTACCCATCTATTCTGCGGTCCTCGGCGATGATCTGGTCGAAGTCCTGCTTCAGCGATACCACCGCCCCTACCATCGACGACTGTCCCGTCTTGCGGATCAGGCGGTACGGTTGGGAGTGGATTGCCATACCATGGCCGCGGTCGCACCTCCAGTGGCACCGGAACCCGGATGGGACCGGCCCGAAGTCTGCCTCAGTAACGGAGAAGGGACCTGCCCCGACCAATGGGTGGAATCCCTGGCCGAGTGCTTCAG
>JADHTP010000201.1 GCA_016784945.1 Deltaproteobacteria bacterium | reverse complement strand
GTGCCGCCCTGCGATTCGCGCTTCTCTTACTCAAGGGGGGCGCAGCCCCCCTATGACCCCCCTTGTAGGGGCGACTCCGTCGCTGCTACGGGCGCCAATCTCGGGCGGGCACTGGCGTGCCGCCCTGCGATTCGCGCTTCTCTTACTCAAGGGGGGCGCAGCCCCCCTATGACCCCCCTTGTAGGGGCGACCCACTCGAGTCGCCCGTCCAGGCCCCTGCAGGCGCCTTTTCCAATACGATCAACGATGAACGATCGACGATCAACGCCCTCAGATCCCGCTGCCGGACTCGAACCGATCCTGGCGGCTTTCCGCCTGGGAAATCCGGGTGCCGGGGGCGATGGTCCGGGTCAACCACACGTTGCCCCCGATCACGGCGCCCCGGCCCAGGGTCACCCGGCCGAGGATGGTGGCTCCGGAATAGATGATCACGTCGTCTTCCACTATGGGGTGCCTGGGCACGCCTTTGACCGGGTTGCCCTCGTCATCCAGGGGGAAGCTTTTCGCGCCGAGGGTGACGCCCTGGTAGATCCTTACTCGCTTGCCGATATTGCAGGTTTCACCCACCACGACGCCGGTGCCGTGGTCGATGAAAAAGGCCTCGCCGATAGTGGCGCCCGGGTGGATGTCGATGCCCGTGAGGCTGTGGGCCTGTTCCGTGATGATCCGGGGGATGAGAGGGATCTCGAGTCGATGCAGTTCGTGGGCCAGGCGGTAGTTCGTGATGGCCATCAGTCCCGGATAACAGAAAACGGTCTCGTCCGGGCTGGTGGCCGCCGGGTCGCCCTCGTAGGCGGCCGCCACGTCCGTGGACAGCATCCGCTGGATTTCCGGGAGCCGCTGATAGAACTTCTGCGTGATCGCAAGCGCCCTGGATTCGCATTCGGCACAGCGTTCCGGCGTATCCTGCGGGCAGGCGAAGCACAACCCCCGTCGCACCTGTTCCTTGAGCAGGCGCAGAACGCGGTCCAGGGTGGAGCCCACGTGGAAGTGCATGCTTTCGGGGCTCAGTTCCGACGTTCCGAAATAGCCCGGGAACAGGGCCGATCGCAGTTCCTCCACGATGGAGGCCACCACGTCCCGCGAGGGCAGGGGTTGGCGACGGGGTCCCCTGAGGACCGCTTTTCGTTCCCCGTTGACCGACCGGCACAGTTCCTGAACCACGTCCGAAAATCCGGCGGTGGTCTCTGCCAACCGTTCCATGGGCGCGGACACTCTACAGCGTCCGTCGCCCACGGCCTCGGTCGCCTTTTCTTCGTTCATTTTCGTCTCACTCCTCGAACAACCATGTGCTCAGGTAGCGCTCTCCCGTGTCACAGATCACGGTGACGATGGTCTTTCCATTGCTTTCGGGCCTGGCGGCCACCTGCAGGGCGGCGAGCACGTTCGCACCGGCCGAGATGCCACCAAGGATTCCCTCTTCCCTGGCCAGACGCCGGGCGATCTTTCCTGACTCTTCGTGACCGACCTGGATGACCTCGTCCACCAGATCCATCCGGAGCACGTCCGGCTTGAACCCGGCGCCGATCCCCTGGATCTTGTGGGGTCCCGGTTCTCCTCCCGACAGGATGGGCGAGTCTTTCGGTTCCACGGCGATGGCCTTGACGGACGGCTTGAGGCCCTTGAGGACATCCGAAACCCCCGTAATGGTGCCCCCGGTTCCCACGCCGGCCACGAGGATGTCAACCTCGCCGTCCGTGTCGGCCCAGATCTCCTGGGCCGTGGTCTTGCGGTGTATTTCGGGGTTGGCCGGGTTGGAAAACTGGCCCGGCATCCGGTGGTTCGCATCCTGGGCCACGATTTCCTCGGCCTTGGCGATGGCCCCCTTCATGCCCTTTTCACCGGGTGTCAGCACCAGTTTGGCGCCCAGGGCCTGCAGCAACTTGCGGCGCTCGATGCTCATGGTGTCGGGCATGGTCAGGATCAGGCGGTAGCCCCGGGCGGCGCAGGCAAAGGCCAGCGCGATGCCCGTGTTGCCGCTGGTGGGCTCAACCAGCACCGTGTCCTTGTCGATGAGGCCCTCCCGCTCACCCGCCTCGATCATGGCCAGACCGATGCGGTCCTTCACGGACGAGCAGGGATTGAATGATTCCAGCTTGACCAGCACCTCCGCGTCCAGGCCTTCCGTGAGTCTATTGAGGCGAACCAGCGGTGTGCCGCCCACCAGCTCCGTGATATCGTTGGCAATCTTCTTCATCCGTGGCCTCTTGATGGTTGGGGAAACAGTTAATGAACGATAAAGCCAATTAATAAGATAGACTTAATCATGTAAAAGTCAATGGGCTTTTTTTTGGGAGTTGCGCGTGTGGATCGAGGGGGCCGTCAACCTCCCGGCTGTCACCTGGAAACCGGGCTTCCCGACTGAATCCCGGAACCCGGCGACGGAAAACGATGCTGCCGTCGATCCGGAAAAGACCCCGCCCGCAAGGCGTTAAGCCGGGTGCATTGGCACGGGATCGAGCGCAGTGCTACAGTATTTCGGGCTTTCGAGACCCGGGTCGTGACGTGGAACAGACGAACCGCAGCCAGGTGTCCCTCATGTTCTCGGGCGGGGTGGATTCCACCACCGCGGCGCTGCGCCTGGCGGAAAAGTACGATCGCGTACACCTGCTGACCTTCCGCAACGGCTACGGCCATTACCGGCTCAACCGCACCCGCAAGAGGGCCGAGGAACTGGCGAAGCACGCCGGTGATCGTTTCGTCCACCGCGTGGAGTCGGTTCAACCCCTGTTCGAAATGATGCTCGACGACGCCAGGGATGACTACCGGCGGTTCGGATCGGGTTTCATCTGGTGCCTGGGCTGCAAGATGGCCATGCACACACGCAGCGTCCTGTACAACCTGGAGCACGGCATCCGCGAGATGACCGACGGGTCCTCCCAGTCCACGGGTGAAATGGTCGAGCAGATGCTGCTCAGCGTCTACATGGTCCGGGAATTCTACGAGTATTACGGCATCGAGTACCGGACCCCCGTGTACACCATCCCCCGGGAGGAAGAGATCGCGGGTCTCAAGAAACGGAATTTCAAGCTGGGCTGGCGTATCGGTGACCGGTTCCTGGGCGTGCAGCCCAAGTGTCGGCCCGGGGAGCTCTACTACCTCCCGTTCCTGGTCCTCAACCAGCCGCCGAAACACGACGAAGAGAAGGTGTCCGAGTTCCTGCGGGAAAAGCGGGAACTGGCCCACGCCTATATCGAAAAGAAGTGCCGTGAACAGGGCATCGAGTGGCCGGTGCCCCCGGGGCCGGGAGGGGCGGATTGACATGGGTTGTTGCAACAAGACCATCGACGGCACCCCCATCGGGCGGGCGCGCTACTGGATCGGCACCCTGTTCATCGGTTGTGTCCTCGCCGGCCTGCTGGCCTTCATGACCCTGCTGTCTCCGGTGGTTCGCCGGTACCGCCGGGTCCTTCCTTTCTACAGGGCCTACGCACATGACGTGTTCTCCGGTATCCTGCGGAGGGACCGGATCCTGCTGGAAGGCGAGGAGCCGGAGTATACCGACTGTCCGCTGGAGGGCCGGCAACGATGACCGAACAGGACGTGCTGTGCATCCGGGAAGACTTCCCCCAGCTGAAGCGGCTCATCGGGGAAAAGCCTCCCATCTACCTGGACAACGCCTGCACCACCTTGCGTCCGCTGCCCGTAATCCAGGCCGTGGTGGACCACCAGAGCCGCACCACGTCCTGCCATGGCAGGGCCTACCATCGGTTCGGACGGGAAGCCACGGAGGCCTACGCGGGGGCAAGGGAGGCCGTCCAGGGCTTCATCGGCGCCTCCAGTCCCGGCGAGATCCTGTTCGTGAGGAACGCCACCGAGGGATTGAACCTCGTGGCGCGAAGCCTCCCCATGACCCCCGACGACGTGGTTCTGACCACCAACCTGGAGCACAACTCGAACCTTCTCCCCTGGCAGCGTCTCGCCAGGGCGGGACGTGTCAACCACCGGATCCTGCCCGTGGACCTGCAAGGGGGTTTCGACCTTCAGGCCCTCGAAGGGGAACTGCAGCGCGGCGTGCGGCTGGTGAGCCTGTTCCACCTGTCCAATTTTTCGGGAATCGAGGCCCCGGTCGCAGAAGTCTGCGAAATGGCCCACCGCCACGGGGCGCTGGTGCTGGTGGACGGCGCGCAGAGCGTCATGACCCGGGAGATCCGGGTGGATCAGCTGGGAGCGGACTTCTTCGTGTTCTCCCTGCACAAGATGATGGGACCCACGGGCATCGGCGTCCTGTTTGCCCGGAGGGAATCCCTGGATACGCTGTCGCCCTTCCTGGTGGGGGGCGACACCGTGGAGGACGCCACCTACGAGGACTGCGTGCTGGAAAAACCGCCCGAGCGATTCGAGGCCGGCGTGGCCAACGTGGACGGCGCCGTGGGGGCGCAGGCCGCCATCGAGTACGTGCAGGCCATCGGGGTTCGGCGCATCCACGATCACGTGGTGGGGCTGAACCGCATGGCCACCGAAGGATTGAAACGATTCGATCGTCTGCACATCATCGGTCCCGAGGACGCAGCCAGGCGAGGTTCGGTGCTCAATTTCCACGTGGACGGCCTGGACAGCCGGGGACTGGCGCGGGTCCTGGACGACCGGGCGAACATCATGGTGCGCTACGGCAAGCACTGCGCCCATGCCTGGTTCAACGAAGAGGGTGTGCCGGAATCCGTGAGGGTCTCCTTCGCGGCCTACAACACGGAAGGGGAAGTCGATACCCTGATTCGGACGCTGTCCAGCCTTCTGGCCATGATCGACTGAGGCGTCACCTGTGACGTCTGTGGGAGAGGAGGGTCTCCAATGAACATCACCATGATTCTGAACGATGCGCCATATGGCAGTGAACGGGTCTTCAACGCACTCCGTCTGGCCGAGGTGATGCTGAAGCTGGAAGATGACCTGGAACTGTCGGTCTTCCTGCTAGGCGACAGTGTGTGGTCCGCCAAGTCGGGCCAGAAGACCCCGGACGGCTACTACACCATCCAGACCATGCTGAAACCGGTGGTCAGGAAAGGACTGGTCCTGGTGTGCGAGACCTGCATGGAAGCCAGGGGCATCACTGCCGACGACCTGATGAAGGGGTGCCGCAAGGCCAGGCTCGGGGAACTGGGCATGCTGGTCCTCGACGCCGACAAGGTCCTGACGTTCTAGGCCGGCCCGGAGGGATGGACAGGTGTCAAAGGCCCCTACAGGCGCTAATCTCGGGCGGGCACTGGCGTGCCGCCCTGCGATTTGCGCAACTCTTACTCAAGGGGGGCGCCGCCCCCCTATGACCCCCCTTGTAGGGGCGACTCCGTCGCTGCTACGGGCGCCAATCTCGGGCGGGCACTGGTGCGCCGCCCTGCGTCCCCGGCGTCAAGTAGAAATACCGCGTTGATTTCTAATTGTCGTTGTCCTTTTTTGCGGCCTCTGTGCGGTAGCTGTCCCCCGGACATCTCGAGGATGACGGCGTCGAAGCGATCCAGCTTGCGCAGTTCCTTTTCCAACGCCAGGTCTTTCTTGGCCGCAAGCAGTCTCTGGACCAGCTTGAAGGCCGGCACGAAGAGCACCTTGTGGCCATGCTGCACGAGCTCGTGGCCGATGGCGCACACCCCCACCGCGCGCAGAACAACGGCAATGAACTTGCTCTGAACTGTCTCGAACGAAATGCTTGACAGTGCTGACGAGGAGCTTGTATGAGAAGGTGTTTCCAACTTGTTGACTGGTTCCGACATGAGCAGAAAATCAACTTATCCCATCCTATACCTACTCGCAATCTTTGGACTCATGCTTGGCTGCCGTGATGCCCCCAAAACACTTGAATCACCCGATCCTCGGGAAGAACCCAGCTACCACGACCGGATTGGACCCAAAGCCATGCCCCATTTCAACCGGGGCCTTGCGCTCATGGAACTTCGTCGCTACCACGAGGCCGAACAGGAATTTTCTCTTGGAATGGCGATGGATGCTACGAGTGTTCCTCTGATAATGGGAAAGGCCATTGCGGGCTACTTTCAGGGCAGCCTTGAGCCAGTCATCATCTCATTGAATGCGCTTAGCAAATCCAGAACTGACCTGGCCTCTCCCTTCTTCGTTCGTGGACATAGCTACCTGAAGCTCGGAAGACTGGATGAAGCGATCGAGTCATTCAGGCAGGCCCTGCCCCTTCAGCCC
>JADHTP010000200.1 GCA_016784945.1 Deltaproteobacteria bacterium | reverse complement strand
CCCGTCCTCGCTGCACTCCAAAAAGTTGGAACCGAAGCACTGGGTGGTGCCCGGAAGGCAGATCGCGCCGTCGACCAGCACAAAGTCTCCCACGGGGTTGTCTTCCATGGCCGCTTCCGTGGTGTCCGTTCCCGGCATATCCGCCGTCACGTCCATGGACGCGTCGGGGGTGCCCGCCGTGGAACCGCCGCCGCATCCAGACAGAGCCAGCGCGAAAAGGGCAACCACAACCAGTGTCAGGTTCGTTCTAAGGGTCAGATTCATCTCCATCCTCCCAAACTACGACGGGAGCATTTTAGGGATTTGGACGGTCCCTTTCAAACGAAATCCCGATGATCAATGGATTAGCCAGGCAGCAAGGTGCGTCTCGATGGGGTTTTACCCTTGACACCCGTCCTCGTGGTGGCTTAGTTTACGCCCCGAATCCGGCGCTTTACGCGGCGCCTTCGAGGAGAAGGTTTTGGAGACCGGGTTGCTACCCGTGGCGGTGTTCGTCGCCGTCATCGCCGGCTTCGTCTTCGTGGCCCTGTTCCTGGGTCGGTTCTTCCGGCCGAAGGTCCGCCACACACCCCTGAAGGACATGCCCTACGAGTGTGGCGAAGAGCCCGTCAAGGACGCCTGGTTCAACTTCAACCCCCGTTTCTACCTGATCGCACTGGTCTTCGTGGTGTTCGACGTGGAAATCGCCCTGGTCCTCCCGGTGGCTGCGGTCCTCCGGGAATGGGTGGGCGCCGGCCGCGGGATGATCGCGCTGGCCGAGATAACCCTGTTTGTCACGATCCTCCTGGCCGCCCTGATTTACGTCTGGCTCCGGGGCGACCTGCGGTGGATCAAGGATCTCAAGAGGTGGTGATGGAGGCTGCGGCCGTCATCCAGAGTCTGAAGGACGCCTGTCCCGAGGCCGTGGTCGCCGAGGGTGTGAACGCCATCGATCCCTGGGTCCAGGTGGCGCCTTTGTCCATCACGAAGGCCGCCGCCTTCCTGCGGGACACCCCCGAACTGGACTTCGACTTCCTCATGGCCGTCACGGGCATCGACCTCATGGGTCTGGAAGAGGGCGTGGACGACCTCCGGATCGAGTACCACTTCTATTCCTACGGCCACAAGCACACCCTGGTTGTGCGGGTGGACCTGCCGCGTGGAGAGCCCGTGGTCCCCACGTTGTCCGGCCTGTACCCCACGGCCAACTGGAACGAACGCGAGGCGTGGGATCTGCTGGGCATACGTTTCGATGGACACCCCGACCTGCGCCGCATCCTGTTGCCCGAGGAGTGGGAAGGCCACCCCCTGCGCAAGGACTGGAAGGAAGGGCCCACGGCGCTGGGCTTCGAGACCACGAGGCAGAGCTTCCTGGACCTGATCCGGGATTCGAAATGACCGAAAAGGTGACAGGCGTGGAAGAACACGCGGACCCGCACGTGGAACTCGTGGAAGAAAACGGGGACATGGTCCTGAACATGGGACCGCACCATCCCTCCACCCACGGCGTGCTCCGGTTGATCCTGTCCATGGACAGCGAGGTGATCGGGAAGCTGACCGCGGACATCGGCTACCTGCATCGCGGCATCGAAAAAATTGGCGAAGGCATCCCCTGGCAGGGCTTCATGCCCTACACGGACCGGATCGACTACCTGGGTGCCATGTTCGTGAACCACGGCTACGCCCTGGCCGTGGAGAAGCTGCTGGGAACGGAAGTGCCCGCGCGTGCCGAATATCTCCGGGTGGTGGCGGACGAACTGAACCGCATCGCCAGCCACATCATCTGCCTCGGCTCCGTCACCATGGACCTGGGGGCCTACACCCCTTTCCTTCACGGCATCCGTGAGCGGGAAACCATCAACGACATCTTCGAGGAATGGCTCGGGGCCCGGCTGACCTACAACTACATGCGCATCGGGGGCGTTTCCTTCGACCTGCCTTCCGGCATGAAACAGAAGATCCTGGACTTCCTGGACGGGTTCGAAATCTTCGTCAAGGAGTTCAACAACCTGATCAGCTTCAACGAGATTTTCGTCAAGCGGTGTGCCAATGTGGGCGTGATTTCCCGCGAAGACGCAATCGGGTACAGCCTCATCGGCCCCAACCTGCGGGCCAGCGGCGTGGACTTCGACGTGAGGCGGGACCAGCCCTACGGCGTGTACCCCGAGCTGGAATTCGACGTGTGCGTGGGTCGGGGCATCAAGGGGACCGTGGGCGACGTGTTCGACCGGTTCTGGGTGCGCATCGAGGAGATGCTCCAGTCGGTCCGCATCATCCGCCAGGCCCTGGCACAGATGCCCATTGGCCCCGTGATGGGCAAGGTGCCCAAGAAGATCAAGCCTGAAAAAGGTCTGTCGGCCCATGCCAGGGTCGAGGGCGCCCGGGGTGACCTGTTCACGTACGTGATGTCCGACGGGACCGTGAACCCCCACCGGATCCACTTGCGGACCGGTTCGTTCACGGCCTTTTCCGTGGTGGAAAAGCTGGCCCCCGGGATGATGATCGCCGACCTGGTGGCGCTGTTCGCGAGCCTGGATATCATTGCACCCGAGACGGATCGATGATGATGGACGCATTGACGCTGAAAGACGCCCTGTTCTGGGCCTTCGCCATCCTGACGGTGGGTTTCGGCCTCATGGTGACCTTCCACCGCAGCCTGGTCCACGCGACCCTCGGACTCCTGGGCACTCTGCTGTCCGTGGCGTGCCTGTATGGCCTCATGGACGCGGACTTCGTGGCTGTGACCCAGATCGTGGTCTACGTGGGCGGCGTGCTGATCCTGTTTCTGTTCGGGGTGTTCCTCACCAAGCGCATCGAAGACATCAAGGTCTCCAACCAGTCGGTGAACTGGGTGGTGGCGGTGCCTGCGGGACTGGTCCTGCTGGGCGTGCTGCTCTACGCCATCCTGTCGTCCCCCCTTCCCACGGCGCCCGTGGACGCCACGGGGCCCACCACCAGCGGTATCGGAGACCTGTTCCTGTCCAGGTACCTGCTTCCCTTCGAGATCATCTCGGTGGTGCTCCTTGCCGTGCTCCTGGGCGCACTCCTGGTGGCCCGGCGGGAACTGAAGCCCGAGGAGAGGGACTGAGATGCACGTGACGCTCACACATTTCGTGGTGCTGGCGGCCGTCCTCTTCGTGCTGGGGCTCATCAACCTGGCCACGCGGAAGAACGCCATCGGCGTGCTGCTGGGCGTGGAACTGATCCTGAACGCCGCCAACGTGAACCTGGTGGCTTTTTCGCGCTACGGCGTCGGGGGTATCGAGGGCCATGCCTTCGCGGTCATGGTCATTGCCCTCGCCGCCGCGGAAACCGTGGTGGCGCTGGCTATCGTGTTGTCCATCTTCCACCACTACAGGACGGTGGACGTGGACCAGGTCAGCAGGATGAAACTGTAGGGACGGGAACCCGATGGCACCTGAAGAAATCGAAATCGCCGCCAGGGTCACCGAGATCGAGGCCTGGTACCTGGTCCTGATACCGTTGCTGCCCCTGGTCGGGGCCTTCATCAACGGCACCCTGGGCGCCACTCTCCAGAGGACCGTGGGCCGCTGGACCGTGCACACCATCGCGCTGATCCCGGTTTTCGGGTCCCTCCTGGTGGCCCTGTACGCCATCTTGCAGATCATGGGCCACGAGGACGGCGTGGTCCTGGTGAACAACCTCTGGCCGTGGATCGGGTTCCAGTGGGACCAGCATGCGCTCAATCTGCCCTTTGCCTTCGCGGCGGACCGGCTCACCGCCGTGATGCTGTTCGTGGTCACCTTCGTGGGATCGCTGATCCACGTTTTCTCCACGGGTTACATGCAGGACGAAAAGCCCTACTGGCGCTTCTTCGCCTGGATGAACCTGTTCATGTTCGCCATGCTGGTCCTGGTGCTGGGCGACAGCTTCCTCATGATGTTCGTGGGCTGGGAAGGCGTGGGCCTTTGCTCCTACCTGCTGATTTCCTATTACTACGAAGAGGTGGACAAGGCCGCAGCGGGCATGAAGGCCTTCGTGGTCAACCGCATCGGCGACTTCGCGTTCATCGCGGGCATGGCCGTTCTCATGTGGGGCATGGTGGGCGGCTGGACCGACGGTGTCTACGCCTACGACGGCGCCATGGGCCCCACGCTGGTGTTCAGGGAACTGGACTCCCTCATGGCCGACGAGGCCTTTCGCAATGCCTTCCTGGCCAAGACGGCCTTTGGCGTTCCCATCGTGACCCTGTCCTGCATCCTGTTCTTCGTGGGGGCCTGCGGCAAGTCGGCCCAGTTGCCCCTCTACGTGTGGCTCCCCGACGCCATGGCCGGCCCCACGCCCGTGTCCGCCCTGATCCACGCCGCCACCATGGTGACCGCCGGCGTGTACATGGTGGCCCGTCTCAATTTCCTGTTCGCGTTCTCGCCCGCCGCCATGACCGTGGTGGCCGTGGTGGGCGCCCTGACCGCCCTGTTCGCCGCCACCATCGGGTTCTTCCAGACCGACATCAAGAAGGTGCTGGCCTATTCCACGGTGAGCCAGCTGGGCTACATGTTCATCGGCGTTGGCGTTGGCGCCTTTTCCGCGGGCATTTTCCACTTGATGACCCACGCGTTCTTCAAGGCCTGCCTGTTCCTGGGCTCGGGCTCCATCATCTATGCCCTGCACCACAGGCAGGAAATGAAGGACATGGGCGGCCTGCGCAAGCTCCTACCGGCCACCTACATCACCTTCATGGCGTCAACCATCGCCATCGCCGGGATCCCGGGGACCAGCGGATTCTTCAGCAAGGACGAGATCCTGTGGAAGGCCTTCGACAGCGGCAACCTCCTGGTGCCGGGCTGGCTCATCTGGGGCATGGGCGCCACGGCGGCCCTGTTCACGGCGTTCTACATGACGCGGCTGGGCCTGCAGATCTTCTTCGGCGAACCCCGGGCGGATGAGCACACCCGGCACCACGCCAAGGAATACAAGCGCATGACCATCCCGCTGTACATCCTGGGCTTCTTTGCCCTGGTGGGCGGGTTCATCGGCGTGCCGGCGGCCCTGGGCGGCGACAACCATTTTCACCATTTCCTGGAGCCGGTATTCGCCGTGGGCGCCTCCAACGTGTCCTGGATATCGGAAGCCACGGAGCACGGTCACGGGTTGCACTCCCACGCGGGCGAGTATTTCCTCATGGCCATCGCCATCGCGCTGGCGGCCACGGGGATCTTCGCGGCCTGGAAGATCTATCGGACCTACCGTTCGCCGGAAGACGAGGCACGCCTGTACGGCGAAAAGGTGCACAACGTGGTCTTCAACAAGTATTTCGTGGACGAAGGCTACTGGGCCGGCATCATACGGCCCTTCCTGGCGTCCACCCGCTGGGCGGCCCGCTTCGACAAGCTGGTCATCGACGGGGTGGTGAACTTCAGCGCACTGGCCACCAAGATCGTGTGCTGGATCAACGGCGGTATCGACAAGGTCTTCGTGGACGGCACGGTGAACGCACTGGCCCAGGCCACGCTTTCGGCGGGTCAGCGGATTCGCCGGGTGGAGACGGGACGGATTCAGTCCTACGTGACCGGGATCATCATCGGCCTGACCGGGCTGGTGCTGGTCTTCTACCTGCTGGTTTGAAAGGTCGACGGAGTGTGTGATGGTTGACCATGTCCTTTCCTGGATGACGTTCTTCCCCCTCATCGGGGCGGCCGTCATCGTGTGCCTTCCGGCGCGGTTCCGGGAGTCGTTCAAGTACGTGGCCGTGGCGGCCGCTGCAGTGCCGCTGGTGCTGGCCGTCCAGGTCTACTTGAATTTCGACACCCAACTGGTGCCCGACGTGGCGGCGCTCAAGGCCGCTGCCCCGACCCTGGATCCCCAGGCCTACGGGCTGCAGTTCGTGGATCACGTGGTCTGGATCAGCGCCTTCAACATCGAATACTTCGTGGGCATCGACGGCGTGTCAGTGCCCATGGTCCTTCTCACGGCCCTGGTGTCCTTCGTGGCCATCCTGGCCTCCTTCCAGGTCAAGAAGCCCGTGGAGCCCGCGCACAACTCCCTGGCCGGCATCGGTGTGAAGGAGCGCGGCTACTACGCCCTCATCCTGCTCCTTGAAACGGGCATGATGGGCGTGTTCGTGGCCCTGGACTTCTTTCTGTTCTACGTGTTCTGGGAAGTGATGCTGCTGCCCATGTACTTCCTCATTGGCATCTGGGGCGGCCCCCGCAAGGAA
>JADHTP010000199.1 GCA_016784945.1 Deltaproteobacteria bacterium | reverse complement strand
CCAGGGTTTCCGGTACCGGTGTCTCCCGGGCCTGCTCCTTCGCGTCCGATGCCGAAACGGCGTCTTCGACCACGACCGGTCTGGCCTCGACCTCGGGTTTCGGAACGGGAGGCAAAGGCGGTGGCGTCTTCCTGCTCACCGCCGGCAGGGTGGTCTTTTCCGTCGCCGGCGGGGCGGCTACGTTCTTCTGTTCCGTCAACCAGTACCAACCAAGGGCCCCAAGGACGGCGATGGCCACACATGTCAAGGCGCCGATCAGGAGGCGTCGACGGGTCCTTCTCTGCTCGGCAAGCCACATCGCATCCGCTTCCGAGCCCCACAGTTCCAGTTCGTCCGATTCCACGTCGTCGTCGACGGCCCACACACGCTGACCCTCTGCTTCCGAGGCGACCCGCTTCGGCCCGGGGTCATCGACTTTCGGAGACACGTACTCGTGAAAGGCCGCTTTGGCCGGCTCCTCTTCCGGTTCCGGCGGGGCCTGGACCACCTCGACTTCCAGCCTAGGTCGATCATCCGTCGGTACCTGAACCTGCTGCTCCGGCTCCGGCTCGGGTTCTTCCAACGGCTTCATCACCATGGGAACGGTGGGCGTCTGTACGGGCAGCGGCGGCTTCTGGACTACGGGCGCATCCTGTTCTTCGGATTCCGTCTGCTTGTCCTCGGTGCCCAGGGCTTCGCTTTTTATCTCGAAGAGTCCGGACACCGGCACCCATTTCAGGTCCTCGTTCCGATAGAGGTCCGCGAAGGTTATCTTTCCGGCTTCCAGCCAGGACTTCAGGACGGCGGGGTCATCGAAACGAACAAGAACGCCATCGTGTGTCCGTATGTAAACGGTTTTCGCCATGGTTTTTTTTAAAAGACGCATGTGAAATACAAGGCCACGGTCGCACCGGCAGCCAGCACTACCACGCCCACGACGATTCCCACCACCAACCACTTCCTGCTCTTGGGCGCCCTGGTTTCGCGAATCTTGAACTGAAAGCCGGAAGTGGGAGACGTGGGAATGGAGGGAGCATCGCCGCCGTCCTGTCCGCCGATTTCGACCCCTTCACCAGGGGTGCCCGTCCCGGCCGCCGGCATCCTGTCCGTGGAATCGGAAACGCTACGTACCGTCACGGAGGAACCCTGCGAACGTTCCATGGAACTCGCAATCCGGCGAAAGGCCGTTGTTCCCCGGTTCCCCTGTCGGACCTCCTCCAGAAAATCGGCCAGCGCCTGCCAGACCTCGCCACCCTTCGAGATCGAGTATGGGGCCGGGTTCTCCACGATGGCCGACCAGTTGACCAGGAGATGGGACGAAGGGAACTCCAGGACGAGTCCGGAGGGAGACTTCACCAGCCACAGTCCGGTGCCGTTTCCATCGTCTTCCGACGTCTCGGGGATGGAACCGGAAGGCTCCTTTTTTTCGATTCGGGGTATGCGGGCTTCGTAAGGCGTGTCTTCGTGATAGGACTTCCTGGTGACCTGCTTCATCGATCCCGTGTCGTCCTTCAAATCGTCGGGTCCCGAGACCTGTCGACGGGCAAAACTGGAAAAGGCCTGCATGGGCTTCTTGAAGGAACTGGCTCCCGTTTCCGGAGGGGGGGCGGCATCCTGCGTGGGCGGAGGTGTCGACACCTCCTGGATGGACGGACCTGGTGGTGGCGCAGAGGCCTCGATTCCTGCCCTCGGGATGAAGTCCTGGGCCTGCCCGCACATGGGGCACTCCACCGATCCACCGTCCGAGCCGGATCCCCCTTCGTCGATCTCGAACGTCCCCGCACAGTTAAGGCACGTCAGTTCCACTAAATGTCCACCGGCAGACCGAAACAGGTTAGCATCGCATCCCGGTCCAGCGCAAGTTCACGAAAGACGTACACCGGCACCAGTCCAGGGACCTCGGCGTCTTCTTGGCACCCGCGCGCACGCGATGATAGTTTTGTTGGCGGTGTCCCTGGAAACAAAGAGCGACCGATGCCCGGTAAAGCCCAGACGAAAATGAAATCCGCGAAGCAGGAACCGACGCGGCTGTCCATAGTGCAACTGGAGGCCTACGGCGCACTGTTGTCCCTCTTTGCCGTGGTGCTGTTCCTGTCACTGGTCACCTATGACCGTCAGGACGTGGGTATCGGCATCGAAAACGGCACGGACACGAATAACCTGCTGGGCCCCGTCGGCGCACACATGGCCAACCTCTTTCTATGGGTCGTGGGTGTGTCCGCCTTCCTGGTGGACGCCCTGTTCGCCTGGATCGGCATTCGGGCGGTCATTCGCCGTCCTGTCCGGCTGAGCATGGGCCCGGTCATCTGGGGTCTCGTCGCCGTTCTCATGTCGGTGATCTTCCTGCAGGCCGTGCTCGACGACACCCGCGTGCTGGGACACCATCCGGGCGGTTTCATCGGTCTGTATGCCGGTGAGGTGATGGCGGCGCTCTTCTCCCGCACGGGCGCCGTCATTCTGTCGGTGGCCGTTCTGGCCATCGCCGCGACCTACCTGTCGGGTCGGTCCCTCGCCACCGGTCTCCGCTGGCTCTGGCAGATGGCTGTCAGCCTGTTCAGCCGCGCGGCGGCCCGCGTTTCAGCGACCATGATATCCGCCTGGCGGTCTCTTCGGCATCGTCTGGTGTCCCAGGATCCGCCCGCCGGGGATGACGGAACCGACGGTGACGAAACGGTGGAGGACGAGCACGACACCCGGGTGGAACTGCGACGGGGATTACGGCCCTTCCGCTTCGAGGATAAAGAAGAAGACGCAACGGGCGATCCGTCGTGGGTGAAGCATCCCGCGCCAAAAGGTCCGGAATCTCTGGAAGTTGAAGACGAACCTCAGGAACCCCGGAACCCGTCCGTGCCCAAAGAAACGTCGGCCGATGAATCCTCGGCCGAAGGGCCGAAGATCGTGGTTCGCAAACGCAAGACGCCCAAGGTCCAGGGTTCGCTGGCTCTGGATGATCGGGCCAGTCAGGGGCTGTTCGAGCCTCCACCCATGTCGCTTCTGGACTTCGTTGAAAGCAAGTCCTCGCCCGTGGACCGCGAGAACCTGCGACACAACGCCGAAACCCTGGAAAGGAAACTGCTGGATTTCAAGGTAGATGGCCGCGTGGTGGAAATCCACCCGGGGCCCGTGATCACCATGTACGAGTTCCTGCCCGCACCCGGCGTGAAGATCAGTCAGATCGCCCATCTCGCCGACGACCTGACCATGGCCCTTTCCGCCATGAGCATCCGCATCGTCGCTCCCATCCCGGGCAAGGGCGTGGTAGGCATCGAGGTCCCGAACGAGGTCAGGGAGACGGTCTACCTGCGGGAGGTCCTGGCCTCCGATGCCTTTTCCAAGGCCCGCAGCAAGCTCACCCTGGCCCTTGGCAAGGACATCTTCGGAACCCCCATGGTCACGGACCTCGCCAAGATGCCCCACCTGCTCATTGCCGGCGCCACGGGTTCGGGCAAGAGCGTGGCGGTCAACGCCTTCCTCATGAGCCTGCTGTACAACGCGTCCCCCGAGGATGTCCGGATCATCCTGGTGGACCCCAAGGTGGTGGAACTCCAGATGTACGAGGGCGTTCCCCACCTCCTGCTGCCCGTGGTCTACGACCCCAAGCACGCCGCCGCGGCTCTGCGCTGGTCGGTGGAAGAGATGGAGAGACGCTACGAACTGCTGGCCCGTTTCGGTACGCGGAACATCGTGTCCTACAACCAGCGCGTAAAGCGGCTCCTGGGCGGTCGCTCGGCTGCGTCGGGCCTTCCCGAAGAGTCGGACACGTCGGTGAACGGCCCCGCCGAGCCCGAACTGGACACCGATGAGGGGGAAACCCTCCAGAAGCTGCCCTACCTGGTCATCGTGCTGGACGAGTTCGCCGACCTCATGATGGTGGCGTCCAAGGACGTGGAGACGGCGGTAGCTCGTCTGGCTCAGAAGGCCCGCGCCGCCGGCATCCACCTGGTCATGGCCACGCAGAGGCCCTCCAAGGAGGTCATCACGGGCCTGATCAAGGCCAACTTCACCAGCCGCATTTCCTTCCGCGTCTCTTCCAAGGTGGATTCGCGGATCATCCTGGACCAGGGTGGCGCCGACGCGCTCCTGGGCTACGGCGACATGCTGCACCTCAAGCCGGGTTCCTCGCTGCTGACCCGGATCCACGGCCCCTTCGTGTCCGAGGAGGAGGTCCAGCGGGTGGTGGACCACCTCAAGTCCCAGGGCGAACCCGACTACGACATGGAGATCCTCCAGTCGGGCGCAAGCGAAGACCCCGAAGACATGGAAGACGCCGACCCGTTGCTGGGCGACGCCATCGAGATCATCATGGAGAGCCGCCGGGCCAGCATCTCTTACCTGCAGCGTCGTCTGAAGGTGGGCTACAACCGGGCCGCGCGCATCATGGAGCAGGTGGAGCTTCGAGGCATCGTGGGCCCGCCCGACTCCCGTGGCGAACGCCAGGTGCTGGGGTAGATGGCCTATCGCCAATAGCCCATCGCTTATCGCTATTTGGGACGTCGACGCAGAAGTGGACGTCCCGGTTTCCAGTCACTTGTTCAGTGGATAGAACTTGAAGGCCACCATGCCCAGCACGGCCATGATGCCGGCGGCCACCCCACAGAGAACGATGCCCCAGGGTTCAGCCTGCGTCTTACCAAAGTTCGCAAACAGGAATCCAGCCGCCAGTGGAGCCAGCCCGTAGGCGATCTTCTGGATCAGTCCTTCCATGCCATTGTACATGGCCTCGCGACGAAAGCCGGTCCGCTCCGCATCGTGGTCCATCACGTCCGCCAGGATGGCACGAGGTATGACCATACCCACGGCCAGTCCGGGGGTTATGAGGGCGCATGCAACGATCACGTGCACCCAGGCCGAGATGAAGGGAATCCGTCCCGCCAGCGTTACCAATGGTAGAACAATGACAAACGAAGCCAACGAAGCCATCATTAAATCCCGTTTTCGATATCGATCGGCTAACTTGACCGCAACGGGATACAAAGCAGCTGAAAAAACCACGAGCCCGAGAAGCAGCATTGCGGCGGCCCCATCGCCTTCATTGGGATCCTCGACGACCTGGGTTACCATCAGGTAAGGGATGGCCAGCAAGATCAGGCTCTGTGCGGCCATAAGCATGGCTCCTGCACCGATGTATGGGAGAAACGCTGGATTCGTCAACGTCTTAACCGCGGATTCCCATAATCCAAACGGTACCTGCTTATCCTTGGTGTAGGGCGCCTCCCTGACGGTGACGAACAATGGAACAAAGCCGGCGATGGTCAGCACGAAACAGATGACTGCACCCAATTTGTATCCATCGGGGAAGTCAATTCCGAACAACGTGATTCCCCCGGAGAACTTTGAAATCAGAATCCCAAACACTCCCAATCCAACGACTTGCGCGATCGCGTTGAAAGCAGCCATCCATGCAGAAACACGGATCCTCCCCTTCGCCGATCGCCACAGTTCGGGCATCAGGGCCAAGTAGGGATTGACCACAACCGTGAACGAAATATGAATGCAACCCAAGAGGAATAGGAGCCAGAGAATATTGCCCATTGGAACGTCGTACGCCACAGGAAGAATCGACAGAAGGAAAGAATACGGATGACCTTCGGCTGGAATCATGGGCGTACAGCCTTCTGACACCGGGGGAAACCAGACCAGAAGGAATGACAATGCCAAGAAGGGCAGACCAATCATGATATAGGGCGTTCGGCGACCAAGAGTTGTTTTCGTACGGTCCGAAAAATAACCAATGAAGAAGTCCGTGAAGCCGGCGACGACCGTGACCATGAATGTAATGACGCCGAACATCTGATCCGTGATCAGCATCACCCTGTCCTCGTCTGATGATGGGCAATAGAGCCTCATCAACCATGCACCGACAACTAGCAGAATCAATCCGGCAGGTAGATTCGCCGCAGAGTAGGCCAGCATGGGTTTAAGCTGTTTCTCGCTGGAATTGTCCGACATGGTCAACCCACCTCGGTCTCAGTCCTGAAATGGGGAGCCGTCCTGCTGCAGACCCGCCGAATGGGCCACGTCCGGATGGGTCAACCAGTCGGCATCGGGATCGCCGTCCACGGCGCGGACCAGGGAACGCCCCTTGCCGCCTTCCGACCCGTAGAGCACCTGGTCGACCACGTTGCCGTTCAGTTCCGTCAAAGTCACCTGGTCGCCCTTGTCGTTCAAACCAAGGCGATGGGTCTT